>CAZSUK010000642.1:0-8830 GCA_964609355.1 uncultured Acidobacteriaceae bacterium | reverse complement strand
TTTGTGGAAGGGGTAGATCCGTGTTGACAGAGGCGTTCGAAAGCTTCACTGCTCCCGTAACATGGATAGACACCGGCTTCCAGATTCCGGCATTCCGATCGGGTAAAAAAGAGTTACCACCTTCATGATCGAAAAGGCTATAAGCCGGTTTCTCTATTTTCAGCGTGGCCACCCCATCGGCATTCACCGCGGCACGGCCAAGAAGAGCGTCCTTGCGCATAAAGCTCACCGTGCCTGATCTCACTCTTCCACCTGATGTAACCGTGGCAGCCAGGGTAACGCTTTCAGTCGAAGCCGCAGTGATGTTCACTTTCGTAGCAGCAGAGCTATCAACTTCAGAGGATCCCGGCGCAATATAGTTGACAGTCACTGGAAGCGCGGGCAGATCATGAGTATTCAGCGATCCTTTGTATCCGAAATATTTCCAGTTAATCCAATTGAACCAGCTATCCGCGAGTTCAACCCCGGTGACGTTTCGTATGAGTCGTTCGGGGATAACTTTGACTGCGAGAGTATTGGCCGCCCCTGGGTGGATAAAGCGAGTCACATTAAACTGATGATCGACATACATTCCGGCAACTTGCTTTTCGTCGGCAATCAACTTTCCATTCAGCCAGATTTGTGCACGATAATTAATCCCGGGAAAATCAATCCAGACAGTGCTTCCTTCGGAAGGAACTGGAAAGCTGGTGCGATACCACCAGTCTTGCCTGTAGAGATCCTGCGGCACCTCTTTGAGCAGAGTCATCCCAAAATACAGATTCGGATAGACGCCGTTGGCTTCCAGAATATCAAGAACCGTCGCGGGCATGCGGGGGATGGGGTACCACTGGGCAGTTGCATACGTCGGTTGAGAGATTGCCGCGCCCGAATCACTCAGCTTGCTCGCTGAGATGAGCCTCCAGCCATCTTGAAGCTCGATAGTGCGTGGGGACTGTCCAAATAATGTAGACGATGCGCAGACAATAATTGCGGTTGCGAAACTCACGCCTCTGGATGAGTCTGGTCTTTTCATTGATATATCCTCATATGCGCCTGGGGTGCCCCCGACCGGATATCCATCCGAACATATCCGGCTAACAGTTTAAGGGGCGAACTGTTCGTCTAGAGTTAGGTGGCAAACATGGACTTCAGTTCCGCGGTAGACTCATAGTCGAGATAGACAGCAGCATCAGGATGAGTGCGCAGGATGGTGGCCGGACAAGCTGTTGAAATGGGTTCCGCAAGCATTTGTCGAGACGATTGTGGCTTTGCGAGGACCAGGAACCATGGGCCCGATTAGCAATCGTGATTTCGCTATGTCTTAGTCTGAAAGCTATAAGTGTTGCTTGTATTACTGATAGCGACCCAGCGGATCGGCTACATTTGCACACTTTGGAAAGCAGTTAGTTTGAGTAGGACCGGTTAAATGCGAAATGGCACAGAAAGGCGCGAGATACCTCATCGAACAGCTAGCTCGTTTATTATCATCTGGTGCCTTGTCTACGCGTTATCATTGATCGCCAAACGCGATTGGTGCAACGGCTGTCCCGATGAAGGTCACAAAAAGCAATAAGGACGTGAAAGCTGCGTTACGAGGCTCATGCTTTCCATATGTGTTGCTCGTCTCGGCTCTTTAATCGTTTCCGGTCCTCCCTTTCCCGCTGCAGTATTCTATTGGGCGCACTAAACGACGGGTTCGAAGGAATGCCAGTTTGCGATAACCGTAAACTCAGTGGTATACCTGAGCAACCTCACGAAGAGCATAGAGCTGGACAATATCGAAATGCAAGATATTTTTCTTTCCCTGTGGAGAATTTGCAGATATAAGAATAAAAATCAGCCTCCGGCGGCACGTTGGAACGACGCAGAGCCCTTAAACTTGAGCGGTGATGGTGGAATGAAGATGCGGAAGGTTATCCTGCCATTCGTGCTTCTTGGCTCGGTTTTTGTTGCCGGTCAGAACTCTTTAGCACAATGTATCCCGGTCGCGAGCGAGGTAGTGCGAGGCGCGTGTGGCGGCTGCCATCAGGTTGACTCTCACCTTTGCATGAGCCGCATCTCTTATCAAAGGAAGACGCCTGAAGGATGGGAGGACACAATCAGAAGAATGGGCCGAATGAACGGTATACCTTCTTCCGCCTCCGAGGCGCGAGAAATCATTAGATATCTGGCCGATGCCCAAGGGCTCACGTCATCCGAGGTCCAAGGCATTGCGTATGCGTTGGAGAGGCGGCTAAATGTTCAGGAAAACGTTCCCAATGATGACGTAAGAACTCTCTGCACGCGCTGTCATAGTTACGCCAGAATCGCCGGAGAGCGGCGAACCCGCGAAGAGTGGCTAAAGTTGAAGGATTTTCACTTTGCCAGCTTCCCCGAGGAATTAAATTCCCCTGAATGGCCCGGTTCCGCGGACAAAGCATTGAACTATCTTGCAGAGCGGTTTCCGCTCGATACGCCGGAGTGGGAACGCGAAAGGGGTCAACGGCCACCGGCGAAGGGCAGTTGGATGGTGTGGGGGCACGAGCCCGGACATGGAGATTACCTTGGCAATGTGAGCATAGCGCCCGGGCCTGACGGTATTTATCAGAACATCACCAGCATGGAGTTTGCTAACGGCGAGAAAGAAGAACGAAAGGGGGAAGGAGTCTGGTACGGGGGATCCGAGTGGCGAGGTAGCGCAAAGTCAAGCGACGGCCGCACGATCCGCGAGGTGTTTGAACTTTCTCCCGACAAAGAGATTCTCGAGGGACGCTGGTTTCTGGAGCAGCACCCGGAGATCGGCGGTGAGGAACAGCGCTATCTTGACACGGGTCCAACAAAGATCCTCGGGATCCTACCGAGAGCGCTGCAAATACCGACGTCCGAGACGAACATAACGATCCTGGGAATTAACATGCCTACTAATCTGCAAGCCGGCGACCTCGACCTGGGAAAAAACGTAAAGATTGTCTCCATTCTGAAAGACACAAGTAGTCAAGTGGTGGCCCGTGTTTCCATTTTGTCTGGAACTGCGGTGGGCCTCCGGGACGTACACCTGCGAGGCTCCGTTGGACCGAAGCTTCTTGGTTTGTACGACACCTATGGATATATCCGCGTATTGCCAGAACGCGGCGGGGCTAGAATGGGAGGCGCCGATGTCCCGAAGCAACTGCAACAATTCGAGGCGGTCGCTTACAGCAATGGCCAGGACGGCATAGCGGGGACCGAAGACGATTTTGAGATTGGCACCATCTCTGCCAAATGGGAAATCGGAAACTATTACTACAGCTACTTCGCTGACGACAAACAGTTCGTAGGGACGATCGACCAGACTGGACTATTCACTCCATCTTTGGAGACTCCCAATCAAAAAAGACCGGAAACGCTCAACAATGCGGGCAGCGTGTGGGTTGTGGCCAGTTATGCACCGGACCCTAAGCAAATTTTGCAAGGACGAGCTTATCTGCTTGTCGCCGCCCCTATTTATGTAAAGCACGACATGCCCTAAGAGCTACGGGAGGAAACTTTATGGCGCCTTCAACGCGAACCGATCCGTGGATTAGCAAGGGATTGGTGCAAATTAGCACGAGGAAGGCCTCCTCAAATCCAGGCCGATCCGAGGTTCGCCGGGAAGAAATCGCCCCCCCTAAGGTGCACTCAAATCCAGGCGATGTCCGCCTGGGGGAAATCCGGCCCTTTAGTTTCCAGGGGAAGCATTACGTCTTTGTCGTTCCTGTGACGGGGATTTTTGAGATCAGCGAACTTGCGTTCGAGATGATTCACCTGTTTATACTCGATGGCGCAACTGTGAGTGAGCCCGCGCATGCAGTGGCAATTAGCCAAAGCCGACCCCTCGCGGCGCCCGCAATCGTAGATGCCTTGCGGACCCGGCATTCGATTCATTCGATCGTTCAAGGGCTTTCCGAACTTCAGGCTATGGGGGTCTTGTTAACAGAAGACGGATCTCTATTCGCGCAAACCGTTCCACCGCTGCCGAAGCTTCCCTCGGGTTCCTTTCCTCAGCGCAGCCTTGTCCTCAACATTGCCAATGATTGCAATCTCGGCTGCACCTACTGTTTTGCTTCCCAGGGTGACTATGGCGCTCCCAAGCGCTTCATGAGTCAGGAGACGGCAAGAAAAAGCGTCGACTTTCTCTTGCGAAATTCGGGTAATCACGAAACGGTCACCCTGGTGTTCTTCGGTGGCGAACCTCTCATGAACTTTCGGCTGATTTCGGAGACGGTGCAGTATGCGACCAAAGCCGGACAGGCGGTGGGCAAGCGAGTCGATTTCTCAATGACCACCAATGCCACCTATCTGACGCCCGAGATCATCCATTTTCTAAGAGACCACCGCATCGGAGTAGCCGTCAGCATCGACGGCCCCAAGAAATTCCACGACCTGCGACGGACATATAAGAGCGGATTGGGCTCATACGACATGATCCAGCCACGCGTCATGAATCTTCTCCGCGAGCACAAGACCCGTCCCATTGCCGCCCGGGTTACACTGACCCACGGTGTCACGGCAGTTAACGAGATTTTCGAGCATCTCAGTGGAATGGGATTCGATGAAATAGGTTTTGCCCCGGTCACCTCGTCGGATGACGACAATTATGCTCTTACTCCAGACGAGCTCTGGCAGATTCTCGAAGAATTTGGGGAGTTGACGGCAAAATATGTAGATGGAGCCTCGAGCGGCCAGCGGCCTGGTTTCTCGAACCTTACCAACCTGCTCGCTGATCTGCACCAAGGCGTAGTCAAAGCCTACCCATGCGGCGCCGGCCTGGGTTTGCTCGGAGTCGGCAGTACCGGAGATTTGTATCTATGCCACCGGTTTCTGGAATCCGATGAGCACCGGGTTGGAACGCTCGACACGGGTGTTGATCGTGCAAAGCAGACCGAATTTATGGCCCTCACACATCTCAGCGCCAAGCCGCCCTGCCAGATATGTTGGGTTCGCAACATCTGTTCAGGGGGTTGCCACCACGAAGGATTTAAACGCTACGGGACTCTCGGGCACGCCAATACTCACTATTGCGAATGGATTCGCTCCTGGATCGACATGGGCCTACGCGCCTACGTCGAAATCATGAAAAAGAGTCCCGCATTTCTCGAACGGCTTGAGAAAGGGGATGCGTAAGCGCCATGGACCATCTCAAACCTTTGAACCAGAAAGCCAAGCTCATTGAGGAACGGTCGTCAAAGCAACTTGCCAACGGCCAGGAACAATCAGGTGACGTTCGCGCCATGCAGCAGCTGCCTCTGGGCTGTACACTCAGCTTCGATCCAGGATGGGAAACCGGCGCAAACGGACTGGTAACAGGATTGTGCCATCCGATGGAGGCCGACCTTTACGGCTGCTATGACAACTGCTCATGGCCCGCTCAAGTTCCCGACCAGATCACCAATTTTCTGGACTGGACTCAGAAGGACGGAACGGCGGGGAACGACTGGCGAAAATTGGACCTTATCTTTCCGGAAGATAAAAGCAAGTAGGTCCTAAATACGTGAGCTATATGAAGATTCAGTCGCTATTTTACCCACTGATATCTTGTCGCCTGAAGAGAACGTATGTTCTCGCACTCATCGGTCTCTGTTTGGCTGGGATCTGTCTTCCGAATGCATCTTTCGCCGAGGAGCCGTTGCCTCGTGAACTTGTTGCCATCGGTACCATTGGCAAGACCGTAGTTTTGGAGAGAACTGATACCGACGAGGTTTTTGCGCAGATCGCTACACATGGCATCGCGCCCAGAGAAATTGTTCCTTCCGCTGATGGCAGGTTGTTGTTTGTGATAACGCAAGGGCGCCGCATGGTAGAGGTAATCGACGTCGCCCGCAAGCAGGTGGTCGATACCATCGATCTTAGTTCTCCCGGTCAAACCGTCAGAATCTTCGGGCTTTCAGTCAACCGGGAGCACAACACAATTTTCGTTAATGTGCTCTGCGTCGACCGCGCCCGAGACTCTGTGCATCCTCAGGAACCCCAAATCTGGGCTCTGGACTTGGCAACTCACAAGGTAACGAAACTCCTGCAAGTCTCCCTGGGAGTGTATTTGCTGGTACCGTCTCCCACTGACGACCGACTTCTTTACGCGTTCGGCGCGGATTTATATGTGATCGACGTGTACACGCGTCAGATTGTCAAGACCATCCGTTTCCAATCCAACACCGTTCCCGGAGAAGGTTCCCTATCCGTTTCGTGCTATCCACAGTTTCTTCAAACCAACCTTTTGAGTTGTCCGACGCAAAAAAACGATCCTATTACGAAAAGAGCCTTTGTCGGCTTGCTCAACTTTGACCTCGTGACCGGTACTTGGGATCAAATGGATCTGGGCCCCGCAGAGATGTGGGATTCGGCGGTCGTCTCACCAGATCGCGCACGCGCTTACGCGGTCTGGAATTCACTTTTTGTTGTCGACATTATCCAAAGAAAGGTAATCGCCATCAAAAACCTCCCGATGACGGAAGGGTCCGTGGACATTTCGAGCGACGGCAGCAAATTGTATCTTTCGGACGGGGGTCCTTCTATTTTAATTTACGACACCAGAACGTTGAATCCCGTCAAGACCATCGCTCTGCCGGAAACAACAGCGAACTGCGCGCTTCGGGTTTTTCATCCTCAGTAGACCGCTCGTGAGGCCTCAGGAAGGGGTTTAAATGCGCAGAGGAACAAAGGTCGGAAAGCCCGGCTCAGTGACCTTGAACCTTACGCGCTCCCGCGTCCGCACTCTCCTCAAGTTCATTGCTCCATGTAAGGCCAGGCTTTTCCTGATCTTCCTCTTGACTCTACTGTCAGCAGCGGTTGGCCTTGGCTATCCTCTGCTTGCCAAGTTCCTCATTGATGTTGTTCTGGCAAGAAAGAACTCTCATCTCCTGATCCTTTCTACATTCGCATTCACCGCAATTCTGGTCCTCAGCTTCGCATCCAGCGCCCTAGCGCGCTATCTTTCGATATCTACTTCGGCGCAAATTCTTATGGACATGCGCCTTTATCTATTCCGTCATCTACAGAGTCTTTCGCTTCAGTTCTACAAGAACATGCGAATGGGCGATATCATTTCCCGCCTGAACAGCGATGTGGCTGAAATTCAAAAAGTGGCGACAGATTCAGCGCTCAGTTTAGTTCTGAGCTCCCTAACGCTCGTTGGCACCGCTGGACTCCTGCTCTGGCTAAACTGGAAGTTGTTTATTCTCTGTTCGTTCTTCATTCCATTTAGTGTTGAAGGCCTGCGGCGCTGTCGCAAACCGATCACGCGGCAGGCAAAAACCGTTCGAGAGCGAAATGCCGATTTCGCCAGCGCTCTCTTGGAATCCCTCAATGCAATCAAATTCATCAAGTCCATGGGGACGGAAGAAGCGGAGGCCTCCAAACTGGCTGGCTGCAATCAGCGCTACGTCGACTCGCTCTTACGGTCTCAGGTCCTTTCTAGCGCGGGCCAGGCGGTGCCGGCATTTTTTCTCTCTTTAGGCGCGTTGATCTTGCTGCTTTATGGCGGCCATTTGGTAATCAACGGGCAGATGACGCTAGGTGCTCTGGTCGCTTTTTCGGCATATCAGGGCAGACTTATCAGCCCTATTAAGAATCTTATGGGCCTCTATCTTGGTATTCAGCGTGCAGGCGTCTCCCTTGAGCGGGTGTTTGAAGTCCTGGACCAGCAACCGTACGTCAAGGAAGCAATTCATCCTATTTCGTTGTCATGCGTTCGGGGCGAGGTTGAACTTCGAGGTGTTTCCTTTAATTATGAACCTGGCCAGGAGATCCTGCATGATATCGACCTTTTTGTCCGCGCTGGCAGCCGGCTGGCGATCATTGGTCCTACGGGCGCCGGAAAGACTACGCTCATGGAGTTATTGCTGCGCTTCTACGACCCTCAACAGGGACAGATTTTGCTGGATGGGCACGATCTGCGCGAACTCCGGTTCAAAACCCTGACCGAAAACATCGCGGTCATCACTCACGAGCCCTGTCTCTTCCATGCCACGATTGAGGAGAATATCCGATATGGAAGCCCGCATGCGACAGCTGAGGACATCCATGCGGCTGCGCAAGCCGCCGACGTTCACGAGTTCATTCTGTCTCTTCCGCACGGCTATCAAACCGTGGTCGGAGAAAGAGGGATCGGGCTTTCCGCCGGACAGCGACAACGGATTGCCATTGCCCGAGCAATTTTGCGAAAAGCCAAGGTCTGGCTTTTTGATGAAGCTACTGCCACCCTCGATGTCCTAACTGAATCGCGCATTCGGGAAGCGATGGACAGGTGGCTTGGGGAACACACTTCCATCATCGTAACCCACAGACTTTCGTCGGTTGTGGATATGGATCGAATTGTCGTTATGGAAGGGGGCCGCATCACGCAGGTTGGCGACCATCGTCAGCTTTTGAGGATGGAAGGCCTTTATCAGCAGCTTCACCTCGCAGCTCAGCGCCACCGAACACTCTCGACCCCCGTACCGGTGGCGACATGATGTCTTCAGATTTGCGCCTTAATGACAAGGCCTTACAACAGGCCACAGGACGCAACGTTAAAGTCGCGGTGATCGACAGTGGAATCAATGCTCACCACTCACACGTCGGGAAATTGTCTGGCGGGGTCAAAATAACCTGCGATGCGAGCGGCGAGATTGCCTTCAGTGACGATTACCGGGATTACGACGGACATGGCACAGCGGTCGCTGGCATCATTCGAGCCAAAGCGCCCGGTGTTGCGCTGTACAGCGTGAAGATCTTACAAGATCGTTTGCGGACCGAATCTCGAGTCCTGGCCGCGGCCATTCGCTCTTCTATCGCGAACGACATTCGCGTGATCAACATGAGCCTGGGAACACACCAGATCTCCGGGATCGATGCTTTGCGGCAGGCTTGTGAA
>CAZSUK010000641.1:0-3684 GCA_964609355.1 uncultured Acidobacteriaceae bacterium | reverse complement strand
ACGCATTTTCTGCCTCGCCCGGAATGGTATTATCGGCCTGCGTTTCAGTGGCTTAAGTATCTCAGTGGCCGTTGGTCGCTGATCGGCGGTATTCTTTTGCCGGCCTTGCTCGCGCTGATTTTTGCTGCGGCGCCGTTTCTGGATCGGCGACTCGAGCGCCGTCCCTGGCGCCGGCCAATTTCAGTGGGCGCATTCCTTCTCTTCCTGATTGCTTATACGTCTCTTGGAATAGCCAGCTATCGGGACGATTATCGTGATCCTGGGGTGGCGGCGCAGATGCGCCAGCAGGGTGAGGATGCGAAGGCCTTCATGCTAAAGCCGTTCGTTCCGGAAGCGGCTGCAGGCAGTGTATCGGCTGCCCTGGTTTCTGCCGATCCGAAGGTGCTGAAGGGTCAGGCCCTCTTTCAGGCTCAATCATGCAGCTCCTGTCATGGAGACGGAGGCATGGGCACCGCCGCCGCAGGCCCTCTGACGGGAGTTGGTCAGAAATATACTGACCCGCAACTGATCGCACTTCTTCGTACGCCAAGCAGTAAGATGACCAACGGCGGTATGACAGCTGTAGATCTGAAACAGGATGATCTGGAAGCATTGGCCGCATATCTCCGCCAACTGCGCTAATCGGCATAGTGTCGATACTAACTGGTCAATATGCCAAGGCAATGGGACTGCTCGTTTGGCGATCTACCTCAACGACGGGGAGCTTGGCAGAAAGAGTCCCTATCCTGTGTTCACAACGAGGAGCTGTGCATTTTTGCTCATTGGGATCCGGTTATTCTCGGTTTTTCTCCGAGCACCGCTATTCGGAGAGGCTAAGAGTGTTACTTCTACTCAAGAGGTTTTTAACGTGCTTACGCAGTCCTTGCCTCCCAGAGCAATCAAGGCAGACTAATGCGATAGAGGTTGCGTTGGGTACTGACTCGCCAGAACGCGTAGTTCGAGGCATCCGGCCCAGGAAACACGCTGGGAAGGTCGAGCATACGTACGCCCGGCATCCGCGGTAATTTCGTATTGGTGACCAACTCGCTCCACGACGCCGGAAAGGCATCGCCAGGATTCAAGGGAATCACAATCGTTTTTGGTTTGTCATTGGCCCCTGTATGCGTCAAAGAGATAAACATCGACTTCTGGTCGAAAGACCAGCCGACGACCGGCGGATCAATTTCAAATGACCCGACAGCGCACACTCGGCACAAGACTCGCGGGGGGCCTCCCCGCATCGGATAGCCAGAGACGGTTTGCGAGCGGTCTGTGTTACCGGAGGCAATCGTAACCACCAGCCATCGGTCATCAGGAGACAGACTGATGAGACGGGCGACCGGGTCTGGAATTGCCTTACGTAAATCTGTTCCGTCTTCCTTCACGCGGAAAATGTAATTGAATGCACCCTCCTTCATGGAGAAGAGGATTTCACCATTGCGAGCAAATATGGGAGTGTCCGCTTCCGCAGTCGGGAGTTGCCGCGGCGAAGCGTGCCGATCAAGAGACCAGATCCAGATGCCCGAATGGCTATCGCTGTCAGCCCTGGTAAACGCGACTGTCTTCCCATCAGGAGAGACACTGTAACGGGCGATAGAAATCCCAGGAACCAACTGCTCCTTGTGACCGGAATTCAAGTCTGCTAACCACAACTCGCCGCTCAGCAGCTTACCGGCATTTTTGCGGACAAGATAGTAGAGTGTGTGGCCGTCCAGAGACAGGGAAGGCAAGTAGGCGAATTCCTCCATAGAAACCTGCTTGTCGCCCTTGAGAGTATGGACCCAGACTGTGCTTTGTTGAGAACCAATGGAGGTGACCAACGACTTTCCGTCAGGCGCCACCGCGATTCCGCGTTCTTCGGTTGCTCCAAAGGTGAGTTGCTCGGCAACCCCATCCGGAAATCGCTGCCGCCAAAGGTGAAACCCGTTCCCTGCATTGGCGGCGAAGTACATCCAGCGTCCGTCGCGCGACCAGGCCGCTTCGGTGCACGCAGACGGGATCGGTCCGACCTGCTTCCCCTCCGATCCCCCCGAAAACGGAACCAATCGACACGGCGTGAAGGAAACAGCCTCGTCCATTTCCGTTACAAGGACCCATTTGGAGTCCGGGGAAAGATAGGATCGATGAGCCATATTGGCGCCTTTTGGGATATACACATCCCGCGCGTTGACCCGGCTCTCGCCGGCGGTCACGATCTTCATGGCCTTTTCCGCCTCCGAAAACAACACCTGATGAGGACCGACCCAAGTCAAAGCGGAGGCATTCGGAAGTAATTCCGATGGCTCGCCCCCTAACACCGGCACCGTCCACCCTTGCCAATCCCATCCGTCCCCGCGGGTGAATGATATTTTCGAACTATCAGGCGAGAATGCAAGGCCCATCTTGGGATGATCGTCATGCGTGAGTCGTACCGGTTCGCCATCGGGAAGCAGCTTCAGGTAGACGTCTCCCGGTCCAAGAAATGGGCTTTCGCCACGAATAAATGCCAGCATGTGGCCGTCCGGGGAAAGTGCCGGAGACGTCGCCGAATCCGCCAAATAGGTAAGCTGCGTATATTCCATATGGGTAGGAGTGGCAGGCCGGCGATTGCGCGTCCACAGGAGTAAGCCAGCACTCAACAGGCAAACCGTCAACCCGATGATGACCGCCCAAGGCGGCACGCGTAAGCGTGGTCTTGTGGCTGCGTGGGTTTGCTGAGACCACATCGGCTTGAGCGCACGCGAAGAAAGCGCTGCAGTCTGATTCTTTTCTGAATGCGTCTTCAGGCGTTGCAGGTCGTCTCGAATGTCCGCCGCATGCTGATAGCGCAGGGCACGGTCTTTCTCCAGGGCCTTGCCGATGATTTTGTCGAGCTCACGTGGAATGGCCCGATTAATCTTCGAAGGCGGTACGGGCGTCTCCGTCAGAAGTGAGGCAAAGATCATGGCCGCAGTGTCGCCGGTGAAGGCCCGTCGCCCGGTGCCCATTTCGTACAGCACTAAACCGAACGAGAAAAGGTCGGTGCGGGTATCCAGTTTCTCTCCGCGGGCCTGCTCCGGCGACATATAGGCGGCCGTGCCCATGGCTGCCCCATGCTGGGTGAGCTCGGCCGCTCCACTGGTAATGTCATCGCCGGCCCCTGCCATGCCTACCGGCTGCAGCTTCGCCAAGCCAAAATCCAGAATCTTCGCGTCACCGCGGCTGACAATGAATATGTTCTCTGGCTTGATGTCCCGGTGCATGATGCCCTTGGAATGAGCTGCGTCGAGGCCATCCGCTACCTGGACTCCGATATCCAGCAGTCGTTCCAGTTCAAGGGGGCGGCCCATGATTACATCTCTCAGGGTCTGTCCCTCCAGGAACTCCATGGCGATGAAGGCACGCCCGTTCTGCTCGCCCAGGTCGTACACGACACAGATGTTGCGGTGATTCAAAGCAGAAGCAGCCTGCGCCTCACGTTGAAAACGGCTCAGAGACTGCGAATATCCGGCGAGATCCCCGGGCAAAAACTTTAGAGCTACAAGCCGGTGCAACCGCATGTCCTCGGCTTTGTAGACCTCCCCCATCCCGCCGCGCCCGAGGAAGCCGGCAATTCGAAACCGCCCCGAGATGATTTCGCCGGAAGAGAAGCCAGGGGCCGCGGAGTTTGCCGGTAAGTCCGCGGCTAGCCTTTGGGCAGGGCTTTCCTGAAGAAAGCTTCCCGCCCGCTGATAGTGTTCGAGGATG
>CAZSUK010000640.1:0-2524 GCA_964609355.1 uncultured Acidobacteriaceae bacterium | reverse complement strand
CCGTTTCTTCATCTGATCTTTGGGAAGTTCTATGTTCGCAAGGGTCCTATATATTTTTTCCCGGCAATGATCGCCCTAAAATTGCCGATCGGATTGATCGCCTTGAGTATCCTCGGCCTAATTTTCTTTTTTGCCCGCCGATTGCCGACGGAGTGGAACTTTCCGGCGGCCGTAGTTCTCGCAACCGCGATATTGTTCTTGGTCGTTCTGGCGAACGGAGCCGTATACGCAGGTATCCGCCATGCTCTGCCTGTGCTCGTTCTACTATCCATCTTCGCTGGTCTTTTCGCGGAGAGAGCGTTGATTTTGAGTTCATTAAGCTTGAAAGCACTGGCGGTGCTGGCCTACGTCCTGGCATGTGCATCGGCACTTCCATCGGTGCGGCCTTGGGAATATTTCAACGAATTCGTTGGAACCCAGAATGCCTACAAGTATTTCGATGACGAAGGGGTAGACTTGGGCCAGCGCAGCAAAGAACTTGTGGCTTATTATCGTCAGTTCCTGAAACCCACGGGAGAGATGGCCTATGTCATGTACGGAACCCCAGACGAAGAACTCAAAAGTCGAGACGTAGAGTTTTTGGGCCGCGATTTAGATCGCGACAGGAATCGTCTCAGCCAGCCAGAGTGGTCCGGAACAATGTTCGGTGTTCCCGTGTCCCCGTTCCGCAGCCCTTATTGGGATCTCACCGCGCTTCGCGATGCTACCCCGAAAGCGCGATTCGGGAATTTAGTGGTGTACCAAGGAACATTTCGACTGCCTGGGTTGGCGGCCGCGGCGCTCTATTGGTACGGAAGGGAAAAACTGTATGCCGACAAGCCGGACGCGGCAGCAGCCGAAAAGATGTTTCAGCAATCTGCGGATCTGGATCCCAATGCGTTCTTTGTGCACATTGAGCTCGGGAATCTCCTGCTGAAGCGAGGCGCGCGAGAGGTAGCATTGCAGGCGTACACGAATGCGCTTAAATATTCGCCCGAAGATCGCCTCATCCGACGGCCAATCGAGGAGCAGATTGCGCGAATAGCGCGCAACCCGTCTGGGGAGATTCCACCCATCAGAAATCCCGGTCTTGAATAAAGATTGAATTGGTCTCAATCTACGCGCAACCGGCACGAATTTCCTCAATTGCTCAGAAAACCTTGCAATTGCATCCAATCGGTAAAACGGTCAATCCAGTGATCTGTGGGAAGGTTCTGCTTTCGCATTCCGAAGCCGTGACCGCCCTTGGCGTACATGTGCAGTTCAGCCGGTTTGTGAGCGGCCGTCCACTTCTGATAGAGAGCAATGCTTGCTGGCGCGAGGCCGAGTGAATCGTCGGTAGCTGCCGCGATAAACATGGGAGGCGCATCAGCGGGGACGGGAGCATCCTTTGACAATTCCCCCGCATAGATCGGGGCGACAAAGGCGGGTCGTCCTTCAGGCGCGTAGTGGAGGGCAACTTCGGCGGTGACAAATCCACCGGCGGAGAATCCGATAATCCCGACACGATCGGGAGAAATCCCCCATTCCGAGGCGTGCTGCCGGACGTACGTAACCGCCGCTAACCCGTCAGCGACGGCCAGAGGTTCGACGTTTTTCATCATTTTATTAAACTTCTGCTTATCTGCGTACAAGGGCGCGAATTCCTGAGTGGCGTCTTCGCCGGTGTGCGCAACGCGATACTTCAATACAAATGCGGTCACGCCTTTTGCAGCCAGGTATTCGGCGACTTCCGTACCCTCGCTGGCGATGGAAAGGGCCATAAAGCCGCCGCCCGGTACGATGACGATCGCGGTGTCATTTTTCAACTCCGGAGAAGGCTTGAATACTGTGAGGGTGGGACGGGTCACGTTGGTGACCACATCTGTATGCCAGACCGTGGAGAAGTACTGCTTTTCCGGATAGGTCGCCGGCTTCGAGCCGGGCGCGATGCCAGGATAGAGGGGAATGACATCCTGTGCGGGTGCGACGGCTACCAGCGACAGGAGGGTACAGAGAATTCCAATGGCAAACGTTTTCATGGCCGGACAAGTCTATCAAAGAGGAAACGCGGCCAAAGGGGATTGCAGTATCTTGAGAGGGTGGAGACAACGTCACCACAGTCCGATGATCTGGCGCTGCCGTTACCATCGGCGGCACAGTCCAGAGACTCGGCTGGTCAGGACCTGCCGGGAAGCCTTCTGCAGGAGCTCTGGCTCAAGGCCGGAGCCGCTGCCAGCGGACTAACACCCGACGAGCTCAGCACCGCCCTGTGTTCTGTGGGTGCGAAGTTCAACTACGGCTTGCCCGCTGCCGCTCATCCCGATCACGCGCAAAAGGCGGATTTCCTGAGATCGCTCCGCCTTGAAGACCTGGCGCTCGCGACCGCCTGTGCTCTCGGCCGCGAGGTTGCGTGGCAACGGTTTGTTGCCCTCTATCGCGCGCCGCTCACCCAGGCAGCCGTCGCCATCACCGGCTCAGGCACACTGGGTCACGATCTTGCTGACTCGCTCTACTCGGAACTCTACGGGCTGCGCCAGGTCGAAGGACAGCGCCGCTCTCCCCT
>CAZSUK010000639.1:0-24905 GCA_964609355.1 uncultured Acidobacteriaceae bacterium | reverse complement strand
GGGATCTTGTCCCCCGCCGCAGTGATGAAGTTGATGCGCGCATCGATCAGGGAGATAGGCTTATCCCCGTTATTGGTAACAATGATGCGGATAGGCATGAAACCGTATTGCAGATATTTGAAACGAAAGATGGAAGCTTTTTCCGGAGTATTGTAAGGATCGGCGGCAATCGCCACCTGCTCGGCAGGATGCAGATCAAACGCCGGATAGCTGGTGGCCACCCCGGCGGGAGGAGCTGCATGATCAGCGGCACCGGCTCCAGGGAGCAACAGCGGACACGAGAGCAGAGCAGCGAACACCCATACAGCAACAGCCGATTGACGAAGCATTCCCGCAATCGATTATGAGCTTTCGTTGTGTGGCGAGTAAAGAGGGCTAGCCGTCCATGCCGCTCATTATCTACACCTTCGCGCTATTGCTGGTGCTGGCCTTCGGGCTGCCTTACTGGCTGTTGGTCATGACCACCAACGGGAAGTACCGTGAAGGCCTCAGTGAGCGCCTGGGATGGGTACCCGACCGGCTGCGCGAAGGCGACTCGAGAAAGACCATCTGGGTGCATGCGGTCTCGGTAGGAGAGGTCCTGGCCGCCAGCCGCCTGGTGAACGAACTGAGCGCCTGCGCGCCGCAGTATCGCGTACTGCTTTCGACCACCACCCAAACCGGTCAGAGGCTGGCCAGGGAGCGCACCGGACCCAACCACACTTTTTACTTCCCCCTCGATTTTCCCTGGATCGTGCGTCGCTACCTGCACACCCTGGATCCTGTGTTGCTGGTGTTAGTCGAGACCGAGTTTTGGCCTAACCTACTAACCGCCTGCCGTCGATCGTCCATTCCTGTTGCTGTGGTCAATGGACGAATATCCGATCGCTCGCTGCCGCGCTACCTGCGCCTGCGCGGCATCTGGAAGCAAATCCTGGCTGGAGTCTCGATCATGATGGCGCAGAGTGAGGAAGATGCCAAACGTTTGAAGGCGATCGGAGCACCCTCGGGCCGGGTCTCGTTTGCCGGCAATCTCAAATTCGATGTACGCAGCGCCGAGCCGGCTGCGATCACCACCATGCTGCGCGAGAAGTTGGCTCCTGGAACCCGCGTCCTGGTGTGCGGTAGCACACTCGATGGCGAAGAAGAGATTCTGCTCGATGCCTTCCAGCAACTGCTGAAGACCTTCCCCGACTGTGTCATGATTCTCGCGCCACGCCATCCGGAACGCTTTGCGCGCGTGGCCGGGCTATTGAAGAACCGCAAGGAGCGCTTTGTCCGCCGCTCCAACTGGATGAAGCGTCCCGCGAAGATCAAGCCTGGCACGGTGATCCTGCTCGACTCGATCGGTGAGTTAGCGTCTGTGTATGCGCTGGCCTCCGTGGCTTTCGTGGGTGGCAGCCTGGTCCCGGGCGGCGGCCACAACCCGCTCGAGCCGGCGCAATTCGCCGTGCCCGTGGTAATGGGCATGCATTACGCAAATTTCCGCGCCATTATCGACACCCTGCTGCAGGCCGAAGCGCTGAAATTGGCTACCAAAGAAACCCTGGTCCCCATGCTTGAAAATCTGCTGACCGACGTGGATGCAGCCAACGCGCTTGGCGTGCGCGCCCTCGAGGTCTTCCATCATCAATCGGGCGCCACCGGCCGGGCGGTCACCGCTCTGCTGGGCTTGCTCCCCGCCTCATGACCCCTTTGCTCGCTCCACTGGAGTTGCTTTACAGGTCGCTGGTCCGAGCCCGCAATGCGCGCTTTGACCGCACGCCTCCACAGCGCCTGGGCTGGCCCGTGATCAGCATTGGCAACCTCTCCGTGGGGGGCGCAGGCAAAACGCCACTGGCGATTTGCCTGGCGAAACTGTTGCAGCGCGAAGGATTGCATCCCGATGTGTTGTCTCGCGGGTACGGGCGTTCGTCGCACACAGTAGAGCGCGTAGACAGCGCCGGCAGCGCCGAACGCTTTGGGGATGAACCCTTGCTGATCGCTCAGGCCACCGGCGTTCCGGTCTATGTCGGCTCGAATCGCTATGAGGCCGGCCAACTGGCGGAACGCGAACTCCAACCTCCAGGAATCCATCTGTTGGATGATGGCTTTCAGCATCGCCAATTGGCCCGCAGCCTCGACATCGTCCTGATGCATCGCAGCGATGTCAAGCAGCGGCTGCTGCCGAGAGGCAGATTACGTGAGCCGCTCGCTTCGCTGCGTCGTGCCGATGTCGTTGTGCTTCGCCGGGAGGATGCGGAATTGGAGACTGCACTCAGTTCATACGTAAGCAGCGAATGCCATTTCTGGCGCGTGCGCCGCACGCTGGCGCTGAAGATTCCCGCAGAGCGGGCTGTAGCCTTCTGTGCCATTGCGCGGCCGCGCGAGTTCTTTGACGGACTGATCGCAGCAGGAGCCGGGCTCGCGGAGCAGATAAGTTTCCGCGATCACCATCGCTATCGCGCGGAGGATATCGAACGGCTGGCAAAGCTTGGCCGCCGTGTTGGCTGTGATGCGTTTGTGATCACCGCCAAAGATGAAGTGAAGCTGGACCCCGCCATGCGCGCTCGCCTGAACGCGGTTGCTCCACTCTCGACTGCAGAGCTTACCGTCGAACTCGAGGACGAGCGAGCCGCCCTCGACCTTATGAGAAAATCACTTATTGTCACAGCACGATGAGCAAACCCGCGTCCTGATAATGCGGCTGGGCGCGATGGGCGACATTCTGCATGCCCTGCCGGCGGTTGCCGCACTCCGCCAAGCGCATCCAGACTGGTATTTCGGTTGGGCGGTCGAGCCCCGATGGCGCCCTTTGCTTTGTGTCGACCGCATTCATTTAGTCAACGCGAAAGCCTGGGCCCACTCTCCTTTTCGTCCAGACACCCTGCGGCAGATCGGCGCATTGCGACGGGAACTGCGGGAGGAGTGCTACGACCTGTGCATCGATCTGCAGGGCGCCGTTCGTTCGGCTTTCATCGGGCGGCTCTCAGGCGCGGCCAGGATGATTGGCGAAGACCACCCCCGCGAATGGGCCGCGCGTTGGCTCTTCGGCGAGCGAGTGCGCACCCGCGGCGTGCACGTCATCGAACAGGCGGTGGAGGTCTGCGCAGCCGCTGCCGGTCAACCCCTTTCCCCCATCCTTTCGGCATTACCAGTAAACAGCGAAGCGGAAAAGTGGGCAGACACTGTGCTCGAAGGAACGCAACCGAAGCCGGTAGTTCTACTGAGCCCCGGCGCGGGATGGGGCGCAAAGCGCTGGCCGGCGGAGCGCTACGGAGCCGTAGCAAGGGATTTAGCGCAAGGTGGCTGCAAGGTTCTGGTCAATGCCGGACCCGACGAGCGGGCAATCGCCGCCGACGTGGTGAATGCCAGCGGCGGAGTTGTCCAGGCGCCGGAGTTTACGTTAGAGCGGCTGATCGCGTTAACCCGCCGCATCAACCTGCTCATTGCCGGAGACACGGGACCCTTGCATCTGGCCTGCGCGTTGGGCAAACCGGTAGTAGGAATTTACGGGCCCACCGATCCCAGCCGCAACGGACCCTTTGGCGTTCCATTTAGAGTGCTGCGCCACCCCGAGAGTAAGCGCGACCATAGTCGCCACGCGGAACCGGAAGCCGGCTTATTGACCATCACCCCGCAGCAGGTCTTTGCAGCAGCAAAGGAGTTGCTGCAGCTATGCTGAATAACTGGAGCCGAGTCGCGCGCCGTATCCGAGTCCCTTGTGGCTTTCTCTTCGCCGCCTTCTACCTCTGGAGGGCTCGCCCGAACTATGTGTCGCTGGCTTTGAGCCTGTTTCTGGTAGTTCCCGGACTCCTGCTACGCGCCTATGCCTCGGGTTACGTGAAGAAGAATGCTGAACTCACCGTGACCGGTCCGTATTCCTACACGCGCAATCCCTTGTACCTTGGCTCCATGCTCATGGCCTTCGGCTTTGCCGCCGCCTCGCGCAGCCTTGGGATAACGGTCCTCCTGACACTGCTCTTCCTCCTCATTTACGTCCCCACCATCTATAGCGAAGAACAGTTTCTCCGCTCCACGTTTCCCGCCTTTGATAGCTACGCAAAACGCGTACCCCGTTTGCTGCCGCGGTTCACTTCGGCACGCATGGAAGGGGACGGTAGCTTCTCCGCTACTCTCTATCGTCAGCACCGCGAGTACAATTCAATTTTGGGTGTCTGCGCCGTTTACGCTGTGCTGCTGGCTACTCTGTGGCTCCGCCATTGATTCGTTGGAGTGAGTTTGACGGTGATAAGGTATCCAGGACTTCTCGTGTGCTGTTTGGCGCTCACCGGTATTGCCCAGGCGCCTCCGCCTCCTCTGCTACCCCCAGCCCCAAATTTTTCTTTCCCCGCAAAAGAGACGCTTACCTATGCGGTGGACTGGCGTGTGTTTCCTGCAGGGACTGCCACCTTCCACCTGGAGCAGGTAGCGAACATGGAGCACGTCATCGCCACCGGCGAATCCATTGGCGCCGTCAACTTGCTCTTTCGCGTGAATGATCGTTTCGAGTCTTACTTCAATCGCGCCACGGGTTGCTCCTCCAGTTTCGCCAAGCAGCTTCAGGAGGGTCGGCGCCAGCTGACCAGCACGCTGCGATTTCTTGATGGCAAGCAGGTGCTGGAAGAAAAAAACCTGGTCACGGGAACCAGTAAGCACCAGGAAGCCCCAATCCCACCCTGCGTCACCGACCTGATGTCCGCGATCTTTTATGGTGGCTCTCAACCGTTGCAGCCGGGAACCAGCTTCCATATGCCGGTGGCTGATGCCATGCGGGTCGTGGATGTGACCATGAAGGTCGAAGCACGGGAGCAGGTAGTAACCCTTGCCGGAACCTTTCAAACCATCCGTGTACAGCCGGTAGCCGACGCGGGTGTAGTCAAGAACCGCGGCAACATCTGGATCTGGTACACCGATGACGACCGCCACATGCCGGTGCAGATGCGTGCCCGCCTCTTCTGGGGAACCATCACCATGCACCTGGTAAGCACGGCAGCCAAATAGAGCCGGCTGAGTCGAAAAACATTTCCAGGAAAGGACGGCGGAACCGCAGATCTCTCCACTGCGCTACGCTCCGGTCGAGATGACAAAGGGTAGGGTCGTTATGGCCCGGTTCAGAGGTCGAGGGAACAGAAACCGCAGAAACCCGGTGCCAGCCCCGGACCTCAGTCCGGTGGAGCGGGTTTTCAAACCCGCGAGAACGCTCTGGACCAAGTTGAGGGCTTTTAGCCCTGGTGCTACTGAATGCGGTATCGCTCTCGCATCAACCTTTGCAGCCTGGGCTTATAAATGATGTTGTAAGCCAGCTCTTTATCGGGAAACATGGCCAGCGCGGCCTTTTTGCTATCAGCAACCAGCTCCGCAGCCTGGTCTACCGTGAGGCTCCCATCCTGGCTAATCACCGACATCACCATGTCCATCATCATCTGCAGGCGGCGGATCTTGCGCTGTTCCTCCAATTTCTCCTGGGCGGACTGGACGGAAGGCGGCGAGTTGAGCGGGTGGCAGGAAGATTCGTTGTCGCGATCGGACTCGCTAGACCCCATTTTGGATGACCCTTCCTCCTGATTTTAACGAATCGTATAACGGACCAGACCAGCAGGGAAACACAAAAAGGGTGTAGGTTACCTCCCCGCAAGCGGGTGGGCACTTACCGAACTTCCATCGAGATAGAACGACGTAGCGCCCAGGGCATCGGTACGGAAGGTTCGGATGCCGCTGCTCTGCAGCCGGTCCAGGATTTCCATTTTGGGATGACCATACGGATTGTGGTGGGCGACCGAAATAACGGCAAACGTGGGAGCTACTGCGGCCAGGAACCGGGGCGTGGTCGAGGTCTTGCTCCCGTGGTGGCCAACCTTCAGCAGGTTGGACCGAAGTTCCTCCGAAAGCATTTGCCCCTCGCTGGGCGCCTCAGCATCGCCTTCCAGCAGCACCGACGTTCGGCCGTAAGCCACATGAAGGACCAACGAATCGTCATTGCTGGCGCCGGAGCCTGGGACATAGTCCACCGCGGGAGCCAGGACCTCAACCTGGGCCCCGCCGAACTCAAAATCACTGCCCGCGGCCATGGATTCGATGGGAATACCAAGCCCGCGCGCCTCGGCCAGCAGCGCGTTGTAGGCCGGGATGTCAGGGTTGGTGCCCACCCAAAGCACCCGGGGACGAAAATTTAGGAGCACGGAAGGCATTCCGCCCATGTGATCGCTGTGCGCGTGAGTAAGAGCAACCGCGTCAAGTCGATAGATATTGCGTGACCACAGCACCGGCGAGACCACGTCTTCGCCGATTTCGAAGTTGCCGCTGGATGCCTGAGAGCTACCACCGGTCGGGCCCCCGGCATCGATAAGCAGGGTCTTTCCCTGGGGCGAAACCAGCAGCAGCGAATCTCCCTGGCCAACGTCGATAGCCGTCACTTCGAGCACCCCGGGCCGGTAGACCAGGGCCCGGGGATAAAAGACACTAGCTGCTGAGCAGGCCAGCGCAGCAATGGGTAGCCACACCGGAAACCGGCTGTTGCGTGCCGCCCAAACCGCAACGCCGATGAGCAGAATGCCTGCAACAATGGCCAGGTTGCCCGGGTTCGGGATACGGATGTCGCCGGCGCCCATAGCGCTGAACAACTGCACGATGCCGCTGATGGAGTGCAGCAGATCCGCCGTGATCGCCGCGGGCAAGATAGCCACTCCAGGCCAGACCAGCAAGCAGGCAAACGTGATCAGAGCGGACGGAAGCGCCAGGCCGATCAGCGGCACCACCAGCAGATTTACCGGCAAGCCAAGCGCCGTGACCCGGTGGAAATAAATAGCCATGGGAAGAGACATGGCCAGCTCGATCAGCGCCGAGACGAGCAGCAGTTCAAAACTACGCAGTACGACGCGCACCACGGCCGGGGGCAGCGTACGCGCCAGCCGGCGGCCAAGAAACGGTTGCAGGTGAAAAGCGACCAGCCGCAGGGTAACCCGAAACTGCGCCAGCCGAGGCGGCAAGTCAGGATCAATCGCCACCAGTCCCAAATTCCGCGCGGCATGCAAGTAAGGGCCAAAGGTGTGTTCCGCCACCGGAACCGCAACCCCGGCGACGATCAGTACCGAGAGCAGCGTCATCTGAAAGCTGGCCCCCCGGAGCGAGCGAGGGTCCAGTGCCAACAGGCAAAGCGCGGCAAAGCCGATAGCGTTGAGGCTGTTCCGTTGCCGGAAGAGAAGCCGTGCCAGCAAGTACAGCGTTACCATCCAAAACGAGCGCTGCACCGGCTCGCCAAAGCCGGCCAGCAGGGCATACGCGAACGAGCAGGCAATGGTCACGGCAGTCGACCATACGCGGGGAAGCCGCAGCAGCCCGGCCAGGGCGAAGAGGCATCCGGCAAAGATTGCCAGGTGCATCCCCGACACCACCAGCAGGTGAAAGGAGCCGGTGCGTTCAAACCCTACCCGGGCCCGATGATCCAGGTAGGTCCGATCGCCCAGAATCATGGCGCTAAGCATGCCCGCATCGGCGTAGTTGAGCAGCAGCCATCGTGGCCACCGTGAAGTGCTTGACCTGCCGGCAAAGTCGATCAGGCGCTGGCTGCCCTCCTGCTGTACTGAATGGAGCCAGCAGGGAAAACTGCCGCGTTTTCGCCCCGGCGCGACAGTCATGTTAGACGCTTTCAGCGAGCCCACCACTCCTATACCCTGCTGCCGCAGCCACGCAGTGGCATCCCACACCCCAGGGTCGAGATAGCGTTCTGGCGGACGCATCGCAACCCGGGCGTGGATCTCATCGCCGCAATGGATGGCAGGAAGCGCCTGGTCTACCGGGCCGTACAGAGTGGCTCGCAGGCCGCCGGCCGCCGGAAGGCCGTCTGCGGAAGCCAGGCGCAGATCCAGGCTCTCGCTTTGTTCCTGTCGCGTGCCCTTGCCGAACGGAAGACTCGCCTGCGTAACACGGAGAGGAGTGGTGCGCGTCACTCTGCCCTCCACCACGGTCGAGCCACCGGAATCAGCGATCAGTCGCAGTTGCGATTGTGGATCAGGTGCCGGTTCGACTTCGCTCAGCAAAACGCCCAACAGCATCCAGCTGCAGGCCAGGGGTAACAAGGAGACACGATTTGCCTTTTCCGCCGCCACGCCGGCGATCAGAGCCAGCAGCAAGCCGGCCGCCATGAGTATGCCAGGTTCTAACCACCAGTAAGGGGCAAGCACGATGCCGGTGGAGAGCCACAAAGCGGCATAAAGCGCCGGCGCACTCGAGAACGAAAGCCGTTCGACCTCGCGAGTCCTCATGCCACTTTGTTCCGCCTCAGCCGCGAACAAGAACGGTGACAGTTTCCAAATGAAACGTCTGCGGAAACATGTCCACCAATTGGATCGTCTGCAGGAAGTACCCGGATTCTAACAACGTCTGCAAGTCTCTGGCGAGGGTTGCGGGGTCACATGAAACATAAATAATATTCGGTGCCGCGATACGCGAAAGGTGGCTGCAGATCTCCTTTCCCATGCCGGCGCGCGGTGGGTCAACCACGATCAATTCCGGCCTTACCTGTGCTGAGGACTGGCTGCGCAGAAAATCAAGCGTACTGGAGCGGACCACCTGGTGTGGTCTGCTTTCTAAGTTTTTCTTTAGATCATCACTGGAAAACCCTTCGGACTCAACCGCAGTTACGAAATCGAAATCGAGTGCTCGTGCGAACAGGCCGGCGCCCGCATAGAGATCCCATGCCGTCCGGCCAGATCTGTTTTTCACCACCAGCTGCAGCAATTCCGGTAGCAGAAAGCGATTGACCTGGAAAAAGCTTCCTAAGCTGACCTGGTACGGTATTCCGCAAGCGGTGTAGGTGAGAGAGCGCTGTCCCCAGTACTTCATGTTTTGCTGTGTGAAGAGCCCCACGCCGATGAGTGCGGGAAGCTCCACGCGCACGCGCTCCGCGAATACCTCGAGAGCCTGCTCGCGCGGCTTTTGCTTCGATCGTTGAAGGGGACCAGGCCACAAGGAGATCAGCAGCTGGTCTTGCGTATCGTTCGTGAAAAATTCAACCTCCTCACAGAGGTCTTCAAGACCCGCAGCGCGCTCGACTACTGCAATGGCTTGTTCCAGCACGGGAGCGGCAATAGGACAATGAGTGACTGGTAACAGCGTATGTGACCCGCGCTGCAGGTAGCCAAGCCGGGGTCCCTTCGCCTGCAGCCGGATACGATTGCGATAGCCCCACGCAGGGCCGGCCAGACTCGCGATCTCGCCCTGGATCGCGACATGCGCACGCCCCAAAGTTTCCTTGAGAATGTCGAGCTTCATTTGCAACTGGAAGGCAGGGCCGGCGTGCTGGTATTGGCAGCCGCCGCAGCGGGGAAAGTACTCGCAGCCTGGCGCCACGCGTTCCGGGGACGGCTCGAGAATGGCGTCCAGTTTGCCGGTAGCGAAGCTGCGCCGGTCCGTGGCTATCGTGGCCTCCACCAGTTCGCCGGGCAGCGTTCCGGGAACAAAAACCGTCTTGCCTGCAGGAATGCGCGCCAGCCCGTCGCCGCCGTAGATAGCTTTCTCGATCCGCAGCTTCATGACTGGCTCATATAGAACAGGCTCAGCCGCGGCAGGTTTAATTTTTCCAGCAGACGCTTGTGCAGGAACTGCTGTTCCACCTGGCGAATCTGCATCGCCGGCATGCGGCTGCGGTAGGGCGCTAGCTCGGCGGCGGCCTGCTGGCGCAACGCGAGCAACTCAGCCTCCGGAGTGGTGGTGAGTACGACGGCAAAAAGCTTTTGCTCCAGTACCGTGAGAGACTGCTCCAACCCTTCCAGCTGGGGCATTTTGCTCCTGACATCGTGAGCAAGAGCGCGCAGACGATCAGCAAGCTCTGCCTGGCCGGCGGCGAGGAGCTGTTCCGCTGCACCCTCCAGGTGCCCTGCGATCCGTTCCTGTTCGAAGCCTTGCTCGGCCGCTCCGGGCTTTGCGGGCGCCGTACCAACCGCCGCTTCCTGCATTGCTTCAACCGCAGCCATAACTGCTTGCGCACAGTAAGCCAGGCCGTTGACCCGCCGGACCCTCGCTTTATTTTTACGAGCGTCGTATTTGTCGAAAGCGGCGTCGATCCCTTGAAGCACTGCTGCCAGCGGAATGCCGGCCTCACGCCAGGTCTCGATCAGAGCCCAGTCAAGGGTGGAAAGCAGAAGCAGCGAACCGCGCCGCCGCTGGAAGTGCTCTTCAATCTCGGTAAAGTAGTTGAAATAATTTTGCACGACTGCTTCAGGCGTGCTTTCCAGCTGCTTCGCTATGGCCGTGTTTAGCCTTGACCAGCCGGTTCCGCTCGTAGATCAGCCGCAAACCCTCCAGCGTGAGCATGTCGTCGATGGTCTCAATGTATCTCGAATCCTCTGCGACCAGGCGGGCCAGACCGCCAGTGGCGATCACCTTCGGCGTGGCTGAGTCCGGCGTTCGCATCTCGTTCAACATGCGTTCCAGGATGCCATCCACCAGGCCAATGTAGCCGTAGTACAGGCCGCTCTGGATGTGCGCCACGGTGTTGGTGCCGATCACCTTGGCCGGCTTTTTCACATCCACGCGCGAGAGTCTTGCCGCCCGCGCGAACAAGGCCTCAGCAGAGATCGCGAGCCCGGGAGAAATCACTCCGCCAAGGTATTCGCCCTTTGCCGAGATCACGTCGAAGGTGGTGGCGGTGCCGAAATCAACCACAATGCAGGGACCACCGTAGCGAGCGAACGCTGCCACCCCGTTTACCAGGCGATCCGCGCCCAGTTCGGCCGGGTTATCCACCAGGATGGGCATACCGGTCTTAATCCCGGGTTCCACAAACATCGGCTTGATATTGAAGTATCGTTCGCACACCTGGCGCATCGTTGTCTCGAGCTGCGGCACCACCCAAGAGATGATGATGCTCGAGATCTCCGTCGCCTCCACCTTGCGCATGGTGAAAAGGTTAAGGAACAGCACCCCATATTCATCCGCAGTCTGGGTCCTGAGCGTGCTGATGCGCCAGTGGGTCACCAGCTCGTCCGAAGAGAGCCGGTAAAGACCGAGCACAGTGTTGGTGTTGCCTACGTCGAGGGTGAGCAGCATAGAGTTTTCGTCATTCGTCCCGAACCCCGCCGGAGTGTACGGTGCGCAGGCCCTGGGATGTTCGCACCTGGAGAAATCCGCGTGGGTCAAGGCCCGCCGTGACGCCGGTGTAGCCTGGGCCCTCATCCACGCGCACATGCCTGCCACGAATCCACGTAGAAGCGCCTTCGAGGCGGCTGAGGATGTTCAAGGCCGCTCCCGTTGTGTCCGCACTGAGCGCTTGTGCTTCCCGGTAAAGCGATTGTAACAAAGCAATCAGAAGGTCCTGCCGCGGCCAGCTTCTGCCGGTTTCGGTATGCAGCGAAGACGCGATCGAGCTCAGCTCGTAAGGAAAACTTTCCTGGTGCACGTTAATTCCAATACCGACCACGGCATGCCGCACCCGGGTGACCTCGGCATTCAACTCGGTGAGGATGCCGCAAAATTTCTTCTTACCGAAGAGCAGATCATTGGGCCAGCGGATGTCCGCCTGGAGCGAGGTAACCTGCCGCACCGCCTCCCGCACCGCGAGCCCTGCAGCCAGCGAAAGCCAAAGTATGTCTGCGGGCGCCACCTGCGGGCGCAGCAGGATACTGACATACAGACCGGCCCCGCGTGCCGAGTGCCAGCCATGGGCTCCCCGTCCCCGCCCGGCAGTCTGTTCATCTGCCACGTAAACCATGCCTTCGGGAGCGCCTTCATCCGCTTCCCGCATCGCCAGTACATTGGTGGAGTGAATCGTAGGGAAGTAGCGAATATTGCCTGCGAAAGGAGTACCCGCCAGAGCCGTGGCAAGCGCCGGCAAATCATAACCATCATCTTGGGGAGGATTGGGCAACACTATTTCCTGATCCCTAAAAAATATCCGTAGTCGCCCGCATGCTCAGTTCCACTGCAACCGCAGACTGAGTCAAAGCCCCAACCGAAATGTGATCCACCCCGGCAAGCGCGTACTTCCGAATATTCTCAAGCGTAATCGCCCCCGAAGCCTCGAGCGGAATCATAAAACCGCGACTGCGCACAATCCCCACCGCCTTCTTCGTTTCCGCCGGGCTCATATTATCCAACAGCAGCGACTCCGCACCCGCCGTCAGGGCCTGGTCCAATTCCGCCAGATTACGCACCTCACAAGTAACCACCTGCCCAGGCGTTCGCCGCGCCAGGGCTTGGGCGACTACCTTGGCAATCCCACCACCCAAAGCAAAGTGATTGCTCTTGATTAGAATTCCGTCGGAAAGGTCAAACCGGTGGCTCTCCCCACCACCACAACGCACAGCATATTTATCCAGCACCCGCAATCCAGGTACGGTCTTGCGCGTATCCAGCACTTTGGCTTTTGTGCCCGCGACTGCATCCACATACTGCCGGGTGGTGGTGGAGATGCCGCTCATGCGCTGCATCAAATTCAGAATCACTCGTTCACACGCCAGGATCGCACGGGCATTGCTGCGGATCACCGCCACCGCCTGGCCCTTCTTGACCCGTACCCCGTCAAACATCTCCGGGTGGTTGATGACCTCAAATCGGCTGGTGTTCTTCTTTTCCAGCCGGCCATAAATCTCTAAAAACCGGGGGATACAACCCAGTCCGCAGATCACGCAATCCTGCCTGGCCAGAACGGTTCCTGAAGCCCGTAACCCCGGCTCGACGGTCATTGCCGTGGTCACGTCGTTGGTTACCCGGTCTTCGACCAGGGCTTGTTCCAGGGTCGCCTCGACGCGCCTGCTTTTCCAATCCATCGGGTTGCGCCCCCTAATTGCTGCAGTTCAGACTGTCCAGCGCGGCCCGTGTCTTGGGTATCAGAACGCCCAACTCGGCTGCGCGGCGCCGCAGCCCTTCTACCACGTTGGCTGGCGCTTTGGCGAGAAACCCCTCATTCGACAACTGCCGGTCGGCGTTGGAGACTTCCTTTTCAAAGCGTGCCAGTTCCTTGCTCAGGCGCTCGCACTCCACCGCAACATCGATCGTACGCTCATAAATCACGGCCACATCGAACCCTGGTGCGGAGCGCACTGCAGTTCCTTCTGGCATTTTCTCGACAAACTCAATACCCGAAACCCGGGCCAACCGGCCGACGATTTCCTGATTCTGTTCGATACCGGCACGTTCCGCCGGAGCCACGCGCAGCAAAATCGGCACCGCAGCCTTTTCTTCCACTCCCAGCTGCCGCCGCATATCGCGCACCGCGACGATCAGCTCCTGCATCCGGCCTATTTGCTGCTCGGCGTTATCGTCCAGCAGATCTGCCTGGGGCTGAGGATAACGGCTGAGCGCGATCGATTTGGCGGGCGGATGGTTCTCGTAAAGCGCGTACCAAATCTCCTCGGTGATAAACGGCATGAAGGGAGACAGCAGTCGCAGGGCCGATTCGAACACAATCAGCAGCGTGCCCAGCGCTGCACGATCCGGCAAACGCAGCTTAACCACTTCCAGGTACCAGTCACAAAAATCGCCCCAGAAAAAGCGATAGATCGTGTTGGCTGCCTCGTGAAAGCGATACTCCTCCAACGCCTGGTTCATCTCGCCCGCGGTGCGATGCAGGCGGGAAACAATCCATCGCGCTTCCAGCGTCTGGCCGCCGGCTTCCAGTTTTTTCAGATCGCAAACAATGCCGGCCTCTGCCGCCCGCTCCATTTGCATGAAGATGAAGCGAGCTGCATTCCAGATCTTGTTGGCGAACGCGCGGTAGCCGTCGGTACGGTCTTCGCTGAAAGCAATATCGGTTCCCGGCGAAGCCATAGCCGCCAGTGTGAAGCGCACCGCATCCGTACCAAACCGCTCCACGATCTGGATCGGGTCGATGACGTTTCCCTTGGTCTTCGACATCTTCTGCCGGTCCGCGTCCCGCACCAGTGCATGGATGTACACCTCGCGGAACGGCACCGCATCTTTCAGCGTGCGTTTGCTGCCGTCAGGCAGCGGCTCCTCCAGCATGAAATGACACCCCAGCATAATCATGCGCGCGACCCAGAAGAACAGGATGTCGAAGCCTGTCACCAGTTGCTTGGTGGGATAGAAAGCGTCCAGGTCGGGCGTGCGCTCCGGCCAGCCTAAAGAAGAGCAAGGCAAAAGTCCGGACGAGAACCAGGTATCCAGAACATCTTTCTCCTGCTCGATCCGCGCGCTCTTGCAGTGCTGGCAGACCTCGGGTGTGGTGCGAGACACCGTAATTTTGCCGCATGCTGCGCAGTGCCATGCGGGGATGCGATGGCCCCACCACAGCTGGCGCGAAATACACCAGTCGTGGATATTGCGCATCCACTCGAAATAAGTCTTGGAAGACTGCTCCGGTGTAAACCGTATGTGGCCTTGCTCCACCGCGGCGATCGCCTCATCCGCCAGCGGTTGGATACGGATAAACCACTGCGTCGAGAGCAAAGGCTCCACCACGGTTTTGCAACGTTCGCATTTCCCAATGGAGTTTACGTGCTCGTGCACCCCCGCCAGCAAATGCTGCGCTTCGAGATCCTCCAGCACCTGGTGTCGCGCCTTATAACGGTCGAGGCCTGCATACTTGCCCGCGCTCGCGCTCATATGCGCTGTCTCATCCAGCACCGTGATCGAGGGCAGGTTATGCCGTTGTCCCAAGGCGAAGTCGTTAGGGTCGTGCGCCGGTGTCACCTTTACCGCACCGGTGCCGAAATCGCGGCTCACCCAGCTATCTGTGACGATCGGGATTTCCCGCCCGGTCAAGGGCAGGCGGAGCATTTTCCCGTGCAGATGAGTGTATCGTTCGTCCTCCGGGTTCACCGCAACCGCAACGTCGCCCAGCATGGTCTCGGGCCGGGTCGTGGCGACCGTCACGAACCCCTCTTCCCCCACGATCGGGTAGCGAATCTCCCAGAGTTTTCCTTGCTGCTCCTCGTGAACCACTTCCAGGTCTGAAATTGCGGTCTGGCACCGCGGGCACCAGTTGACGATGTAGGCTCCGCGATAGATCAGCCCCTGTTCATACAGCCGGACGAAGGCCTCGCGCACGGCTGTCGAGCGGGGCCCATCCATGGTGAAGTATTCGCGTGACCAGTCGACGCTCGCTCCCAGCCGCCGCATCTGGTCGAGGATCGCGGCGCCATAATGCTGCTTCCACTGCCAGACGCGCTCGATAAACGCTTCCCGGCCTAGCTGCTGGCGCGTCTTGTGCTCTTCCGCCAGTTGCCGTTCGACCATCAACTGGGTTGCAATGCCCGCATGATCGGTGCCCGGAATCCACAGCGCCAGGTCGCCGCACATGCGCCGCCAGCGAGTGAGGATATCGATCTCGGTGTGTTCCAGCATGTGCCCCATGTGCAGCCGGCCGGTAACATTCGGCGGGGGCAGCAGCACGCTGAAAACGGGCGCGGCAGTCGGAACGTCGGCGTGCGGCTGGTCAAACAGCTTCTCGTCGACCCAATACGCCGCCCAGCGATCTTCAATCGCGGCAGCGTCGTAGGCTTTCGGTAGATCTCGAGGCATGGAGGGTGTCTATCTTCGAAGGGGGCGGGGCTTTCCCCCGCCATAACTCTGAGCCATTAAAAACCGGCTTTACAGGCTGCGGAAAAACTCGGCTTTGTATCAGGCCACTACTTTAGTGCCGTAACTACTTCAAAAATTCCGGGCTTTACAGGCTGCGGAAAAACCTCTTTTATATCCGGACACGACTTTACGGGCTGCACAAAAACTCTGTTTTGTATCAGCGCACGACTTTAGTCGGGCCGTAAACGATCAAGAAAAGGTTCGGGCTTTTAGCCCCTGCGGTAGTTGCCAGTCCCAAATTTTCCGGAAACTAACCTTTTTCCGCACCCTCATTTAGCCCTTGCAGGCTTTTGCGCAGCCTCTTCAGCTTCTGGTGGAACCGTTCAGCCCAGACGGTCCCAAATCCCTAGAACGGGTTGAGTTTGTCGATCCCCTTCTTCTTCTTTTCTTTGCTGCAAGACTCATCGCCCTGATTACATTTCGGTGCCACGGGCTTTTTCTTCTTGCCATTCGTCGGAGTAGCTCCGGCATCGGTGCCCGTCTGAACCTGCGCAGCATGTTGCACATCATTGGTTTGTGCCGGGGCCTCCGCGGGTTTCTCAATGGGCGGAAGCGGTTGATTGTTGGCCGGACGAATGACCTCCAATCCTCCCGGATTCTGTGCTCCCGGAACCCCTGCCGCGTCCGCTGCCGCTGCTGCGCCCTCAGGCGTTACCTTTGGGCCCACCAGTACACCGGTTGCAGGCGTTGCAGCGGGAGATCCAGAGGAGGCAGGTTCAGAGGTGGGGGGTCCAGAGGTCGCCGGGGTGGTGGCTGGTGCCTCACCCGGTTGCACTATGCTGGCCCCAACCTGGGGGCCACCGCCGGCAGGTGCGCCACCTCCATTGTCTGCTGCGGGCACATTCTCCAGCGTCAGAGCCGAACCACCATCAGCCGAAGCCGGCGCAGCCTCTCCGCTGGCAACCGCGGGTGCCGACTTCGTGACCGCAACGGACGGGAGCGGCTTGTTGGTGAGCGCCGCAGTAAACAGTGCAGTGTCCTGCTTATGAACATCGGGCGCGGTCACCTGCGGAACATCGGTCATCGTCGGTTCCCCGATACGAGCAGCGTTCACCGTAACCGGACCGCGTTTCACCAGTAACAGGGCACGATCCTTGAACGTGATGCCCGTACGGCTCTGTTCTTCTGCTTCGCTGTCGGCCAATTCTTCCTTGGTGGGTTCTGGAACCGGGCGATTGAGTGCAATCAGGCGCTCCCGGGCATCTTCCACATGGGCAGCCATCGAGTAATGCGTGACCACGCGGCCGTACGCATCCGCTGCCTGGTCGTCATAGGCCTTCATCAATTCCTGCTTGGCCTTTTCATTAATTTGCTTTGGATTCAGGCCTTGCACGTACCGAGCTTCTGCCGCATACGCATCCCCAAGGCCGATCAGCGCCAGGTCGCTATGGCTGTAAAGCGGGTAGCTATCCGTAACCGTTTGCAGGCGGGCGATCGCCGCCGCCCAAACTTCCCGCGATTCATAAAAAGCCCCAATCTGGTACTGGCGCTCGGCCAGAACTTCCTGTACCTCCCGCAACCGCTGCTTGGCGCGCGGCACAAAGGTGGAATCAGGGAACTGCTGGATCATCGTCCGGTATTCCTGCTCCGCCTGCTCAGCATTCTTGGGGTCGCGGTCCGGCTTTTCCATCTGCATGTAATAGATGTCGGCGACCTTCATCTGCGCTTCCGCCGCTTCCGGCTGGTTGGGGAAGAAGGTGATGAAGTCCTTATACTCGGCTTCGGCCTGAGTCAGAGCGGCGGTGCCGCCTTCCTTAAACCAGCTATCCCCGACGGCCAGTTTGGCGCGCATCTGATATTCCGATTCCGGGTAGGTATTCAGCAGGGTCTGCAAATCCAACCTGGCCACGTCGAACTTGCCCTTCTTCATCGCCGTCATCGCCTTATCGAACAGCTCCTTATCCGGCTGCTTGGAGGTGTTGCCGGCGAGGGGTTCGTTAGGGGTCGGCTTGGTCGCCGGTTTAGATGGCTTGAAGATACCGAACTGGGCGCCGGCGGGCAGCGCGCAAAGGAGACACAGAAGAGAGAGCCGGGTTAAAAAACGCTGCATAGCACCTCATGGGCAGAGGCTCCCCGCAGGAAGCCCGTCGGTCCCTATTACCTACTTACTTAATGTTAAACCCTGGCGGCGCTGTTCGGCTTCCTGGGCCATTTTTAACAGTATCCGGGCCTCTTTTTCGGGGTGTCCGGAGTCAAAAACGGCGCTGCCGGCAACCAGCAAATCCGCCCCCGCCTCGACCACCGATCTGATGGTATCGTGGGCCACACCGCCATCAACCTCAATTCTGAAGTTGAGGTCCAGATTCCCCCGCAATTCCACCAGTTGCCGGATCTTATCCAGGGAAAAAGGTATGAATTTTTGCCCGCCGAAGCCGGGGTTGACGCTCATCACCAGCACATGGTGGACCATGGGCAGGATTTCGATCAGAACATCGACCCGGGTGGCTGGATTAATGACCACAGCAGGTTCCATCTCATGCTGGGCGATCAGTTCGAGGGTGCGGTGCAGGTGGCGGCAGGCCTCGTAGTGGACTGAGATCCAATTGGCGCCGGCCTCTGCGAATTCAGGGATAAAATCAACCGGATTCTCGATCATCAAATGGCAGTCGAACGGCAGGTTGGTCACTTTGCGCAGCGACTTGACCACCGGAGGCCCCATGGTGAGATTGGGGACAAAGTGACCGTCCATAATGTCGATGTGGATGACAGAACCGCCGCCCCGCTCCGCGGCCTCAACCTGTTCGCCCAGCCTCGAGAAGTCGGCAGAGAGGATGGATGGCACCAATTCAACCATGATTCCCCCTCAATGCCCCCAGTGTAGCAGGAGGGCTCGCTCTATCAATCAGGAATGCCATTGGATTGGAGGCTTGGTCAGCTCTTCCGGGTTCGCACTGCTGGCACGAGCCGCAACCCGGGAGATGGCACGAAGCAGCGGCTTACGAGACACCTCTCCATCCTTCCCGGCGAACATCATCTCGCCACTCGACTTCACCGTGGGCCGATAGAACCATCGCGTGAGCAGCGCCACGTGGTCCGCTAACGTCTGCGTCGAAACCGGCTTCCGTGCAGGCTCTGCTAGAACCAGCAAAGCCTCTTCCAGCCGCGACTCCAGAACATCTTTCCCGGCCAAGACCGGGCCCTCCAAAGGAAGAGGCTCGAGCGCTACCGGGTGTGCAAACAGGGAACTGGACCCTGATCGTTCGTTCGCCAGCCGCATCCCGACGGTGGAATAAAGAGCGGGTCCGCTCCACACCCCGCGTCGCAGTCCAAACAGCGCAACATGGCCCGGTTCCGCCGAGGGCTGCACCAGAATGCCCGAAAGCTCTGCCAGCGGGCGAACTGCCTCACTGGCCAGGTGGGCCACCGCCTGAACCTTCTGCATCCGTTGGTGAATAGCTGCCGCGCGCTCGAATTCCATCGCATTTGACGCGGCGTCGCGTTCGCCCTCCAGATCGGCAATCATCGAGGCCCCTCGCGTAGAGAGAAACGCAAACACTTTCTGTGACTCCTGCTGGTACCGTTCATCCGAGCAGCCCTGATAGCACGGTGCAAGACACTTCTTCATTTCCGAATAAACGCAACCGGGAAAGGTTGGATCGGGATTGAGGTCCTCGGTGCATCGGCGCAAAAGAAAAAGGTTCAGCATTTCATCCGCATAACGCTCAGCCGCTGTGCGCGAAGGAAACGGTCCGAATAGAGCATTCGCTGCCGTCTTGCTGACTTTGGAAGTCACGTAAACCCTGGGATATGGGTTGTCGATCGACATTCTCAAAAACACTGGAGGGCGCAGGTGTAATCGTTTTTGCGCCCGTTCTCCGAAGGCGCGCAGGGAAGCCTGGTAGAGGCACAGGGAAGACTCGAACTCTGACCCGGTGACGCTGAACTCGATATGGTCAACCATATGCGCCAGTTGTAGGCGCTTGGATGCCACGCCCGGCTGGGGCCCGCGCAGAAAACGCATCAGTCGTCGCCGCAGATTGGGAGTCTTTCCGAGATAGGGCTCAGCCGCGGGATCGGCCGCGCACAGAGCGAAAACAGCCGGACCCTCAGGCAGCTGGCCCAGGCTCGCCACAGGATCAGCCGGATCGAAGCGGGTGGAATGAGCGAGACCGGCCCTCATAAGCCCTCAACTACACTTTAGAACCGGGACCGACCCAAGGGAAACAAAACCCAGCGAATAACCAACTGGAAGCAGTGGAGTGATCCGCGGTTTCTCTTCCCTTGACCTCTGCCCCGGACCACAACGACCCTACCCTTTGTCATCTCGACCGAAGCGCAGCGTAGTGGAGAGATCTGCGGTTTCTCTTTCCTAGACCTCTACTCCGGACCACAACGATCCTACCCTTTGTCATCTCGACCGAAGCGCAGCGTAGTGGAGAGATCTCTGTGTGGATGCTCTTTCCTGGGAAAGTTTTTCTTGCAGACGTTTGCGGGATAGACCCAAACCATTGCCATTAGCCGTTAAACCCTATTCCCCGGCGATGGTCATACCGTCAATACGCAATGTAGGAGACGCAACCGCACCACGAAACTCCAGATCATTCGCAATCGCGCTGACGTTATTCAGCATCTCTTTCAAATTACCGGCGATCGTAATCTCCTCGACCGCGAACGTCAGCTCGCCATTCTCGATCCACAAACCGGCCGCGCCGCGGGAATAATCTCCGGTCACCATGTTCACCCCGAATCCCATCAGCTCCGTCACGTAGAACCCAACCTTGACATCGGCAAGAAGCTGCTCCGGCGAGACGCTGCCGTTCTCAAGAAAAAGATTCCCGGCGCCGATGCCAGGTGTGCCTGCCAGTCCACGGGATGCATTTCCGGTGCTCTGCATGCTGAGCTTGCGCCCGGTATAAGTATTCAGAAGGTAATTCTTCAACACCCCATTCTCGACAATGACGGTGCGCCGTGTCGGCAAACCTTCCCCGTCGAAGGGCGCAGTCCCGAACAGGCCAGGAATCGTACCGTCATCAATGACAGTTACATTCGAGCTGGCCACCTGCTGGCCTAACTGGTTTGCCCAGAACGACGCGCCACGATAAACGCTGTCTCCATTGGCTGCTTCAAAGATGTTGCCCACCAACGAGCGCGCAATCTCGGGAGCGAAAACAATGGGCACTCGCTGCGTCGGAACCCGGCGTGCGTTCAGGCGCCGCAACGTACGTCGGGCCGCCTCCGCTCCAATGCTCTCGGGCGAAGCCAGCTTCGCCAGCGTGCGCGCGCTTGAAAACCAATAATCCCGCTGCATGCCGCCTTGCTCTGTTTGTGCAATGGGCATCGCCGCAACGGAGCAATAGGACCGCTGATACTCACCTACAAATCCGCGCGAGTTGGCCATGACTTTATGGCCTGTAGCCGCGTCGAAACTGCCACCGTCGCTATTTTTCAGGCGCGGATCGGCAGACAGAGCCGCGGCCTCCGCGCGCCTGGCGTAATCAATACGCTCGGCTGCAGGCATGGAATAGACGTCTTCGTAGTAGAGGTCCAGACTCCCATCCAGCCGGCCCATGGCGGCCTGGTCCGGTAAACCGGCAAAGGGGTCCTCGGAGGTGACCTGGGCGAGATCGATAGCGCCGCGTACCAGCTGATCAAGGCCCGCCTCGGTGAAGTCACTGGTGGAGGTGTTTGCGGTGCGATGCGCTCCGTTAGAGCCAAGAAAGACCCGCACGCCGATACCACGCGCGCCAGACTCCTTGAGCGTTTCCACCTGGCCCAGCCGCACCAAAGTGGAGAATTCGTCACCTTCACGGATCACTGCTTCGGCTTCTGTAGCTCCCGCGCGCAGGGCGCGTTCGACCACGTTTGCCGCGAGCTGCTGCATGTCCGTCTTGCTTTGCGCCGAGGAGATCGGGGTAGCAGTAAACATTACCTTCCAGTCCCGCCCACGGTCATCCGGTCGAGTTTGATGGTAGGCATGCCCACGCCGACGGGCACACTTTGCCCGTCCTTCCCGCAGGTACCAATGCCTTCGTCGAGGGCAAGATCGTTGCCCACCATGGATACATACTTGAGCGCTTCGGGGCCATTGCCGATCAGTGTGGCGTCGCGCACTGGAGCGGTGATCTTACCGTCTTCAATCAGATAAGCTTCAGAGGCGGAAAAGACGAATTTGCCGCTGGTGATATCCACCTGGCCGCCGCCGAAGTTCACCGCATAGAGCCCCTTCTTCACGCTGCGCACGATATCCTCCGGGCTGTCTTCGCCGGAGAGCATATAAGTATTGGTCATGCGCGGCATGGGGATATGCTGATAGCTTTCGCGCCGTCCATTGCCGGTATCGGCCATGCCCATGAGGCGTGCGGAAAGCTTGTCGCTGAGGTATCCCTTCAGGATCCCGTTCTCGATGAGCACGGTTTCCTGCGTCGGTGAACCCTCGTCATCCACGTTCAATGACCCGCGGCGGGATGGCATCGTTCCATTGTCGACCACCGTCACCTTCGAGCTGGCAACCTTCTGTCCGATCAGCCCCGCAAATGCCGAGGTCTTTTTGCGGTTGAAGTCGGCCTCCAGGCCGTGGCCAACAGCCTCATGCAAAAGAACGCCCGGCCAACCGGGCCCCAGAACAACTTCCATATCACCTGCGGGAGCTGGAACCGCATTCAGTTGCAGAATGGCCTGACGAGCGGCCTCCCGGGCGAAGTGCTCTGGAGACTTATTGCCTTCGAAAAAGTTGAGTTCCACCCGGCCGCCGCCGCCGGACCCGCCACGCGAATTCTTCGCCCCATCGCGGGCAATCACGTAGCAGTTCAACCGGGCAAGCGGTTGTGTATCGTGGGCGAAAGTACCGTCAGAAGCCGCAATGAGGATGTGGCGCAGTTCGTCGTTGAAGCCGGCGCGTACTTGTACGATCCGCGGATCGTAAGCCCGGGCGGCCCGGTCCGTGCGCATCACCAATTCCAGTTTGGGAGCTATCCCCGCGTCGGCATCAGCAGCAGAAATGGGATAGAGGCTTGCCCTGGGCACCTCCCGAAAGCCGGCCATCTGTTGTTTGGAGGGACCATTCGCGATCAGGGCCGCGGTGCGGGCGGCGCGCATGAGCCGATCCGCGGAAAGGTCGTCGGTATAGGCGTAGCCGGTGCGATCTCCGGAACACACTCGAATACCGCACCCTGCGCTGACCCCTTGGCTGGCGGACTTAACCAGCGACTCATCCACAGAAATAGAGGTGGAGGCAATGGATTCGAAGTACAGGTCGGCAAAATCGCCGCCGGCGGAGAGTGCCTCTCCCAAACAGCGTTCGATCAGCCGCCCTGTGAGTCCAAACCTCTGAAAGAAATGCAGCTCATGTTCAGGAAAGGTCATTGGCGGCCTTGCGAAGCAATATTCACCATATCGCCATTCTAGTCCGCAGAAGAAAGCAGGTAAACAGAGGCCCGGCGTGGGCCACGCTGTATCCGAACGGTACACCGGACGACACCACGCGTTCGGGACTCTACAGGTCTTCAGGGTGCCCCACGTTCGCACCAGCGTACGTGGGACGAAAATGATGGGCCGAAGCCCTCCAAAGCCCTCATCCGACAGCGTCACAAATTTCCACGGTCCACATTCGACCAAGCACAACGCGGGCGGCTCTCCGAAGAGAGCCGCCCGCGACTAACAACCTTCGATTCTCCTACTTGGTAAAAATCTCCTGGTCTTTGTCGTAACGTTTCTCGGTCTTTGACGCCTTCTCGGCCGCTTGTTGAGCCGCGCGGTCGATCCTATTATCCTCGCCCGACTTCGAAGTGTGGAATTCTTTGTCGCTTATCGGTGTTTCGGTCTTGGATGTATCAGCCATAATTCAGTCTCCGTAAGCAAATAGATGCCCAGGGAGCAGGCGCAGTTATCCGCTATGCTGGTTCCGCTGACCGAAAGGCGGAATCTCCCATGAGGATCTCGATCCTTGCAGCCCTGCTTTACGTCTCCACTGCCGTTGCCCAGCAACCGCCGGTACATGGGCTTTGGGTGTGGAAGACCCCGACGATTTTGGACCTGCCCGCCAGGGGAGAAGCCTTACGCGACTTCTGCCGATCGCAACAAATCAATGAAGTCTATCTATCGTTCTCCTCCCAGAACGGCGGCGCGGCGGAACAACAGGAAATAGAGAAGCTGATCGCTCTGCTGCACAAATCCCATATTCGGGTAGAGGCTTTATTGTCGAGCACCGACGCCGATGAGCCTGGCAAGCACCGCGACAAGCTGATGGCACATGTGAGTGAAGTGTTGACCTTCAATCGGGAGCACGCGAAAGACCGGTTCGACGGCATTCACCTCGACATCGAACCGCAGCAGCGACAGGAAAACAAAGGGCCAGGGAATCTGGTATTCCTACCCAACCTGCTGGATACGTATCGTGGCGTGCGCACCGTGGCGGAACAGAACCAGATAACCGTGAACGCGGACATCCCCAACAAATTCCTCAAGGGCGACTTGAATCAGCGTCGCGCGCTCATGTCCTCACTGCCGCGGCTGACCCTGATGCTGTACGAACTGAGCAACCCCAATGACGGTGAGAGCAGCGCAGCCCAGGCAGACAAGCTTCGCAAAGCCAGCGAAAACTATATGCAGATGGCCTACCAGGGACTCAGCGGAGCCAACCTCGCAAAGCTGGCCATCGGCCTGCGCACCCCGGACTACGGGGAGCAGCTTGCAGCAATGCTAAAGCTCGTAGAGGACACATTAAGCGGGAATCCCCATTATCTCGGTTGGGCGTGGCACTCGTATAACGACGTGGCGCAACTCTCAAACTAACTCTTTCCCCGGTTAGCGCAAGGAGTTATACGAAATGACCTTTCCATCGACCACGCAGGCAACGTAGCGGCCCTACTCGAGAAACTGCATCACCTTCTTGCCCTCTCGGGCAAGCTTGGCCCAGCGCGAGTTGGTGTCTGGATTCTGTTCCACGCCACGTAACGCACGATCTTCAAACTTGAAATCCACTTCGCGTAGCTTGGAGCGGCTGGTTCGGCGCACGGGATAGCTCTCTTCCTCGAGAGTCACCGTTTTTGCGTTCTCAACCATGACCTGTCGCCAAACAGAAAGAAGAGCTTCTTCCAGGCTCATGCCAATAGGATGCTACTCAGCGCGCATCACCGCACTAGGGTCAGCCCGGACCGCACGCAGCGCCGGGACCAGGGTACCCAGCAGCGTGGTGATGAGACACAGGATAACCGCAACCGAGAAGGTGAGCCCGTCGGCCGGTTGGACCCCGGCCAGCAGGCTTTCCAGCAGCCTTGCTGCCAGATACGCCAGGGCCAGCCCTGGCAGCAGTCCGATCAATGCCAGGTAGGCGCCTTGTCTTAACACCATGGTGAAGATATCGCCCTGCGCAGCACCCAAAGCGATGCGGATACCAAACTCCTGCTGCCGCAGAGAGACGGTGAACGCCAGCAGCCCGTAGATACCTAAGCCAGCCAGCAGGATCGCCA
>CAZSUK010000638.1:0-11499 GCA_964609355.1 uncultured Acidobacteriaceae bacterium | reverse complement strand
ACGGGACCGGCTTGAGAAGGCCCGACGCGAGACTGGCCTGAACGACGCGGTGATCAACGCCGTGGGAAACGTCGGCCCTCATCCGGTAGTGCTGAGCGTGATGGAATTTGCCTTCATTGGTGGAAGCATGGGTTGCGTCGTAGGTGAGACCATCGCTCGGGCCATTGATCGCGCGCTTGCCGCCCGGCAACCGCTCATCATTGTCGCCGCATCGGGTGGCGCGCGCATGATGGAGGGCGTAGCCAGCCTGATGCAGTTGGCCAAGGTCTCTGCAGGCCTGGGGCAATTGGATGACGCCGGCCTTCCTTATATCTCGGTGCTTACCAACCCGACCACGGGTGGCGTGACCGCAAGCTTTGGCATGCTGGGTGATCTCAACATTGCCGAGCCCGGCGCTCTGATAGGCTTTGCCGGTCCGCGAGTCATCGAGCAGACCATTCGACAGAAGCTTCCGGAAGGATTTCAGCGTTCCGAATTCCTCGTCGAGCACGGAATGTTGGACGCGATTGTCCCTCGTCGGGAACTGAAGACCTATCTGATCCGCGCCCTGGACTTCATGCTCCCGGCATCAGCATAGCTTTTGGGCTCTATCCCCGGCACCACCGACTTAGGGAAAACTAATGAGGCTGCGTCAGAACTTGGTTTAGCCCTCGAGTATGTGATCGTCTAAACCAAACGGGCTTTAGCGTCCGCTTGAGAACTGGGCTTTGTATCAGGGCACGACTTTAGTCGGGCCGAAAAATGCTTAAAAGATTTTGGGCTTTAGCCCCTGCAACTCCTGCCCTACGTCCCTTTGCCGGTCGCGAGTTTTTCCGGAGCCCGTTTGGTTCCTGAGGGATGCTTTCCGGAGTTCTCACGCAGATCTTCGGCCGCCCCTTCACCCAAACCCTTCGCCCCACAGGATTCCTTCTAGAATAAGAACATGTCTTATGCCTCGGCCCTTGACCGTCTCCACGCTCTCGGTCAGGAACTTCACACCGCACCCGGCGTGCTTCGCCGAAAATTCGAACTGGCGCACATGCGCACCCTGATGGCGGCGCTGGGCAATGCCGAGCGGAAATTCGCGTCCATCCTGGTGGCCGGCACCAACGGTAAAGGATCGACCGCTTCTACCCTGGCCAGCATCCTCGCCCGTGCCGGTTACAGGACGGGCCTTTACACCTCACCTCATCTGAGCCGGGTCAATGAGCGCATCCAGGTAAACGGCGCGATGATTTCCGACGAGGATTTTGCCGCTCTCTTTGACCGCGTCGAGGAGAGCGCCACCATGCTGGTACGCGATGGTTGTTTACCCGGGCTACCGAGTTTTTTTGAGACCGTCACCGCCATAGGCTTTCTATATTTTGCGTCCTCTAATGTGCATACGGCGGTACTCGAGGTCGGGATGGGCGGCCGTCTGGATGCGACCAATATCGTTGAACCCATCGTTTCGGTCATTACCGATATCTCACTCGATCACACCGAGTGGCTCGGATCGACCGTCGATCTGATCGCGCGGGAGAAAGCCGGTATCCTGCGCCAGGACGGTGTAATGATCACCCTGCCGCAACATCCTGAGGCCAACCAGGCGTTAGGAGAAGTAGCCGTGTCGCTGAACGTCAGGGGAGTGAACGCAGGCAGCTATGTGCCCGTGCACAATCATCCCGAGCAATACACCCGCAATCGCTATCCATTGTCCGTTATGGGGGAACTGATCGGGATCGACTCTCCTCTGGCGGGCGCCCATCAGCAGCGCAACCTGGCGTTAGCCATTGCCGCCGCCGTTGAGTTAAGAAACCACCACGGTTACAATATCACTCCCATCGATATTCAGGCAGGCATCCGGGATACGGTTTGGCCCGCACGCCTGGAGTATATCCCCGGAGCCGGTCGCGCGGATGTGCTGCTGGACGTTGGCCACAATCCCGCCGGCGCCTGGGCGCTGCGTGCTGCTGTATCTCATCTGGACCAGGGTCAGCCGATGACGCTGGTTTTTGGCTGCCTTAAAGACAAGCCGGCCGTTGAACTTGCTCAGATTCTTTTTCCCTTGTTTGGCAAGGTAATCGTCACCCCGGTTGACTCCCCACGGAGTGCAACGGTGGAGGACTTGCTCGCAGCCGCGCGTATTACTGGCAGCGATGCAGAGGGCGCGTCGAGCGCACCAGGCGCGGTGAAACGTGCGCTCGAAGTGACTCCGGTCCACGGCTTGGTGGTCATTACCGGCTCGGTCTACCTGGTGGGTCAAGTGCGCTCGCTGTTGGTACCGGCTCCGGCCGCTTCGACGGAGCCGCTCAAGGTATGAGCTCTGCAGGAACGAGCTCAAACACCGGGGGACTACCGGCTCTTCCGTTGAGTAAGCGACTTACCTCCAACCTGGTACGAGGCCCATTGTTCTTCCTGTTTACGGGTGTCTTTGGGTGCATGTCATTGGCTGCTTCCTGCTTCGAAGAAGATGGCCGGCTGCAGCACGACATCGCCCGGTTGTGGGCGCGAAGCTCACTATGGTTCGCCGGTGCGCCCGTTACCGTTATCGGACGTGAGAACTTGCTGCCGGTTGCTGTGTACACCTCGAACCACACCTCGTTCATGGATACACCACTGGTCTTCAGCAGCCTTCCTTTCCAGTTCCGAATACTCGCCAAGCAGAGTCTGTGGAAGTGGCCATTCATCGGATGGCATCTGAATCGATCCGGACAGATACCAGTAGACGAAGATGGCAGCGCTGGGCTCAATCGTGCCATCCGCGCCCTCAAGGCAGGCATGCCCCTTTTCATTTTCCCGGAAGGCGGCCGCACAAAAGATGGCCAGATGCAAACCTTCATGAGAGGACCTGCATACATCGCAATTCGTGCCCGCATCCCGCTGGTGCCCATGGCGCTCATCGGGACCTACGAACTATTACCCATCCACACCCATCATTTTCGTCCTCACCCGGTGAAGCTGGTGATCGGAAGACCAATCGACCCTTCTGGATATACCATTCGTCAGGCGGATGAGCTTACCGCCAGGTTGCGGAGCGAAATACTCGAACTCTATACCCGCCACGCAGAACCTGGAGATTTGAGCCCCAGTCTGGCCACGGCGACAGAAGAACAGTTGCTGGAGTCAACAGAAGATCAATGAACGCGCAAAATCCTCGTATCGCTATCCCCGAGCCTACGTCGACTGACGAAGCCTACAACCAGCGCAGCCTGCCGCAGTACGTGCGGGCAGTAGAAGCTGCAGGCGGCGTACCGGTGCCGATTCCTCTTCGGGAATCAAACGAGACGCTGGCACGGCTGCTCGCAACCTGCTCCGCCATCTTGCTGCCGGGCAGTCCAGCGGATGTTGATCCGGCAAAATACGGACAGCAGGCAGTAAAGGAATGCGCGGCCAAGGATGCGCCGCGCGAAGCTGTCGACTGGCTTCTTTTTAAGGATGCTTTTGCCACGGGTAAACCGATCCTCGGAATTTGCTATGGCTTGCAGTCTCTGAACGTCTGGCGGCATGGAACTCTTATCCAGCATCTACCGCACCCGGAGCACGGCAATGGGAATCATGTGAACCATCAACCCGGCCGCGAAGTGCAGGAGGCCCATGCGGTCGTGATCGCAGGGGACTCGCGCCTCTCGAACATACTGGGCCGTCTTCCGCAAGATTCGCGAAATCTGTATGTGAACTCAAGCCACCACCAGGCGATTGATGGCCCTGGAGACGGTCTCGCAGTGGTTGCCACCAGTCCGTTCGACGGGGTCATCGAGGCACTCGAGGGTACGGACCCTAAACAGTTTGTCGTTGCCGTCCAGTGGCACCCGGAGCGCAGCTACGAGAGCAGTGCAGCTTCCCGCGCGCTGTTTGCTGCATTTCTTGACGCAGCGCGATCTTGGGCATCTACCGCGGAATCTCGATAGTGACACAGATTGAGGCCGAGTTCTCCCAGGCTGGTCTTGCCGCATTGCCCCCAACCGCATACGCACAGTTCCAGAATTATCTGGATTTGCTTCTACGTTGGAATCAGCATCTGAACCTGACGGCCATTCGAGATCCCTTGCAAATCATTCAACGCCACTTTGTGGAGAGCGCTTTCGCAGCCCAGCACCTGCCCGTGGGCATTGCGAGCTTGCTGGACTACGGTTCGGGTGCAGGACTTCCAGGAATACCGATCGCGATTTGTCGTCCGGAAATCCAGGTGACTTTGGCAGAGGCTCAGGGAAAAAAGGCGTCCTTTCTACGCGAGGCCCTACGTGTCCTTGGTCTTCCAGGGCAAGTCTATGCAGGCCGGGTAGAAGCAATGCCGGAAGAAAAGTTATTCGACGCCGTGACCATGCGTGCAGTGGAGAAGATGGAGTCTGCCGTTCCCTTCGCAGTTAGGCGGGCCAAACAGTATCTCGTGCTCCTTACCACCGGGAAATCAGCGGCCGCTTCCCGCGGTTTCACGGAAATGGAGTGGTTGAAACCGATTCCGTTGCCGAATTCCGCGCAGATGATTCTGGTTATCGGACAACGTGAGAAGCCTCAATAGCCCCTGTTCCACGTGGAACAAAGTCGACGAAACCCCGCCAATGTTCCACGTGGAACGCACCTGATTTCCACCGCGTACCCTTTTCCACTCGCTCCCGCCAGCAAATCCTAGCCCTGCTGTATCTCTCTCTAAATAAAGCGCTTCCGCCGACCTCCCCAGCGAGCCACAACACGTTCTCCACAATGGAAGCCCGGTTCTGCACATCGTCATTCCTTGCTCTTCTCGCCCCACACTCGATACTCTTCCTTAGGCATGGGCAAAGTAATCGCGGTCGTCAATCAAAAAGGTGGGGTCGGGAAAACCACAACCGCCATCAACCTCTCCGCCGCACTGGCTCTCGAAGGATTGACCTGCCTGCTCGTCGACTGTGACCCACAAGCCAACTCGTCCGGCGGCTTTGGTATCCCTCGAGACGAAAATCGCAACTCCACCTACGACATCCTCATGGGGAACGCGACCATCGCCGAAGCTACTCTGACCACTGAGATCGATGGTCTCAAAGTAGTTCCCGGCAGCAACCACCTCATTGGCGCCACGGTCGAGTTGATCCAGGCCGAACGCCGCGAGTATCGCATGCGCCAGGCTTTGGAACCGGTGCGCAGCCTCTACAATTTCATTCTTCTCGACTGCCCACCCGCGCTCGACCTGCTTACTCTAAACGCCCTGGTGGCCGCTGATCGCCTGCTGGTCCCGATGCAAGCCGAATACTTCGCGCTGGAAGGCATATCCGAGCTGCTCACGACGCTCGGCCGTATTCAGGCCGCTTTCAATCCTACCCTCGACATTGAGGGTGTGATCCTAACCATGTATGACGAGCGCACCAACCTGGCTCAGCAGGTCACTGAAAACCTGAGACGATTCTTCGGTGCCAAACTTCTGAAGACCGCTATCCCGCGCAATGTACGCCTGGCGGAAGCACCCAGTTATGGCAAGCCCGTAGCCCTCTATGATCCTCGCTCCCGCGGCGCCGAAGCCTATCGCGAGCTCGCCGAAGAAATCCTTGCTCGCAACAATATCGATAGTCCCCGTGCACTCGAGCGCAAAGCAGCTTCCCAGGCACAGGCGCAAACAAGACAAGAGCCTAAGGTCCGATTTTGGCCTTATGCTTGACCTCTTTCACGTACAGGCATTTCGGCCAGGAGTGCAACGCGGCCGCAGAAAAGTTTGACCGTCGACCGTCGGCTCCGCAGGACCTCATAGGACCACCACAGGACTAAACCATGACCCCTTCCGTTGAACTACCCAAACGCCGCGCTCTCGGCAAAGGTCTCGAATCCTTATTGCCTGGACGATCTGGATTCACCCCTCCCCCGGCCCCTACCGCCGCTCCTGTACCCGACGAGGGAAAACCAAGGGAAATACCGGTCGACCAGATTGAGCGCAATCCGTACCAGACCAGGGCGGCCGTGGACGAGGGCACACTCAAGGAGCTCTCTGCTTCGATTGCTGCGAGCGGCGTTGTGCAGCCGGTGCTGGTCCGCCCCTTGCCGGACAATCGCTTCCAGTTGATCGCTGGCGAGCGCCGTTGGCTCGCCTCCAAGTTGGCCGGCAAGACCACGGTACCCGCCATCCTGCGGCACGTGTCTGATGAGCAAGCGATGGAAATCACCATCGTCGAAAATCTGCAGCGCACCGACCTGAACCCAATGGAGCAGGCCCGTGCCTACGACCGCCTCGCCCACTACTTCAAAATGACTCAGGAACAAATGGCTCAGCGGACCGGCAAGGATCGCGCATCCGTCGCCAACTTTTTACGGCTTCTTCGCTTGCCGCTGGAAGTGCAGCAAAAGGTGGAGAGTGGCAGCCTCAGCTTCGGCCATGCCCGAACCCTTCTCAGTCTGGAGTCGCCCGAAGCCATCCTCAAAGCCGCACAAAAGGTGACCGCTCTCTCCATGTCCGTCCGTCAAACCGAAAGCTACGTCCAGGGCTTACTCAACCCGGAAAAGACAGCCAAGGGTGAACAAAAGGAGAAGACTCCGCTAGACCCGAACGTGCGCGAGGCGCGTGACCTGCTCCAGCGGGCCCTTGGCTTGAAAGTTTCCATCGAAGATAAAAACGGCCGTGGACGCGTCATCATCGAATATTCCCGCCTCGAAGACTTCGATGCCCTGCTCGAAACCATTGCCGGCAAGTAGTGCCATCGATATGCCACCATTACGGTTACGTTATGGGCGGAACCGCCGGTCATGAGTGCGCCCGTGCTCGCCTTTCGCTTCCGGGTCTTTATCTTCGTGCTGCTTTACGTTCTCGGGTTTCTCCCACCCTGGGATTATTCGAGCGCTAGCCGCAGCACCTTTTGGCTTGCGGCCTCAACCCTGCTCGCGCGCAGTGGGTGGGTCTCGCTTGCGTCCGCAACCCTGGCAGTGACCCTCGCCGCGCTGGTCTGCTTAGTAGCTGGTACGGGCCTGCGTATCTGGGGTACGGCGTATCTCGGTTCCGGAGTGATGCGCGATTCCGCCTTGCACGGGGAAGGATTGGTTGCTGCAGGGCCTTATCGGCACCTGCGCAATCCCCTCTATCTGGGCTCCTGGCTGTTGGCTTTGGGTGCTTCCATCCTGATGCCCCTGGATGGCGCTCTCCTCTTTCTCCCTGCCTTCAGCATCTTTGTGTTCCTTCTCATTGCCACAGAGGAGCGCTTCCTATCGGCAAAACTGGGGAACGCCTACCAGCAATACCGAAGTCTCGTTCCCCGCCTGCTACCGCGGTTCGCTGCCGGCGCTGCTCTCGCACCCGTGCGTCCACACTGGGTGCAGGCTGTTCTGGCCGAAACCTGTCCCATCGCCTTTACGCTCTGCTTTGCGGTGTTTGCCTGGCGCTACAACGCGCGCATCCTGATTCAATGTCTGTTGATTTGCTACGGGGTTTCTCTCGTGATTCGAGCCATGCTAAGGCGACCCACTGAGGAAACGGAAAAACCTTCCACCGGGCGAAATTCCTATGATCTCTGAAGGGATGGAGCTTGGCTCTGTATCAGGCTCACGACGTTTAGCCGGATCGCAACTGCTGAAGCATTCCCGGGCGTTTAGCCCCTGAGAGATGAGGAACAGGAAAGCTACCAGGAAACAGAGGGCGCGACGCTACGCCCGCCCTCTTTAATAGCGGCGTGCGGCCATGGTTTTACGCAACCCCAACCAGCGTTGCGTGAGCCCTATGGCCGCAGCAGAGGAACTACTTTCTTGGCGGTGCGATGGTGTCCTTAGCAGCCTTGGCCACACGGAACTTGACCACGGTCTTGGCTTTGATCTTGATGGTCTCGCCAGTCTGGGGATTGCGCCCCATCCGTGCCTTCCGCTCTGCCTTCACCAACCGGCCGAGCCCAGGGATGACGAACACGCCATTCTTCTTTGTCTCCTTCACTGCCGTCTCTGCCAGCAGATCAAGAAATGCTGCGGATTGCTTGTTAGTCAACTCAAGTTTTTCTGCCATTGTCCGGACCAGTGCTGTCTTGGTCATGCCTGTTGCCATAGTGTGTCCTTCTTTCGTCTGGTATGTTCATGGGCTCATGGCCGCGTGTACCGCACCCTAGAGAATCCATGTCGTAAGCTGTTTTCGTGTATCCGAGGCCCGGCTGAAAACCCGTCTCGATCCTCACGAAACCCAGTGTTTATGCGGGTAAAAACGAACCCACCGCCGTTTACGATGCGGCTTTCAAAAACGTTTGTCAACCGAAAAACCGAGAATTGTTCCGTTTTTGGCGCGTTTTTCCTATATTTTTCCTAATTTCGCCGGTTGGAAGCCAAACAGAGGCCGCCGCCTTTTCTGAATAGAGATCAGTAACGGTGTGTTCAGAGCCTCCACCAGCGGGCTCGCCAGGCGAAAACAACGACTCACTTCTTTGGCAAAATCCCTTTTGAGCGCCTCCCCAACCGGCATCTTGGCCTCCACTCCCCATTGCCGGCACAAGAGCAGATCCATCGCCGGGTGATCTTTCGGAAAGCCCTTCGGCGCGCGGGTGAGCGGCATGCCGCTAAACGAATCCATCTTAGTTCGTAGCTTGCGGTCTGTTAGCAGTCGCCGCACCTCCGAATGGTGTAAGAGAAGGTGCTGCCTGATCGCCATTAGTTGCTCCCGCTCTGGCATATAGACGCCTGCGGCCACCAGCACTTCCTCGGGCGAGATATGCATGTAATAGCCGCCTCCGGAAGTCTTTTCCAACCCTTCTCGTGCCCACCAGGCGGAGATATGACTCTTGTAAGGCCGTTTGTCGGAAGAGAATCGTATGTCGCGATAAATTCGCATCATACATTTTTGAGGCGGACGAATATGGGCGGGCGCAAAGTCCTGCATGGCCTGATTCACGGTCTGGATGACCGCCAGCATCGGCTGCTTCAACTCGAGCTCAAACTCCGGCTTGTGAGCTTCAAACCAATCTCGCCGGTTGTTGCGTTTGAGGCTGCGCAAGAACCGCAGCCCGGCTTCACGAAAATATGGTTCGCTGACGACGTCTAAATTGGCAAGGTTCATGATCAGATGGAATGAGGTTGTAGTTCAGATTGGTGAAGCTGCGGTCTGAGCGGATAGAAGCTCCAGTTTGACCTGGTAACGGCACCTGGTAACTTCGAAGGATACACTCAAAATTTTCATTTTGAAGTACAAAAGTAATGGACTTGCATGCCCACAACAGATCGTGTTTCGATGGTTGTGCAATAGACTTTGCTTGCCTCCCTCAATCTGACAAGGCTGTCCGGCTTCTCACACACATGAGACAACTTGCCTTTCTTTGCTCTCTTCTAGCGGCCGCAACACTGTGCGCGCGTGCGCGTGTGCATGAGATTGAGTTCGACCAGGCCCGCCAGGTCGTCCTTATCGTCGCCAAACACGACAACATCACGGTGGATGATCGCACGATCGTGATGAACTCGATGGACACCCGCACCGATGCCGGGTTCATCCCGGGCTACTATAGTTTCTCCATCATTCGAGAAAGCGACTCGCCCGCCCGCCCCGACGAAACCATTCGCATGTATGTCATTTCCAAGCGCACCGCCGACGCCTGGGAACTCAATCTTTGTACTCACTACTCGTTTCCTGAATTGCAGAAGTTTCAGCACGACGTCCTGCACAAGACTGGTGCAAGTTCCGGGGACGATGCAGAAACGCCCAAGGCCATTGGGTGTGTGGCTCAAGCACAAATGAAGCCTGCTTCTGAGTAAAGTTCTCCGCAAAAAGAAGATGCCCACACCTCCCTGGTGTGAGCATCTTCTCCGCGGCGTCACATCGGTGAGCCGCAAACCTGGCAACTGCCCGGGGGAAAGCAGTTGGGTTTTATGCATTCGCGTAACACCCCAACACACTGCATCTGGCGTGCCAAATGACCCACTTGAACGGTGTTGTCGAATCAGTAACTTATAGCGGCATGCACCGTCCTTGATTGTGCAAATCTCCTCAATCTACCTTCCGCCGGGAAAAAACTACCGCGTTGCTGCACTCGTGCTAATTGCGCATCCCCGCCAGCGCCGCGCGAAAAAGCGTCTCAAAATTGTTCGCGACGGTCTTGTCTTTAGCCACCGCGGCAGCAATGGCTTTCTGCGCCAGAGGACGCTGGTATCCCAGGTTCACCAGGGCCGATAGCACATCGTCCGTCGAGGGACCCGTCTCGACCGCGTGCGGCGCGGTCGCCATATCCTCGAGCTTGTCTTTCAGATCCACCACCAGCCGTTCTGCCAGCCGTTTGCCGATCCCGGGAATCTGCGAAAGCGTGGCATGATCATGCCCCCGAATAGCACTCACCAATCGCTCCGTGCTCAAACCGCTCTGGATGGTGACCGCAAGCTTGGGCCCCACGCCGCTCACCGTGATCAACCGCTCAAATACACGCTTTTGCTCGCGGTCAAGAAAACCGTAAAGCGCCAGACTATCTTCGCGAACGTGGGTATGGATAAAGAGGGATACCTCACTCCCTTCGGCCGGCAAAGCGCTAAACGTGGTTACGCTGATGACGACATCGTAGCCCACTCCGCCGGCTTCGATGATCGCCTGCTGTGGATGCTTCGCCAGGAGCCGCCCTCGCAGGTGTGCAATCATGCGGCTTAAAACTTATGGCGGTAGGAGATTTGAAAATCGTAGCCCGCGTTGGGTGGGAACAAGCCAGCCACGTGGCGCAGACGCTCGGCCAGCGCAGGCGCAGCCAGCAGAGGATATTCGCGTTCCCGCAGATCGGTGTAATTGAAGTCGAGCGTGAGCGACAGCATATAAATCGCCAATGCGTCAGAGAATGCTGATTCGAAGAAACTGCTCTTCGCCTTCTCGTCCACCCGGCCCTTTTCCCCGCGGCCAGGCTGGTCGATGCGCGAGAACGTCCGCTCCGCCATACGCGCCCCTGGGCTTTCATTGCGCCCACGATCCAGCGCCCGGCGCCGGCTCTCATAGCTATCCTGGCTGGTTTCGCCGCGCACGTCGGCAACCGCCTGCGACCAGGCGAGGTCGCAAAAACTTTGCGGCACTCCAGCCGCTTCCACAAAGTGATGCCCCACATTGATAAAGAACTCGAACGCCAGCGCGAACCTGTCCTGCATCAGCCGGGTGGAGATGAAGATGCAATCGGAACCATCAAATTGCACATTGCGGTGGCACATCGCGCGGTCGCCTAGGTCTATGGTGTACCCTGGCGCCACCATCGTCTCCTCCGTCTCTCCAATGGTCAGCGGCACGAAATAGTACGCATGACGGGTGAGCGCTGCTGCGATTGTTTTCGGCACTGCCTGCACAATCGGCGCCAGCTCCTGTTCGGTGATGTGCGTATCCGCGAAAATGGCGTAGCACAAGCCATTCTCCGACTGCTGCACGGGCGTCTGTTGCGCCACCAGCGATGCCGGCAACAACTCCATTTGGGCGACTTCAGCCATAACCTAGTATTCTAGCTGAGTGGAAGGGTGAGCACTTCCCCTTTCGAGGCCAATTATGAATGCGCAGCACCAGAACCTCGAGCAGGTTCGGAACCCGCAGGCGGGGGCTAAGTTCTTCGGTATCCCACTGGGCGATTTCGGCTTCTTCACCAGTGTTCTCATGGCCTTTACCGT
>CAZSUK010000637.1:0-2995 GCA_964609355.1 uncultured Acidobacteriaceae bacterium | reverse complement strand
AAGCTCGTCCGTCATGTGTATGTCTTAAAGAGAGCATCTCGCCTTGGAAAGTCTTGTTGGAAGTCCAGTTTTTGTTGTAGGGTGCCAGATTCATGCTGCCGAGCCGGCAGCGGTTTAACATTGGATTGTCCGTGGCCAACGAGGTTACATGCGCACAGCTATATTTCAGGTCGACGCCTTCACCACCCGCCGCTTCGCTGGGAATCCCGCCGCGGTCATGCCCCTGGAGGCCTTCCTGCCGGACGTAACGTTACAAGCGATTGCTGCCGAGAACAACCTGGCCGAGACCGCGTTTCTGCTTCGCGAAAACGGGGACTATCGACTGCGCTGGTTCACGCCGGCGACGGAGGTTCCGCTTTGCGGCCATGCCACGCTTGCCAGTGCTGCGGTGGTGCTGGAGCGGCTTGAGCCAGGACGCACGTCTGTGGTGTTCCACTCTGCCAGCGGACCCCTGACAGTGCACCGGGCCGGAGCCGGTTATGTCATGGACTTTCCGGCAAGAGCTTCCGAGCGGATCCCGCCGCCGCCTGGCTTGGCGGAGGCCCTGGGGGTTGTGCCTGTCGAAGTTTTCGGCAACGTCTTCAACTATTTGGCTGTGCTCGAAGGCGCGCAGGTTTTGCGGGCAATCAGCCCGGATATGGCTGCGATCGCTCGGCTCGACCGCAGCGGTGTAATCGTGACAGCTTCTGGCGATGGGCATTTCGACTTTATCAGCCGCTACTTCGCTCCGGCGAAAGGCATTCCCGAAGATCCGGTAACCGGTGCTGCTCACTGCATGCTGACGCCGTTCTGGGCCAATCGGCTGGGCAAAACAGAGTTTCGTGCTTTCCAGGCCTCACCGCGTGGCGGAGAGGTGATTTGCCGCCTCAGGGGTGATCGCGTTGAGTTGGAGGGTTCGTGTGTCTTCTACCTCGAAGGCGAAGTGGAACTCTGAAGAGAGAACTGCTTCCGTGGCGTTACTGAATCGTGCAGAAACTTTCACAGTGGTTTCCCCAACCGCGCATCCAGCATCCATGGCCTAATCAACGTTTCGCCATCAAATACCCCAGGTGGAAGCCATTTGCGGGAAAGCTGCACGTAGGGTTTTGTGCGGTGGGCGCATAGCGATATGCGTCCCTACCGCGATCCTTATCTCTCTGAGCGACCTAAGTCCTTTGTTTCATGAAGGTGGCCAAACTTTTTAATTAATTAATTTGGCCATCTTGCCTTCTGTATAGGTGGTCACTCTTCCTCGGAAAGAGAGTCCGGAACACTTCCGCGCGGCCCGCGGTTCCCCGGCTCCTCGGCGGTGAGTCCGCCGCGGTGTGCAGTCGCCGTATAGGCTCGCGCCTGGCCAGGTGTTTCCTACAAAAAAGTGCACGCAAAGCGCGAAAAGCGCTAAAAGTCCCCGGGTTGCTGTTGCATCTGTAGAAATGTGCGAACTAAGTGAACTAAGCGAACTAAGTCGGGGAACAAAGGCTGTGGAATCACGGAATCGTGCATAAAAGGGTTCTTTTTATGCTCATTGTGCTTTTAAGGGGGGCATCCACCACCTGGTTGTACAAAAATATGCACACTAAGTCCCTCTTGGTTCGAGAGCTTCTAAGCGTAAAGAGCGTAATGAGCGTAGTGAACTAAAGAGCTGAGGTTAGGCTTCGCCCCAAATGCGCTGGCATAATCGAACAAATGATCGATTGAGAGGACCCTCGTGAACCAAAAGCATGACCAGCCTGTGCAGATCTCGCGAGTCATCCTCTATGTTCGGGATATCCCAAAGGTCGCGACCTTCTATCAGAAGCATTTCGGTTTCAGGCCATTGCCAGGCGCGGAACCAGGGTGGCTGGAGTTAGCCGCGCCAGGCGGCGGTAGCTCCATTGCGCTTCACCAGGCCAGCAAGGCGCAAAAACATGGCTCCGAGATCAAGATTGTGTTCGGGGTCAGGGACGTCCGCGGCTTCAAAGCAGGTTGCGAGGCGAATGGCTTGAGGTTTGGTGTTGTCCATGATGGCGGTGGGTTTCAATTCTCGAACGCCAAGGATCCTGCAGGTAATTCCATTTCAATCTCCAGTAGAGACATGAAGTAGCTCCGCGGTCCCCAGTGGCTATTGATTCTCGCCCCGGGGTTAGACTGAACCGTACCAGTAAGGTGCGGCATGAGCGAATACAACATTCGAAAAAGACCCGTCATATCCGTAGCCGTCAATCCAAGGAACGAAGGTGACCGGGAGAAGTTTCTACGGGCGCTGAGCGTTATCGTCCAAGAGGATCGGGCCATCCGAATCAGGACATCGTCGGACGATGTGCCCACCATTCTGAGTGGGATGAGTAAGGAGCATCTGGAGGCAATCTGCGACCGGCTCTTGTGGGAATTTAGGCTTCAGCTCGACATTGGTGAGCCTACGGTGATTTATCTGGAGACAGTTCACCGATCGGCCGAAGGGGAGAGCAGGTACATCCGGCAGACCGGTGGGGCGGGTAACTACGGCCACGTGAAGATCCGGGTCGAGCCGAATGAGGCGGGCAAGGGCTTCGAATTTGTTAACGACATCAAGGGCGGTGTGGTGCCCAGGGAATACATCAAGCCGACCGAGCAGGGCATTCGCGAAGCGTTGCAGGGTGGAGTGCTGGCTGGCTACGAAACCGTCGATGTGAAAGCGACCTTGTTTGACGGCAGCTTTCACGATGTCGATTCAAATGAAATAGCCTTCAAAATTGCCGGTTCCATGGCCTTCAAGGAGGCGGCTCGCAAAGCGACTCCCGTGCTGTTGGAGCCTGTGATGTCGGTCGAAGTCGTGGTTCCCGAGGAGTACATGGGGACCATCATCGGCGATCTGAACTCCCGCCGCGGCCGCATTGAAGGCATGGAGCACCGTGCAGGATCGCAGGTCATCAGGGCCTTAGTGCCCCTTGCTGAAATGCTCGGATATGGGAGGGGACGGTTCTACCATTCGGTCCAATTTGCCAGATATGAAGCGGCTCCTCGTCGCGACTGGCTCGGCGGAGACGGGGCAGGCGTT
>CAZSUK010000636.1:0-2516 GCA_964609355.1 uncultured Acidobacteriaceae bacterium | reverse complement strand
TGGAAGCGAGAATCGCCGTCGCACAAATTACGGCCAGTGCTTTCTGCACAAGAATTCCCGCGCAGGAGACACCCCTCATGCCTTCACCTCGGTAGCCTGGTTCAACCCGGGGTTGGCCGTATCACTCACCATCCATCCGTCCCGAACCTGAAGCACACGACTGCCATAGCTGGCGTTTACTTCCGAGTGTGTCACCTGCACAATGGTCGTTCCCTCCCGGTTCAGCTGCTGGAAGAGCTCCATAATCTCCTTCGCCTGCGTGGAGTGAAGATTTCCTGTCGGTTCATCGGCAAGCAGTAGAGCCGGGCGATGAATCACCGCGCGGGCGATACCAACCAACTGTTGCTGACCGCCGGATAGCTGGTTGGGAAAGAGGTCCTTTTTGCCCACGATGCTGAAGCGATCCAGCGTATCCGCGACCAGCGCCTGGCGTTCCCCCTTCGAGATGTTCTTGTAGGAGAGCGGGAGGTCGATATTCTCGGCCACGTTAAGATCGTCGAGCAGGTGGTAGCTTTGAAAAACCATCCCGACGTTGCGCCGTGCCAAGTCCGCCCGCTGCTTGCGGTTCATCAGGTGAACAGCCTCGTCATTGAACCAGTAGGCCCCGGCCCATTGGTCATCGAGCAGCGCCAAAACATTCAGCAGTGACGACTTTCCTGCCCCTGAAGGTCCCATGATGGTGATAAACTCGCCCGCCTCGATCTTCAGGTTGATGCGCCTGAGTACCCAGGTCTGGCCAGCGCCAGTCTTGTAGCTTCTTTCAACATTTTCGAGCGAGATCATAGTGCAGCCCTCACCGTGCGCCCCGTCTGGGACGGATCGTCGTGCTTCAACCCATACATCTGTATTTATTGACCCGCGGTCATCGGACCCCGGTCATTGCATTTCGAGAGCGTGATCGGCAAATTCACCTTCGGCGACAATCTTTCCGTCAAACAGGTGGATATTGCGGTCAGCGTGGCGGGCAAAACGCGGGTCGTGGGTCACCATGCAGATGGTCGCCCCTTCACGATGAAGGTTCTTGAGCAGTTCCATCACCGCTTCGCCGTTCTTCGAGTCCAAATTACCGGTGGGCTCATCGGCCAGCAGGATCGAGGGTGAGCCTGCCAGTGCGCGCGCGACGGCTACGCGTTGCTGTTGGCCGCCCGAGAGCTGCGACGGATAATGGCGCATGCGGTGGGCCATGCCCACGCGCTCGAGAGATTCCTGCACCCGCTGCTTGCGATCGCTCGATGCCATCCCTGAGCGATAGGTCAGCGGCAGTTCCACATTCTCAGCCACGGTAAGATCACCAATCAGGTTGAAGCTCTGAAAGATGAACCCGATCTCCTGGTTGCGAATCCGCGAACGCTCGGCGAATTTCAGGTTCTCTACCGGACGGCCGTTCAGCTCATACTTGCCCGCTGTCGGTGTATCCAGCAAGCCGATAATCGAGAGCAAGGTCGATTTCCCGCAACCGGAAGGGCCGGACATGGCCACATATTCTCCCCGGTCGATGGAGAGGTGCACGCCGGAAAGGGCATGAGTCTCGATCTCCTCGGTGTAGAAAACCTTGGTCATCGCTTCAATCTGTATCAGTGGCTGCATGCTTTCGCTCCTGTTTTGGTTATTTGATATTGCTTCTTATTCCAGACGAATTCGGTCCGTGGTGTCATACCTCGACATATCGCTCAGAATCACCGTGTCCCCTTCGTGCAGTCCTTCCAGCACCTGGATGGCATTTACAGACGCGTGCCCGACTTTGACTGGAACCCGGACCGCCCCCTTGTCCTGCTGATCCAACTTGAAGAGGCTAATGGTGCTGTTTTCGTTGCCAAAGGCCGGCCGGCCCACATAGAGAACATCGCTCAATCTTTCCAGATCGATGGTGCCGTCCACGCTCAATTGATCACGTGCGCCATTGGGCGGAGTGCCGATAAGCTCCACGTCGACAGTGACGGTTCCGTTTTGCACCGCGGGATCGATTCTCGTCACCTTGCCATCGGCCAGGCCGTTGTGGGTATCGATCGAGGCAGGTTGACCAATGAGGATGCCGCGCGCCTGCGTCTCGGCAATTTTCAGCTGCGCCTTCAGTTGGTTCGGCTGCACCACCTGGGCCAACATCGTGCCGATGGTTACGTGCTGGCCCACAGCCAGGGGCAAATCGGTCAGCACACCGGTAATGCCTGCGCGCACCTTGAGAGCATTCAGTTGTTGCTCTTTCAGATCATAGACAGCCTGTGCCTGCGCGACCTTGGCCTGTTGCACGGCGAGCTGTGATTCGATGGCCTTCTCGTTGATCGTGACTGTCTGCTCCGAGAGCTTGTTTCGGGTGTCTAATTGATCCGCCGTACCCTGGGAGCCGCTGTACGCGATGCCGGAAATCACGCCCAGGCTGTATAGCGTCTTGTCGATCTGCGCCTGCCGCTGCGCCTGCTTGTAGTCGGCACTCACGGTTGCCGCGGCAGACTTTTGCGCCATCAGGTCGCTCTGCACTTTCACTTGTACGTTGCTAAGGTCGGCACGCGCCTCTTTAA
>CAZSUK010000635.1:0-5976 GCA_964609355.1 uncultured Acidobacteriaceae bacterium | reverse complement strand
GGAAGTGAAATTCGAAAAAGACACAGAAGCCTACAAGCTGACCAAATCGGCGATCGCCGAGGACCTTGATGAAGAAACCGTAACCAAGCTCACCGAGATTGCGGTCAAGGCCTATCGCGCCGTCAGGCTTCGCGATTATGGGCGCATTGACATGCGCATATCGGGCAAGGGCGAGGTTTATGTCATCGAAGCGAATCCGAACCCGTGGCTTTCGAGCGGACAGGAGTTCTTCATGGCCGCGAAGAAATCCGGCCTCTCTTATACGCAAATGATTGGAGAGATCGTGGACCTTGCCATGGCTCGGCACGCGTGAAGTCACCTGAAACCCCTCCGGGCAGTTCATGCGGCGGGCTGTCAGTGACTGGAATACTTCCTGTTGGAAGGGCGGCGCCCACCTTCATTGTCATGCTGTGGGCTTACTCTCAAGAATATGAAGCGTGTGGTCATTCTCGGTCGCGGAGCGTCGGGTAAATCGATGCTCGCGAGACGCCTGGGCGAAATCACCCAACTGCCGGTGATCGAGCTTGACAAGGTCTTCTGGGGGCCGGGCTTGGCGGCAACCTCTCGCGAACAATGGGTAGCCGTTCAAGAAAAACTCATTGCGGAAGATGGATGGATCATGGATGGCGACCTCGGCTCCTACGATGTTGTCGAGGTTCGGCTGCGCGCGGCGGACACAATCATTTTCCTGGACTTCTCGCTCGTCCGCTGCGCTTGGCGGGCAGTCCGGCGGTCGCGCGAACGTGCAGACTTCTGGCGTTGGCTTATGGCGTACCGCTGTCAAAGCCGTCCGGTGCTTATTCAGGCGATTGCTAAATATGCACCAACAGCAGACTTCTGGTTGCTGCGTAACCCTAAGTCCGTCGGGCGGTTTGTCGCGAACGCGGCCCGCGAATCACGATCCTGACGGTCGCATGCGCAGACGGGAGATGGGTCTCCGTTTCGCGATAGGTGCGTCGCGTCCGCAGAAGCCTCCATCATGAAGGCTAAGGGTGCATCTCGATATCGCGTAGCCACTCATGCGACGGCAGAGTTTTTGAAGACCATACCAGCACGATTAGCTTCGCAGGCGCTTTCTCTTCCGGAAGTATGTGCCTACAAGGTGGCGTGCCGATCCAGATTGAAGGCGAAATTGTAGTCGGAGTGGGCGTATCAGGCGGTTCAGGAGAACAGGACGTCGCCATCTCCCTGGCAGCGGCGGCCAGCATTACTTGACGCCTTCCCAAGCTTGAGCATGCTCCTCCGCCAATCTGTCGCTCCGTGAGAAATCGTCTTCTGGCTCAGAGACAAACCGGAGTAAATCACATGGCTGCCTAACGAGGGACCCGCGGCTTGATCCAGGGATTCTTGCGGCCGTCTCCGGCATACTTTGATCGGGCTACCTCAAATCTCTTTACATTCGCTACTGTCCAAAGCCAGACAGGGTGCAACTGAACCAGCAGTTCCTCACCAAGCTTAGTAATTTGGTACTCAACTCTCGGCGGCACCTCAGGGAAGACCACGCGCGTGACCAGACCGCCGCGCTCTAACTGTCGGAGAGTCTTGGTCAGAGATTTCTGGCTGATCCCTTCCACACGCTCCATCACCCGGGAGAAACGCATCGGCACTCCAGCTTCGGCGAGCACCGCCATCGCCCACAGCGTCCATTTCTCAGAGATCTGCGTCACGATCTCTCGCACCAGCACATCCTGCTCGGGGGAGAGCTTTTCGCAAAGCGCATTCGCTGCGTCCCAGTCGACCCTTTTCATAGTTACCTCTTGGTAAGTACCCGCCACAAAGGTGCCTTATTGCTAATGGATACTGAACAAAGAATACTCTTCCTATGCCAGAAACCAAACAATGGACCGCTGAGTGCATTCCATCGCAATCAGGTCGCCGAGTATTGATTACCGGGGCAAACTCCGGCATCGGCTTTGAGACTGCCCGTGAACTTGCCCGCAAAGGCGCCGAAATCATCCTTCCGGCCCGCTCCATGGCGAAAGCACAAGACGCCACGGAACGCATCCGTAGAGAGATCCCGTCAGCGAACCTCGTTCCTGGTGTTTTGGATCTGGCCTCACAGGCCAGTGTGCGCCAGTTCGCGTCGTGGTTTTCCGGGAAGTATCCTGGACCGTCGATCGATTTGCTTATCAACAATGCGGGGGTGATGGCAATCCCCAAACGCGAGTTAACGGTGGATGGTTTCGAACGGCAATTCGCCACCAACTTCCTGGGTCCTTTTGCCCTTACTGCTTTGCTCTATCCTCATCTGCGACAGCGGGAAGGGAGCCGCATTGTTATTGTCTCGAGCTCGGTGACAAAGTGGGCGAAGATCGATTTCACTAATCTCCAGAGTGAACGTCGCTATAGTCCGATGGCGCAGGCGTATGGCCAATCGAAACTAGCCGACTCGCTCTTTGCGCTTGAACTTCACCGCCGATTGAACAAGGCTGGGTCCCCTGTAATCGTCACTTCAGCACATCCGGGTTATGCCATCACGAATCTACAGACCAGCGGGCCTGGAAATGGCCTCTCTCCATTTCGAATCATTGGAGCAATCTTGAAACCGCTTCTCTCGCAGGATGCGGTTCACGGCGCTCTGCCCACGCTATTTGCCGCCGTAGCTCCTCAAGCGGTGCCTGGCGATTACTACGGTCCCGATGGACTGCTCGAACTGAAGGGATACCCAAAAACCGTCCTGATGCCATCCCGAGCACAGGACCCTAGAAACGCCGAACGGCTTTGGAGCGAAGCTGAGAGCCTGACCGGGATCGCGTTCCGAACCTGAAAGAATTCGAGCCTCGATAAACATTCTGTCACGCAACCACCACAGATTGCGACCAATGACTATCGCGGCGTCGTTGTGAACCAGCTCATCGGTGCGCCGGCGCATCTCCAAATCGGTAGAGCCCTTGCCATGAAAGACGAAACTGTTACAGCCAAAGCGGCCTATCAAGATTTCCTCACCCTCTGGAAAGACGCCGACTCCGATATTTCCGTACTGAAACAAGCGAAAGCGGAGTACGCGAAACTACAGTAATTCCCGTGCCCAGGTTTGTGAAGCAAGGATCCAGATCGACACTTTATTCTCGAAGCGCGACGACGGGGTCGACGAGAATGGCCCGCCGTGCGGGGATGGCGCAGGCGGCCATGGCGACCACGCCGAGCAGCAATGTGACTCCAAGCAACATGAATGGGTCACGCGAGCTACCCTCTGCCCAGTGGGCCACGATTTTGCTGAGCGCCAGCACCAGAATGACGCCTGCGCTCATGCCGCAGCTCAGACTGACTAAGGTCGATTTGTAGACAATGCCCAGCACGTGGCTGCGCTGCGCCCCCAGCGCCATACGGATTCCGAACTCACCCCTGCGCTGGGCCACTGTGTACGAAACGACGCTAAACAGACCGACAGCCGCCAGCGCCAGCCCTAACACAGCGAACGCCCCAAAGAGCCACGCGATCAATCGCTCCTGCTGCCACTCCGGTTGCCCGGTTATCCAGTGTTCCAAGTCGCGCACATTGCGATTGAGCGGCTGTTCGGGGTCGATGGTGTTGATCTGTTTGGCTACGATGTGCAGCAGGGTAAGCGGAGGTATTTCGGACCGCACCAGCACGAGAGTGGACACATCCATCGAAAGCGTGAAGGGCAGGTAGACCTCGGGTAGAATTGGCTCTCTCATTCCGTTATTACGTTTGTCGGCAACGATGCCGATAATCTGGAACCATGAGCCGTCTGAGCCCGGTGCATCGAGCACGAATGGTGGCTGCTCCACCAGGTCGGGAATCTTCACCGTGTGCCCAATGGCGTCCCCATGAGGAAAATAACGGCGAGCCAGTGTCTGGTTGACGACCGCAAGTCGCGCAGCATTGCGATTCTCTGTCTCATCCCATAGGCGGCCCTGGGTAAGCGGCACACGCATCAGGCGAAAATACGTCTGCCCTACAAAGCCAATTGCCGCCTTCTGCTCGTCGATAGCGCGCAGTCCCTGGAACTCGATATGCGTCGCCCATCCGGTGTGCGGCGGGGTGGCGGTTTCCGAGATGGCCGTCATGCTCACGCCGGGCACGTCCGCCACCTTCTTACGCATTTCCTCGAAGTACGTGGAACGCTTCGCCCAGGTCCCGTAATCACCGAAGTGAATGGGCATCTCCACCGCCATCACGTTGTGCGGGTCGTAGCCAAGCGGCGTTTTTATCATGTGCAGAAAGCCCTGGATGGCTGCCCCCGCTCCCGCCAGCATCAGCAGCGTACCCGCGATCTGCGTGGCGACCAGCGTGTTGTTGGCCGCGCGTGCGCCCATCCGGCCCGCGATCTTCCGCGTCCCCTCTTGCATCACGCCGCGCAGGTTGGGGCGTGAGAGCTCGAGCGCGGGGCCACAGTCCAAAGACAACCCCGGTAAGCAACGCAACCGTCACGCTGAAGGCCAGCACCGGCAGGTTGATTTGGATCGCTGCTTCATGCGGGAAAGAATTATCCGGCAGCATCGTCACGATCACATCCACCACCCGAAATGCCAGCAGGATGCCCAAGCCGGCACCGGTCAACGAAAGCAGCAGCGATTCCGTGAGCAACTGCCGCACGATTCTACCGCGTGACGCGCCAATCGCCGAGCGCAGGGCGAACTCCCCCTGGCGAGCCGCCCCGCGCGCTAGCAGCAGTATGGAGACGTTGCCACAGCCGATGGCGAGCAGCAACGCGACCGCACAGAATAACAACGCCAGGGTGCCGCCGAGCTGGTCGATGAAGTTGTCGTTCAGACCCACCACGCTGAAGGTAAAGGGGCCCTGAGGAAAATTGGTCGGCGTTTGCTTGGCGAATTGATCAACCAGCGGCCGCAGCGCGGCATTCGCCGCCGCCCGGCTGATCGTCGGCTTGAGGCGAAGAACAACCCCATACGGATTCTCGTGACTCGACGCCAGGTCGAGTGGTATATAAACATCGGCGTCATTCCAGGTAAAGCGCGATGGGGCAACGCCCACGATGATGTAGCCCTTGCGCGAAAGCTGCACCGTCTTGCCGACAACGTCTTCATTCCCGTTGAAGTGACGTTGCCAGAACTTATAGCCCAACACCACCACAGGCTGGGTGGCGTCCGAAGCAAGCAGCCCGCGGCCCTGCACCGTCGGCACACCGAAAAATTGAAAACTGTTCGGGGTCAGGGAACTGGCTGCCACGTCTTCGGGTAGATCGTGTCCCGTCAGGGTCAGGTTAACGCCGCTGGTTAAGATCGAATCTTCGACCACGGGTGACTTCCGCAGTTCCTGCCACTGCGATGGAGTGAGGCCAAAACCCACTTCCTGCCCGGTTCTGTCGCGTAACACCATGTGCATCATGCGGCCGGCGGCCCGATAAGGATAGGGATTCAAAGTGACTGCGTAAACCACGCTGAAAACCGCGGTGGTGGCCGCGATACCCAACGCCAGGGACAAAATAGCGGTGATCGAAAAGCCAGGACTACCTTTCAGCTGACGCAGCGAATACCGCAGATCCTGCAGCAGGGAAGCCATGTCACCCTCCGGAAGAATGCTTGAAGTGTCTACCTGTGGTATCTGCACATGAGTAGCCAGGCACTCGCGACGGGAAATCATTGATTTAAATCGCGCACGTCTCCGGCGGCTGCGGAGAAACTGTCCACTCGGGAACCGCGCCGTTCGGAAATGGACAGCAGCTTGCCCAGTGCGAATCCTGGCTTGACAACCATATTAAGATGTCTATATATAGACGTCTTAATATGGCGAAGCTGGATTCTCTGCAAGGTTCTCTCGATCTGTTGGTTTTGAAAATTCTTTCCCGCAGGCCCCGCCTGCACGGCTATGCCATCATGGCGGCGGTAGGCGAACTGTCCGGTGACGTGCTGCGTGCCGAGGAGGGCTCGCTCTATCCTGCTCTCCATCGCATGGAGCAGGAAGGATGGATTCGTGCCGAGTGGATTCGCAAGGATAGCGGCCGGCGGGCACGTATCTATGAGCTCACAGCCGCGGGTAAAAAACAGTTGG
>CAZSUK010000634.1:0-12798 GCA_964609355.1 uncultured Acidobacteriaceae bacterium | reverse complement strand
ATCGCCTCGCGACATACGCTCTTTCAGGGCTTGAGGCGTCAGGTCCACTAGCTGGACCTCATCGACGCGTTGCATCACCCAGTCCGGCACGGTTTCGCGGATCCGCACGCCAGTAATTTGCAATACGGTCGGGCCAAGGCTCTCAATGTGCTGGACGTTCATTGTAGAAAGGACATCGATCCTGGCCTCGAGTAGATCCATCAAATCTTCAAATCGCTTGCTGTGCCGGCTGCCTTCAATGTTCGAATGCGCCAGCTCGTCCGCCAGAACGATACCTGGCTTGCGGGCGAGGATGGCGTCCACATCCATTTCTTCAAACACTGTCCCCTTGAAGTCGAGCTTGCGGAGGGGAATTTGCTCAAGCCTGCTGGCCAGCTCCGCGACACCCTTGCGACCGTGGCTCACCACCACGCCGATGGCAACATCTTCGCCGCGGCTGGCACGGCGAATGGCCTCGCTTAACATACTGTAGGTTTTCCCGACACCTGGAGCGTAGCCGAGAAATAACTTGAAAGTGCCTCTAGATTTCTCAGGGGATATCTCGGTTAACCACTCCTCGGACGTCTTGGTCACCAAGCCCCCGTCGTTCACAGCGTCACCGTAACCCCATCGTACAATACAGAAGTGGGAAGCCATGCTCGAATACAGGCTGTCCGTTTTGGCCTTGTTGCCGCAGCGATTGGCGTCATTACGGCGCTCGATTTTCGGTTGCACGCTAACCCAACGACCGTAGCGTTAACATTTTTGGTAGCGGTCCTTCTTGTCTCGGCCTATTGGGGTCTGCGTTATGCGGTAGTCCTGTCCCTGGGGGCGGCTGCTGCCTTCAACTTTTACTTCCTTCCTCCGATCGGAACCTTTAGCATCGCGGATCCGCAAAACTGGGTCGCACTTTTTGCTTTTCTGATAACCGCACTTGTGGCCAGCAATCTAGCGGAACATGCACGGCGTGACGCCGAAGCGGCGAAACAACGGCGGCGCGAGGTGGAACTGCTGTACGACTTGAGTCAGCGGCTCCTGGCCTCAGAGAATGAGCTCGAACTCCTGAACGCCTTGCCACTCTACGTGCAGGAGATCTTCTCTGTGCGCAGCGTTTCCATGATGGCGGCGGATCATCCTTCGGTTTACCGCTCTTCGCCCGATGCCGAGGTGGACGAAAATCTGTTGCGCGTGACCCTCTTGCGTGGCGAACCCACTGTGCAGGCTGGAACCGCCTATGTACCTTTGCGCCTGGGAGTGCGCACTGTCGGAGCGCTTGGTGTGACCGGATACGACCTGTCGCGCGAAACTTTGGATGCGATCGGAAGCCTCGCGGGTTTGTCAATCGAACGCGTCCGTGCTCTCGAGGCTCTCAGCAAGCACCAGGCTACGCAGGAGAGCGAGCGTCTGCGATCGGCCTTGCTGGATTCGGTGACGCATGAGTTTCGCACCCCTCTCACCGCGATCAAAGCCAACGTCACAACGCTATTGTCCGGCGTCGCGCCTGACGACCACGGCAGGCGCGAGCTGCTTACCGTTATAGACAAGCAGACCGATCAGCTGAATCGACTTGTGGCAGAATCGGCAGAGATGGGCCGGCTGGATGCCGGTATGTTCAAACTCGACCTGCATCTGCATCCTATCCAGGAGGCGCTCGAGCCGGCATTGGAGGACGCAAAGGCATCGATCGAGAATCACCCAGTGGAGATTCAGGTGCCCTCGGACCTGCCAACAGTGCGCATGGATACGCAGCGCATTCGTGAAGTGCTGATGCATCTGCTGGACAATGCCGGCAAATACTCCGGTCCGGGAACTCCTATCAAAGTAACTGCCGAAGTAAAGTCCGACCAGCTCGTCATCAGCGTCGCTGACCGGGGCGTTGGAATAGATTCTCTCGAACAAACATTGATCTTCGACAAGTTTTACCGTGGCGGACGCCAACGTTACACAGCGCCCGGAGCGGGCATGGGGCTGCCAATCGCGAAAGCGATTGTGGGGGCTCACGGAGGCACTCTCGGCGTGGTCAGCCAGTTAGATCGCGGTTCGGTCTTTTCGATCAGCCTCCCGATTTACGCCAACCTGAGATTCCCGGCCAAATAAATTCCCGCTCGACGCGCCTTGCTTCGCCCCCTCGAAGGGACCCAGCTTAAACCTCCTTTTAGTCTTCGCGCAGCACAATCGCTAGTTCTGCGGCTAGTGCTCGACGCATCGGTTGCCATAGAGCCAAAGCTCCAGTAACGGTCGGGGGTGAGCAAGTTGCCGCAAATCCCGTTTAGGGGTGCTGATTCCAGAACGTGCTCGATTCGGAATCAATGATGCATTGACCTGTTCGCGACAAAGGAATCGCCCCTCTGCGTCAAGAAGCTAACCTGCGTCTGTATAGAAGAGATTGCGAGCGTCTACGATGTACAGCCACCGCCTTCGGCAAGGGAACTTCAAGGTCTACTCCGGCGTATATGCCAGAACAACATCTTCGGAGTTTCCATGAATGCGATTCCAGCAATCCTGATCTGCTCGTCCGAATCCTCGAACTCTCGTCTTGTCTCACGAGAACTCTGCCAAGAAGCCCACACCGAGCCAGCTTTGAGTACGAACCAAAGGAAAAGAGCCATCGCTGTGAAGAGTAGATATCGGGCGAAGTTCCAGTGATCGTGAAACCGATGATCAGCAAGGAACGGAATGATGATCAAGATGTTGATCAAGAGAACCGCCGCTGCTCCCAGGGCTGACGAGATGCAGGTTCGCAGCCGAGCGGATGCACGCTCCTCGAACTCCTTCTTCTCTGCTACTGACCATGTAACCCGTGGCTCGGCACCGAACAATGCTTTTTCTCCCAGCGACGTCAACGCTTCAGCTGTCAAGCTACACCAATGGTCCACAAGGTGGAAGGTAGGCCAATGGGGCGACTTGAACGAAGCTCCTGAAAAGTCGCATTATCGGTAAATTGCTCAGCCCGGCCCGGCACACAGCTCGATATCCAGCTTGTCGTTGACGGCGTGCACGATCCGCTGCCGGGAGCCGAGGTACCTCTCCGTGGTCTCTACGGACCTGTGTCCAAGCAGGAACTGAATTGCTCTAGCTCTCCACCCGCTGAGTGGCAGAGCCTTGCACAGGTGCGTGAAAGGTCATGCGGAGCAACCCTATCGATGGCGGCCTTCTTGACGTACTGGCGAACAACCAACCAGACAACCCTCCGCTCCGCAAGCGCTCCCATTTGGAGCCTTTGTAGCTAATAGCTATCTTCGTCGCAGCATCGAAGGTCTGCCAAATCCGCTCTAGAATGAGGCGCAGAGAGGCCAAGTGAGAAATGCGACGTCTTCTTCAGGTGGTTTTGGTGGTGTGTCTGGCGCCCGCGGCATGGGCGGCCGAGAATGTGCAGAAGACTCAAGCTCGCGTAGAGGCGGCAGGCAGAGTTTTGCAAGTGATCCAGTCTGCTCCGGATCAGGGCATTCCAGAAGATTTATTGGCCTCGGCTTCTTGCGTGGCGGTGGTGCCCGCCTTGTTAAATGGTGGCTTCGTTCTCGGCCTGCGCTATGGGCGCGGGGTTGCTAGCTGCCGCACGGCAAAGGGTTGGAGCGCACCAGCCTTCTTTGTCGTATGGGGAGGCAGCTTTGGTTTGCAGTTCGGAGGTCAAGCCGTCGATAGGGTCATGCTGATCATGAACGACAACGGTATGACGGAGCTGCTCTCCAGCAAGTTTGCGCTAGGCGCACAGGTCAGCGCGGCCGGCGGACCGGTGGGCCGTCAGACCGCGGCTGAGACGGACTGGAAGATGCGTGCTGAAGTGTTGAGCTATTCTCGTTCCCGTGGTGTCTTTGCCGGGGCTACGCTGGAACACGGGACAATCAAACAGGACAAGGACAGTACGCGAGCCTTCTACGGGCGTATGGTGCCCTTCGCCACGTCACTCAGTGGCGAAATCGACGCTCCCTCGACCACCTATCCATTTCTTGAGCCCCTAGCCAAGTGGGCTCGAAATGCAGCAGACAAATAGGCACCCCTGTTACGAATCAAGACCGGTCAGCCGCTTGATGGCGGGCGATCCGGAAGCGATCCTGGGTAGTGCGAAGTCGGGTTTTCGGTAAATTCCCAGAGCCGGAGGGGCGGACGGTCAACTTACCTTAACCCCGTTTTTCAGGCACAACATCCCGACGATAGATCACAGGCTTGTTGGTATCCATATCGCGACCCCAGCAAGCAGCGACTCTGGACGGGCTACTCCGAGGGATCCTCCATGAACACTTTGCGCTGGACGTTGGAATTTTGGGTGCCCTCAGCGCTGCTTGGCTATTCGAATATTCCTTTCATCTACCAACCGCGGCGCACGTTCCACGGCATGCGCAATGGTGTCGCGTGCCAGGATGATGGCGTTGTCCATATTGTCAAGGTGCTCAAAAAAATCGTCTTTCATGGAACCGCGTGTTATCGCGAGCTTGGATAAGAACGAGATATCGCTGAGCCGCATTCGAATTGTAAGCACCATTCTAGCCAGGAAAACCTTGAGGACGACCTCTTGCATCAGCTTCTCGAGATATGCTCTTGGCACCGCTTCGAGAATTGCCTGGTGCTCCGGAGATAAGGTTAGACTGGCCTCAAGGGCAATAAAGTGCCGGCGCTCTTTCATCTGAATGATGTATATTGACTCGCCAACCGGCAACGTAGTCTGCAGTCCAAAAATCCAGGCCGGATTGGAGACGCGTTTCGCGCTCAAGCCAGAATCGCAGAGCCATCCTCGAATAGTCGACTCAAGATTGTCCGCGGTTACCCCGGGGTACCTGAAACGAAGCGCCCGGCTGCCCCAAAAAATGATGGTGCCAACCGACAGCAGGGCATATCCGATCATTCCGTATAGAACTATATTGAAAGCGTGTTGAAACATGTCAATTCTTCCTCTCGCGATTCACATTTATCCAAAACTGCTGGGAGTCTCTCTAGAACAAGTGATCCCGGGGCTCCCCCACCTAACGATGAGCTGCATACAAGCAGATCCAACACCGGAACAATCAAAGTTCGTTGCGCCAGGGCAAGAAGCTTGCGGGCAGATGCCGCGAGGACTTGGAATAACTTCGGGGATAACTTCCCAACCTGCGTGCAGCCCACGAGCGCAGGACGGACTTTAAAGAACGCAATCTCCCGTGTGACCAACGGCCTGCGGTGGCACCAGCATGATTCAGCAATCCTCGCCTCAAAGCAGTTAGCCGTCTGGCTCTTCAAACCCTGCAAAGACCGTCATTTTAAAATGAGCTTACCGATCTCACGGAGGAGTTCCTCCACAGGCCTGCCCTTGGTGATAACCAGATCCGCAAGCTCGCTCCCCGGAGGTGCTTCTACCACTCCGCTTAAAAGGATTACGGGGATTGCCGGTTTTAACCGCTTCATTTCAGCTGCTACTTGCACTCCAGTAAGGCCGGGTAGCCAATAGTCCGTAATGACCAGGTCAACGGGGAGGCACCTGAAGAGCTCCAAAGCGCCAACGCCGTCTGCCGCAGTCAAAACCTCGTAGCCGGCAGTCGATAGAACCAGACAACGTATCGCCAGCGCGGGCACTTCATCATCCACACACAGAATCACCGGGGTATTCGACAAGCGCTCTCTCTTTGTATAGGGCGATGGGCATCTTGCTAATCGATCGTCAAGAAGTTGACTTCGATGAGCAGCCGTCCGGAATTTCCTTTTTAGGATGACACCTTGAGCTTATCGAGTCGTTGCTCAAGCGCAATGATCGCAAGGGATTTGCGATCCATTCGAGTATTCCGTCCGCCGAACCGGCCTGATTTCACGGTCAGGTGGATACACCCAATTCCACGATCGGGCAATCGCAACACGGTTTTGGGCAAGATGCGCTTCGCTTTACGTTTCTCTCGCATGGGCGCGGTCTCGTAAACCGCGCCATAATCATGGGCTCATCTGCGATCGAGCATGGTCGCTCGCCTCCGCGCCGGGAAGCCCCATCGCTTTTTGAGCCCGCCGAGTCTACTGCGTGCCAGCGCCGCGAGGAGGGGGCATTGCCGGTAAATGCAGCTCTTCGATGGCCATCTTAGTTTTGGATCGTCCGCAATAGCTCCACGAGCTTGGGTGCTGCGATGTGTTGGTAGTCGGGCGACAGCAACCCATAGCCTTCAGTTGCATCGTACTTGCGGCCAACCCCGCTCGATTGTGTGCCGTTGATGGCCCAGTAACTCCAGGCAAGATCATTCTCTTTCATGTAGCGGATATACATCACGAACCAATCCGAATTCGCCCCGCAGTCTAATGTTTGGCAGGTGCCAAACTCGCCCACCCATAGGGGAACGCCAGGCTCGGTATGCAGCAGAAATCCCGCGCGTGCGTCATAGACCTGCTTCAACTCGTCGTAGCTCCCGAATGGATGATCGGCAATGTTGTATGCGTGCGGCGAATAGACCAGCCGGTCAGCGATTTTGAGGCGCACCGGAAGGTTGTCGAATCCGACGAAGTTGGTCGAGTAGTCCGGGCTCTCCACCATGATCAGCAGGAGGGGATTAGCCGTAAGCACGGCGTTGCCTCCGCGTTCCGCCGCGGCATGCCAGTCAAGCTTGGGATTCGTTCCTCCCCAAGTCGCCTTGTTACGGAGTTCGTTACGCAGGTCTGCGCCGACAACCCAGCGCTCGCTCTTGTAGCGGCGGACAATCGTCTGCCAATCCGTAAGCCACTTGGACTCTGGATATTCAGCGTTGTACCAAAGGCCATTGCCATCGGTCTCACTGCAACACCAGTCCGCTCTGCTTACATGGTTATCGAGGATCACCATGATATGGGCGTCGGCCAGCGCGCGGACGACCGCGTCCATAACCTCCATAGCATGTCTGCGTCGAAATTGTGGGTTTGCTTTCACCGCATAATCGGGCACCTGAGGATTGTGCTCCAGGGTCTCATTGGCCCAAGGCAGGCGCACGGAGTTCACGCCCAAATCGACAATCTCTTTCACGATGGTGGCCAACGGAGCATGGTCGAGACCTCCAGCAACAAAGTCCTGCTGATCGAAGCCGTACCAATTGACTGAAGTCAACCGCACCCGATGACCCGCCGCATCGAGAATCTCATGGCCGCTGGTGTGAAGAGGCGGCTCAGCGTGGCGCAGTTGCGCGGTGGCCACAATAGACGTGAAACCAAGACAGACACCAGCCAGTGATCGAACAAGCCCCGTTTGATTCATGGATCGAAGCATAACCTACAAACGCGACACTCGTAGCGGCAACGGTCTATTTGCGCAATCGACTTTCATCGAGTCGCATTTCCGGTAAACTCCCCTGGCCTGATGGGTCTGAGCAGGCAACTTACCGATAACCCCGTTTTTCAGCCAGCCATGAGGGTAGAAAAATCAATTTGTGCACTCGAAAAAGTTCTCAGTTTCACGGATCAAGCAAGGCCAGGAGGGGCGGAAAGGTCTCGGATGGCTTGTCTACTCGATGTGGGCCGCCCTGTGGACCGCCAGCGTGTCCATTCAAAAAGTCGAGCATCCGGTTCTCTGCGTTGTATTAGCGACCGTCATCGTCTGAAAGACTATGCCAGGATAGTCGTACTTGGCGATGAGGTTCATGTGCAGATCTTCTGAATACCAATACTCCTTCGTAACAACAGCATTCTTTCCCGCATCGTCCTTGACTTCTTCCGTCTCACGGAAACCGCGTGCGATCGCTTGTGGTCAGATCGGATCTCTCATGAGTCTGCACAGAACTTTTGTCGCTCCGAACAAGTTCGCCACCCGAGGAAATACTCTGGGCAACTCAATCTTCTCTCGATTAACGCGGCTCCGGAACAGCGGCAGGTTTGTCCTGATGCGTGGGCGTGTGTTTATGCGCCGGATCGGCGGCAGGCCAATGGAATTGAGACAACGGGACATTCAGGTATTTTTCGAAGCTGACGACCGAGATAACTCTCGAAGGCTTAGGCTGCTGTGTTAGTTCAGCTTCGCATACTCCGCCTTCGCTTGCTGCAGTACCGGAATTTCGGGGTCGGCGTCTTTCCAGAGGGAGAGGAAATCCTGGTAGGCAATCTTTGCCTTGGTCTGGTCTCCCGACAGCGCGTGGGCTCTGCCCAATTGCAAGTACGCCAATGCGGCGATGGGATCGCACACCACAGCCCCGCGGTGATCAAGAATTTTCTGGAATTCCGTGACTGCTTCGGCGCCCTGCCGCGAAGCCATATAGGCCTCGCCCCGCACGTAGACCGGATAGAGGGCTCCGAAGAACCCATTTATGGCGCTACGCGGCTGGCCCAGCTCATTGGGCACGGCCGTTTGTAGAACTTCTATCGCCCGGGAAGGCTCGCCATGGTTCAGCGCGAGGAGCGCGCGAACCGATGGCACGTAATTGAATCTGACGGATGTGTCCTCGGGGAAGTTCCGCTCCAGGTCATTCGCGAGTCTTTGTGCCTCGAAGGAATCCCCCGAGAGGGCCAGTGCAAAGGCGGCGCCGTACTGCACCTCCCGGTTCTCAGCAAGCTCAAGCGCTGCCATCGCGCTCCGCTTTGCCGCGGGCCCGTTTCCAAAAAACGCTTCCCGCAGTGCCGCTCTGATTTCGAATAAAGCCGACCGTTCCTGATGGCCCGCCTCCTGGGCAAAGTTCACCGCACGCTGCGACATCTTCCTTGCCTCATGCAGGTGGCCGGAATTTGCCAGAACAAAAGCCTCGCGGTCAGAGATCCAGTCTTCCACTCCGGTTTTCCCTTGGGCCAGAACCATTTGCCGTCCCATTCCCGCCTTGTCGTCTTTCAGGAACGCAACGTCGTAACTCAGGATTGAAAGGAGAGGGCTTTCTATTCTGCGCTCGGAAGCTCTCCGCAGGGCTTTTTCGGCTTCCGCTGGCCGGTCGAGATAAACATTGCTATAACCAAGATTCACATAACCAATGGCGTTGTCCGCGCCCAACTGGATAACTTTCTCCGCTTCTTCGGCCGCCCGTTGATATTTGCCAAACGAAGGGTAAATGAACCCCGACAACATTCCGTGAGGGATGAAATCACGAGGATAGATTTGCGCCCACGCCTCGCAGGTCTCCTGCGCCTTCTCCTGGTTTCCAGTTGCCCGACCATGATAGTAAGCGGTGATAAAGAACTTCTCATGGTCACTCGCGCGATCCCGCAACTCATAGGCTTTGCGGGTGTTCTCCGTAGCCAGCGCCGACTCACCATTGGAGCCGTACATCAGCCCGAGTGACGCATACGCCATGGCAAATTTGGGGTCGATCTCAGCGGCTCGTTTGAAAAATGGCTCAGCTGCCTCCTCACTCCCTGTGTAAGCAAACTTCCACCCCGTACTGTAGGCCTTCAAGGCTTCGAGTGAAGGCGTCGTGGCTTCTGCGAGCGTAGTGTCGTACTTTTCCAACGTCGTCAACGATTCGCCGACTCGGGTGCGGAACTTAGTGGCAAGTTGGCTCAGGGCATTGAGCACGTCTTCTTTTCTTGCTGTTTGCGTCTGCTCCTCAGCAAAGACTTCTCCGGTGCGGCAGTTCTTTGCGCGTAAGCCCAATACGTACTGGCTTCCCATGCTTGCCATCGAGCCTTCCAGGACCGCCGCACTTGCAGTTCGCTCGCAGATTTGCCGGGTAATGTCCGGGGTAAGTCGCGCGTCCGACGGCTGGCCCATCAGTCGTAGCGCCTGTTGGATGCGATCCTCTGAGAGCAGGCTCAGCACAGGCGACTGCTCAAGCTGCACCGCCAACCCTTGCCGTAGCGTCCCGTCAAACACGGGGTCGCCCGTAGTGTTCGTGAAATCGGCAATCAAGACGGAGTTCTTCTCGCCCAGGACAATTGGCTGGCGTCTATGAAGAAAGAAAGCCGCCCCCAGCACCATCAGGGCAACCACACTGCCTATCGGTAGGAGATACTTCCAACTCTGCTTGCCATCGAGACTCGCGGGGAGAGCAGGTAAAGATTCTGCGTTATCTGCCTGTTCAACAACCATCTGAGCGTGAGAGTGGCTCTCGATAACCACGTCGTCGCCATCCTGCCTTACCGCGTGCACCTGTTCCACGAAACGATAGCCTCGTCCAGGGAGCGTCACGATGTAGCGCCGATCCTCGGGAGTATCTCCCAGCGCTTTGCGGAGCAGGAAAATGTTCTGGCTCAGGTTTGCTTCCTCGACAAAAGCATCCGGCCACAACGACTTCATCAGATCTTCCTTGGAAACGACCTCCCGGCTGCGGCGAACAAGGATCAGCAGCGTTTCGAAGACCTTGGGCGAGATAGCCACTGGGTGGTCTTCGCGCAGCAATACCTGCTTCTCAGGATCAACTCGAAACGGCCCGAACTCGTAGAGAACTTTGGGTTCCATAGCCATGGGTAGCCCCACGTGCAAGCGCCTCTCTTCGCCGGAAACTGACACGAGGAAGGTACTCTCAACGCTTTTTCAGCGCAATCGAGAACCAGGATTCTGCTGCAAAAAACTATTGCACACCCTTAACCGCGACCGCTGATACGCGGGCGTTTTATACCCGCTTGGCTGTAAGTGCCGCCTTTTCTTCAGAAAACAGGCGATGAGAGTTACTGAGAAATTTTGAGACGTTCTTTAAGGATTTGTGATCCGCCGTTGGAGCACGATGCGCCTATTGGAAGCGGTCTGCACCCGTGACCGGCCAGATGGAGAGGGCCGTGGCAGTGAAAACAACCCGAATCACTGTTGAGACCGAGACGCTGATCATCGTTCACCGCGCCAGGGCAGCTTTGGATTGGTGCCCCGATTGTCGCGCTCAGGTGGATGTGATCACACTCGACCGCAACAGCCTCATTGAATCAGCCACTACAGCTCAGATTCATGAGTGGCAAAGCACAGGCAAGCTGCACCTTTGGCGACCCGCAAATGGATTAGCCCGGATTTGCGTGACATCGCTTTTGCAATGCATCGGGTAGGAGAAGCTGGAGGATTTTGCCGTTGGAGTGAGAACCACCACATCAATCGAGGAGGAAACAAATGAAGCTGAATATTTTGAGAGTCAAGCCGTTCCCCATTGCCGGCCTCGGGTTGGCAGTCGCAATCTTAACCGGGCCAGTCCAGTCGCAGGAACAGTCGGCGACGCAGGAAAAAGAGGCAGCGCATGCTTCCTATTCCGTCATCGATCTCGGCGTAGTAGGCGGCCCACCAGGGGGGCCGTACGTCACTAGCAACAACGGTTTCGTAAGTGGCGCGGTGGCCACCCCTAACGGCACAATGCATGCCGTCCTCTGGTTCAAGGGACGGAAACTCGATATCGGCATACCCGGTCTCGGTGGACCGAACAGTGCAGCCTTTGGCGTCAACAGATTCGCCCAGGCTGTGGGTCAGGCCGAGACTTCGGATACGAATGGGGAAGACTTTTGCGGCTTCAACTCCTATGGGTTTGCCTCATCGACTGCATGTCTCCCTTTCTTGTGGCAAGGCGGAGTGATGACCAAGCTCGCGACCCTAGGTGGCGAGAATGGCTTCGCCAACATGATCAACAATCGAGGCGAGGTGGCCGGGCTTGCCGAAACTGCCGAGAAGGACCCGGCATCGGGTTGTCCGGTGCATAGTTTTGAGCCTGTTGTCTGGGAAAATGGCGTGATCCGCGAACTGCCTACACATCCGGGTGACACGGACGGAGTCGCGGCGTGGATTAACGACAAGGGTGAGGTTGCCGGCGCGTCAGGCACGTGCGCCCCCTTCAACCCGAATAGCGGACTCTATCTCACGGAAAATCATGCCTTGGTCTGGCAAAACGGTAAGGCGACTGACCTGGGTAACCTCGGTCCAAATGGGATCCCTGGCGCTGGGAACCACGCCTGTGCAATCAATAACCGTGGTGAGGCAGTGGGTCATGCGACCTCCGATGCAAGCACCGTCGCCTTCCTCTGGAGCAGGGAGAAAGGCATGAAGGGTCTGGGGACGCTTCCCGGGGACTTCGCGAGCTTCGCGATTGGCATCAACGATGAAGGCCAGGTGGTCGGCCAGTCGATAGGCCCGAACTTCAGTTCCGTTCGCGCATTCCTCTGGGTGAACGGCGTTATGACCGACCTCAACACCCTGGTTGCTGTCAACCCCGGGAAGTTATCTCTGTTGGCTGGAGAATCTATCAATGACCGCAAGGAGATCATAGGCTTGGCTGTGGACGGGGCAGGCAACTTCCACGGCTATATGGCGATTCCATAACGCGCCGAAGCCAAGCGTGAGAGCGCCGCACCTGCCGTAGATGGTACGAACAGCGATACGGCGAAGTTCTCTGAGAATTGGAACACTTGCCACCCAACATACTTCAGCTTGTTGGGTGGCAAGGTCGCGCCAGAACCGCAACCCAGTTTTTCGACAGCATCCGCCGGGCATAGCACCTCGGAGCACGAAAATGATGGGAGTCAAGCCCGATCTGTTAGCCGCGGCCGGCCATCCAGCGATTTGGGAAACTGAATTCCGAGGAGCGGTTCGATCAAGAGTGACTAGGGAACACTGACAACAACGACCGCAAACGGAGCCATCTTCAGGTGGGCCCCTTCCGCCTTGGATGCGCGAGCTGCGCCCTCGCCGCTTGCCTCATCCACGATCAGAAGATTTCCGTTCTGGGCATCTTTGGGCAAGGTAACAACGATAGCCCGGTTGCGCTTGTTGAGCAGAAGCAGCTTCTTCCCTGATGGGGTAACGAAACCCTCGGCATCGATGTCGCTATGGCCTGAGAGCGTGGTTTCGACCAACTGGTCTCCAGGATGGAAGTTATCTTTTATAAGACTAAGTACCCAAAAACGAGCGTTGGGCTTCCCGTTCTTCCAGTCAATCATGCTCACGCTGGGAAACTGCGACGGATAGCCGACCAGCTGCGATTCCCCAATCACGTCAATGCCCAGCTTCGCCAACTCAGTGTA
>CAZSUK010000633.1:0-4866 GCA_964609355.1 uncultured Acidobacteriaceae bacterium | reverse complement strand
GGGAATCGCAGCTCATCATCGAGCTCTAGCTCGACTTTTGAACGGCGAAAAAGAGAACGAAGACGAATGTAGAGATCACTCAGCATCACGCGCCTCCTAGACCGCTCGCAGAACCTGGCCAACAGCCGCCGTCAGCTTTTCCCACGTATCCTGCTCGGTTTCGAGCTGTTTTTGGCCTGTCCTGGTCAACTCGTAAAACTTGGCTCTGCGGTTGTTCTCCGATGCTCCCCATTTTGCCGTGATCCACCCCTGACGCTCCAGACGGTGAAGTGCAGGGTAGAGAGAGCCCTGCTGAATGCGCAGCACGTCGTCCGAAATCTGCTGAACGCGCTCGGAGATGGCCCAGCCGTGTTGTGGGCCAAGGGACAATGTTCTAAGAATCAGAAGGTCCAGAGTACCTTGCGGAAGGTCTATTCGTTTGGGCGTCATCTCTACCCCTTTTGCTTCTACAAGGAAACTATACTTCGCCTCCTGTAGAAGCGCAAGGGGAAATTACCGTCGCAAATGGGCTATCAATTCTCAATGGGTAATAAATCGCCAAATCGCAAAGGGACCCGCTGCTGGACTATTAGCCGGCTCGATGAGCGCGTCGTCCTGAAGCCTTCATTCGAGAATCCACATTCTCCTACATCCCTTGACAATCGATAGTCGAATGTCTACCATCAACGCCAGATTGAGGGTAGGATGTCTTCTATGGCAAAACAGGCACAGCAGCGGGTCGGACTTCTGCAGGGGACCCTGGACATGCTCGTATTGCGGACCCTCCTCTATGGCCCTGCTCACGGTCATCAGATCGGGAAGCATATTCAGAGAACTACAAATGAATTCCTGCAGATGCAGCACGGTTCGCTCTATCCCGCCTTGCATCGTCTGGAGCAACGAGGATGGGTCAGTGCAAAATGGGAGACGGCTCCCGACCGAAATCGGGAATTCAAGTACTACCGATTAACAGACAAAGGCAGGAAACAGCTCCTGGTCGAGGAATCGCAATGGAAGCAAATGGCTGAAGCCGTCGCGCGTGTAATGTGGCCCGCCGCCAAGGAGAGCTGAGATGAAGTGGTGGCAACTGAAGAAGCGGGATGCGGATCTGGAGCGGGAGCTGCGCTCGGACCTTGAACTGGAAGAGGAAGAGCAGCGTGAGAACGGCCTATCGCCGGAAGAGGCGCGCTACGCGGCTCGGCGCGCTTTCGGCAATGCGGCGCTGATCAAGGAACAGACACACGAGGTGTGGGGCGTGGCTTCGATCGAGCGCTTGTGGCAGGACGTTCGATTTGCGTTCCGACATCTGCATAGATCTCCGGGATTCACTTTGACGGCTGTTCTGATTCTTGCCCTCGGCATCGGCGCCAGCACGGCAGTGTTCAGCATTCTCGAATCAGTGCTCCTGCGCCCCTACGCATTCCAGGATCCTGGGGGCATCGTGATCTGGCGAGAGGTGATTCAGGAGGCAGTCAAGCAGTATCCCTCCGTTCCTGACAATTACCGTCACTTTCTTTATCTGAGCTCGCATGCCAAAACCATCCAGGACGCAGCGCTCGTTCAGAACGCATCTTTTGCTATCACCGCCGGTGGCGATCATCCCCGCATCGAGAAGGGACTGAGCGTCTCGCCCAATTTCTTCTCCGTGCTGGGCGTAACCCCGATGCTCGGCCGCGCTTTCCTCCTAGACGAGGCACAGTCGGGCAGAAATGATGTGGTTGTTATCAGCTGGGATGCGTGGCAGGACCTGTTTCACGGCGAACCCGATGTTGTAGGCCGCACCATCAAGATCAAAGGCGAGTCTGCCATGGTCATTGGAGTCCTTCCCCGCGGCTTCGAGTTTCCCGTCATTAATGAAATGCGCGGCAGCGCGAGCCCGGACCAAACGAAACCATACGAAGTGTTTCAACCCTTCGTCCCGCAGGGAGACGATCTCACCTCAGACGATGGAGATTTCGCTTTCCTCGTCATAGCACGCCTGAAGCAAGGCGTAGCGGTCGGCCAAGCGTCCACGGAACTTGCCTCACTACTGAGCGCCTACTCGGCCACCAATCACTTACCTCTTCACCTGAGTGCAATCGTCGAGCCGCTTTCGCAGGAAGTGACAGGCAGCGTCGGCAAGGCGCTCTGGCTGCTTTTCATGGCGGTTCTCGGCCTCCTGCTCATTGCCTGCGTGAATCTGGCCAGCTTGCAGCTGGCTCGGGCGGTTGTGCGTGAGCGCGACAACGCAGTTCGCGCCGCACTCGGGGCCGGACGGATGCGCCTGTTCGAGACAGCATTTACAGAAAGCGTCGTTCTGTGTCTCAGCGGCGGAGCGCTTGGTGTTCTGCTGGCCCTCGCCGGAATTCGGCTCTTTATTGCCGCCGCCCCCGAGAATCTTCCCCGCTTACATGATATCCGTGTCACTTGGCCTGTCCTGCTCTTCGCATGCGGAGTTTCAGGACTCGCCGCCTTGCTGTCCGGTACGCTTCCCGCGCTGCGATCGATCCGCTCCAATCCTCAGCGCGCACTACAGTCCGCATCTACGCGCATACTTCGCGCCGGCCACACGCCCGTTATCCGAAAGTTGCTCATCGCTTTCGAAATTGCATGCACAGTCGTACTCCTCATCGTGACTGGCGTTGTTGTACGCAGCTTTTCACGAGTTCTCAATCAGCCACATGATTTCGACGCAAGCCAAGTCATCCTGGCCGAAGCTGATCTTCTGAGCCCAAGATACGAGCAACCGAACGGCGCGGGCGACTCCGCCCGTTCCGAATGCATTGACCGCATAATCGATAAGATTCGCTCCACTCCGGGCGTCGAATCCGCTGCCATGACGAGCGCCATGCCCTTAAGCGGCGAGTCTGCCGTGCACAGCATGTATCGTCCCGATCATCCGCTGCCCGAGAGCGAAGTTCCTACGGCAAATCTCCGCAACGTCAGTCCCGTTTATTTTCCGACGATGCGGACCCGGCTCATCGCCGGCCGCGATTTTACCGCCAGCGAGCGCACCAACCCGCAGAGTGCAATCATCTCGCAAAAAGCGGCACAGGCAGCTTGGCCCGAGGGCCAGGCGCTCGGACGCAAGCTCAAGTTCAATGGCCGCAATTACACAGTGATCGGGGTCGCCTCCGATGCGCGGATTGCCGATATCAAGGAAAACATCCCCGTTGTCTACTTGCCTTACTGGCACGATCCTCCCGCCGCAGTATTCTTCCTTGTGCGGACCTCTCGCACTCTCGACGAGTTCGCGCCGATCATTCGCCGCGAAGTATGGAATGTTGACCCCGAAGCCGCCATTCCAGTCATAGAAATGCTCGACACTCAGCTGGTGCAGTCAGTTGCGCCGGAACGCTTGCAGTCGATCGTTCTATCTTCGTTCGGCATTTCGGCGCTGGTCCTCGCGATTCTGGGAGTCTATGGCGTTCTAGCTTATTCGGTCTCGCTGCGCCGGCAGGAGTTCGGCATCCGCATCGCCTTGGGTTCGGGCAAAAGCGCGCTGATCGGGCTGGTGCTGCTCCAGGCTGCGTATCCCGTCGCCCTTGGCACAGGCGCTGGACTCATAATGGCATTGATCGCCCTGCGCTGGGTGCGCAGCCTGCTTTATCAGACGCCCGTCATGGACCCGCTCGCAGTGGGCGGCAGTGTATTACTGCTTCTAGTTGCCGCCACACTAGCGGCGATTGTGCCGGCCCGACGCGCAGCATCTACCGACCCAATGCGCGTACTGAGGATGGAGTAGAGTCGAGGATCGATTGGATGCGGATTCTGCTCAGTGCGTGGCCGCTTCGTTTAATAGAAGCTCGAAACCGACCTTGATTTACGCTAAATCGCCGATGCGCTCATTGAGCTTCGTACAAGCTCGACACTTTCGTGTTGCTCCCGATTAACGGGCACCTCGGAAGTTCCCTTTGGTCCCCAAATCTGTGCGTTAGGAAATGGTGTCACGGTTGTGCAGCCGGTGCCTTTTAGACAGAGTTAGATGAGAAGATTGACTTACTACGCGGAGGCATCTTTTCTTATGGGTTACATCCAAGGCGAGGGACGAACTCAAGCAACACTCTTTCCTGTGGTATTGGATGAGCTTGTGCCGGCCGATCATGTATGCCGCGTACTCGACGCGTTCGTCGAAAAGCTGGTGATGTCGGAGCTTGGATTTGAGCGCGCTCAGGCCGCTGAGACAGGACGACCAGGCTACAATCCACGTGATTTGCTGAAGCTGTATCTATACGGCTACCTGAACCAGAATCGCTCCTCGCGGCGCTTGGAAGCTGAGTGCCGTCGCAACGTCGAGTTGATGTGGCTTCTTGGACGCTTGTATCCAGACCACAAAAGCATCGCTGAGTTCCGTCGAATGCACCGCGATGCAGTTACTGCAGCAGGCGCGGAACTTGTCCGCTTTGCGAAGAGTTGCGGTCTGATACGTGGCGAGTGGATCGCAATCGACGGCTCAAAGTTTCGCGCTGTGGCCAGCATTGACACCGTTCGAGAAAGGCTCGCCTTACAGCGCTATCTCGACCGCCTGGAGAAAGCCGACGAAGAGCCGCAAACGAACATCGATCAATCTGCTGTACAAGCTGCACTGGAGAAGCTCAGAAACAATCCAGAGCCGGAGGCGGGCTTCATGCTGGTGCGTCAGCAAGCTCTCCCGGCTTACAATATTCAGACCGCCGTTGACACGGAGCATGCGTTGATCGTCACACACGCTGTAGTGCTTGATGCATCTGATATTCGGTGCCTCCGGCCAATGGCTGAGGCTGCAAAGAGAGCACTTGGGGTAGATAGTTTTCAAATAGTGGCTGACGCCGGTTACTCCAATGGAGAACAGGTCGCTCACTGTGAAGCCGCGGGCATGATTCCGCATGTTCCGGTCATGCGCACAGTTAATAATCAAGGCGGCGGCAG
>CAZSUK010000632.1:0-2933 GCA_964609355.1 uncultured Acidobacteriaceae bacterium | reverse complement strand
CGCGGATTACCTGGAGCACATGATCCGCAACGAGAGCGACGTGGCTGCGGTGATTGTAGAGCCCGTGGTCGGCACCAACGGAGTGCTTGTGCCCCCGAAGGAATACATGCCCAGGCTGCGCGATATCTGTGACCGTAACGGCGTCCTATTGATCGCCGATGAAGTTATGTCCGGCTGGGGCCGCACCGGGGAATGGTTTGCCATGAACCACTGGAATGTGAAACCGGACATTTTGGTGACCGCCAAGGGCATCACCTCGGCCTACGTTCCGCTCGGCCTCTGCGCTACCACGGGCAAGATTGCCGAATATTTCGAAGACCACTTCTTCGCTCACGGCCATACTTACGAGGCGCACCCGTTGACCCTGGCCCCAGCGGTGGCTGCGATCCGAGAGCTGCAACGGCTGGACCTGGTAAACCGCGCCCGTGAGATGGGTAGGTACCTGGGTGAGAAGCTGCACGCGCTGAAACCAAAACATCCCTCAATCGGTGAAGTGCGTGGTCTGGGTCTTTTCTGGGCACTGGAAATGGTTACGGATCAGGTCAAGAAAACACCTTTCAACACGATGCAGGATAAAGTCGACGGAAAGGTAACGGTGGTAGATCGCGTGGCCGCGGAGATGATGAAGCGGGGAGTCAGCATGCAGGCCTGGATCAGCCACTTCGTCATCGCGCCACCCCTGATTATCGAGAAGCAGGAAATAGACTTCGCGGTTGACCAGCTGGATCAGTCGCTGGCGATCGCTGACAGCGCAATCTGACAGGGCCGTATAGAGGGACCTGCGGTTTCTCCCCAGGTACGATGTGCTAAATACGCTTGAGGTCGTGTGCCAGGAGACGGTGAAAGAGATGCTCTCCGGTCTCTCGTCGAACGGATAGCCGGCCGGCACCATAGGCGCGCGAATGCAGTCCGCGCTGCACAGACTCGCAGATGTCCACATCCTCGGCTTGCACCCGCTCGCTTACCGCAACGCTCTCCGCGTTGTATTCCGGGCTGGTGTCCCCAAAAAAGAAATCAAAGACCACCAAACACTTCTCTTCTCCCAACGGGAGCACCAGGTTGGTGTCCATGACGCCCTCATAAAGGTTGATCATGAAATTAGGGTAGAGCCAGTAATAGTAAGCGCGATCGCCGGTCCGAGTCTGTGCGACAGACTCATCTTGAGAAGTCACCATCGGGCTCGATTGCAGGGAATAATTCGCTCCGTTCTCAATGGTGTAATGGGTGTAATCGAGCACGCTGTTGAGGGCCTTATGAAGATGCGGAACGTGATAGCCACCATCCAGATAGTTATCAACGTAAACTTTCCAATTACAAGCCAGCGTATAGCTCTTGCGGGTAAAGAAGCGAAGGCGTGAACTAGAAATCTGCCCCGCCAGATCGCCCAGAAAACTCTCGAGTGCCGGCGCCTGCGGATTTAAATGAACAAAGACAAAATTATCCCAGGTAGCCACCTGCACCGGGACCAATCCATTTTCGGCCCGATCAAAGTTACAAACACCAGCGAATTCCGGCGCCCCTATGAGTCCACCATCCAGGCCATACGTCCAGCCATGGTACGGGCAGCGCAGGTGCTGCGCCACGCCAGACGGCAAGGTGATCACCGCAGCTGCGTGATGGCGGCAGACGTTGTAAAACCCCCTCAGCTGATCATCGGATCCGCGAACCACGATGAGCGGTTCGCCTGCTAACTCGAAGGTAAAAAATTGACCCGCGCTCGCGACCTGATCGACTCGCCCAACCGCGATCCAGTTGTTGGAGAATACCTGCTCGCGCTCCAGCCGCTCGACCCCCTGGTCGGTATACCAGGCGGACGGAATGGTGTAAGCGTACTCGAGAGGCGCTTCCTCGTCATAGAGCGCCAACAAATCGGAAAGAGAATCATTCATAGCGCGATCTCTCCCGCCGCCAGACTGGCAGCCCGGGCGCGGCTGATCGACCTTTGCCCACGCAGATACACTGCCATACCGGAAAGCAGCAACACCAGGGTCATGGCGATGATCTTGAACAGGGCCGTTCCTGGATTTCGCTCGTCCTCCGCAGGAAACACGGACAGGATGATGGCCGCGGTGGTAGAAAAAAATCCCACGCAGGCCAGCGGGATGGCCACGCGCTTGCCGCCAGGCAGGCGGAGCGCTCCGGGAGGATACGGAACCGATTGCAGCCGGATCATGGCAGCAAACACAAACAGATAAGGAATGAAGTAGGCGATCAGGCTCATAGTCACCAGCAATTCGTAGGTCGCCTTGACGCTGGTGCCTGCCTGGCTCAGCGCTCCAAACAGAATCCCGGCAAGGCCATACGAAACAATCGCTATATAGGGAGTTTTCCAACGCGCGTGGATTCGAGCAAAAACCGCTGGCAGATAATGATTGATGCCCACCACGAAAGGCAACCGCGCAGTCGATGAGAGATACGCGGCGGCTGCGCCAACGTTGCTGATGCCGACCAGCACCGCCACCGGCGCAATCAATACCGCGATACCCAGCCGGCGGCAAAGGAAATCAATCGCGGTCATAAACCCGCCCAGACCGCTGATGCTGCTCGATGGCAATGCGACCAGCATGGAGACCGTTCCGGCGAGGTAACCGATGGTGATCACCACACCAGCCAACAGCAAGGCTCGAGGTACCACATGGCGCGCGTCTTTGATCTCATCGCCCATAAATGAAGCGCATTCGCAGCCAGTAAACGCAAAAAAAATCGTGGACCAGAAGATGAGGTCGCGCACCTGAACCCGAGGAACGGAGCCCGCCCAGCTGAAATGGGTGGCTGAGCCGAAGCGAAAGAAAGACAATGCGCCGAGCGAGATAAGAATGAGTACCGGCAGAGCCATGCCGATGGCCCCAAGATTATTGAGCCACTTCCCAACGCCGAGTCCGATGACGTTAAGCACGGTAATCAGCACCAGCATGCCGGTGGTGAATAGGAGG
>CAZSUK010000631.1:0-9094 GCA_964609355.1 uncultured Acidobacteriaceae bacterium | reverse complement strand
GGCATGATCGAAGTAGCCGTCATTCTCGTCGTAGGTGAGGATGAAAATCGTCTTCTTCCAAACCTCGGGATTGCTGGTCAGGATGTCCATCACCTCGGAGATGTACCAGGCTCCATACCATGGCGAGGTTGGATGATCAGAAAATTTCTCAGGAGCCGAAAGCCAGGAAACCGTGGGCAACTTGCCCTCGTTCACATCCTTGCGAAACTGATAGAAGATGTCGCCCGCGGGAACCTTCATGCTCTGCGATCTGCCGTCCGATTCGAAAGACAGGGAATCGAGCGCGTGGTAACCAGGATCGCCGGTATTGGTGACGAATGCTGCATGATGCAGTGCTTTCTGCTGCTCAGAGAGCTGGCTATATCTCGCTTCGCCGCCTTTGGCTTTCGATTTCCTGACAGCTTCGATCTGGCTTTGCAACTGGTCCAGCTGTGCGTGAAGCTTGGCCACTGTCGCAGGATCTTTTTCCTGAGAGATTTCCGAATGGAGCTTCGCTGCACGATCCGAAAGGTCAGAAATCCATCGCTCCGCAGCCGGAATATATCCTGGGTATGCCTCGACATTGTAGGCGGCGAAACATTCCAGGACGTTGTCCCCGAAGTTCGAGAGCCATGCATCCTCTTCGCCGGCAAGCCCAGAGCGAGTCAGCTCATTCTGGTACGCCTTCCAACTGATGGCAGCATCCTGCAGCCGCTCTGGAAAGGTCTTCCAACTCATTCCGCCGTAGTCAATTTCCTCATTACGCATATAGACCTTTGAATCCACGCGCTGTTGGTCGCGAATGGTTCCGGTCCAGAAGTAGCTGCGGTTGGGGGAGGTGCTGGTCATCACGGAGCAGTAATTCTGATCGCAAACGGTGAACGCGTCCGCCAGGGCGTAATAGAACGGCAGATCTTCCCGGGTGTAGTGGCCCATGGTGAGTGGCAGGTGCGCGTATTCCTTCGTTCCGGAACGCTTGGCTTCCAGCCAGCCATCATGGCGGCCTTCATTCCAGGCATCGACCTGGCTGTCGCGCGAATGCGGTAGATCGCCCATCCAGGTGACGCGCGTGTCACGGATGTCGAGCCGCCACGGAGCGTAGGAGTTGCCCGACGCATCGGTCTGCACAAACACCGAGTTGCCGTTCACCAGTCGGATCGCGCGCGGGTCGTTGAACCCCCGGACACCTCGAAGAGTGCCAAACGCATGGTCGAACGAACGGTTCTCCTGCATCAGGATCACAATATGTTCCGCGTCAAGGTAAGTCGACCCAGGCGCCGGTTCAATTGCGTGCGCACGCTGAATGGATGGAATCAACTCCGAGATGCCGGCCCCGCCCGATAACATCGCGGCCAGTTTGAGAAAGTCACGTCGAGTCCGCATACTCTTTGTTTTTCTCACGGTGCTGTTAGAGCCTTGTGAAGATTCAGTTTACGAGATTGTCGAACCGCTGGGATCAGGCAGTATGGGAGAAGTGTCTCACGCTTTCGAGACAGACCTCCGCCGGAACGCGGCCGTGAAGGTACTGCCCTTGGGCAACTTTGATCAGCCCCGGCTCAACCTCTGTAGCTCGTCTCTGGCAAGACGGGCAAAGCGTCAGCGCCCACAGCCTCCCACTATGGAGTCGAACCAGGCATACCTGGAGCGTGATCTCGTCGCCTGGGCGCGCGCAACCGCGACAGTGATAGCCATCACGACGCAATACCTTCATCCGTACCCGCGGCCACGCGGACGATCGAGGGGCGGGAGGACGGCCGATCAGCGACGATCGGATCCTACGCACAAAACCTTGAAGGCGGGCCGCGAATTCCATAAGCAAATACCCAATTATGGTCGAAACTTCGTCACGAAAAAGCCGGATGCCTCGTGGCCACGTAGTACCTGGTCCCCGTCCTCGTTCTAAAGAAGAAGATTGCGGTGATCCTCTCGTTATCCCTTAATCGATCGATCAGGCTCCTGCAGGCTGGGCATAGTGTCACCACAGCATGCATGCGGTAGTCGCCAGGTCGCACTGGAGTTACTTCGAGTGATTCACGATCGCTCTTTTTTCCGCAACTGCGGCACCGGTGCCCGTCGCGGCGAAGCACTTCCAGACGCAACACCGGCCAATTACAGGGAAGATCTCTGCCTGCCAAAACAATTCTCCTCATCAAAACGAAGCTTCATTATTAAAGAACGAAATGGATGGCGAATCTACCCTCGTGCCGTCACAATATTTATCGTTTCCACGCAACCGCAGCAGGTTTACCCCTATAAGGGGGCGCGGGATGGGAGGTAATGGAGAGGTTCCAAATAAAAATTCCTGTTCCAGGGTAGCTCCGTGCGCAAGTCCACTCTTTAGTGGTAGATGCAGCGACTCAACCTTAAGAGGCTGGATCCGGCAGAGACGGTACAGCTTCTGGCCGGCCATTACATCCGGCTGTTACGTTGGGCAGCGGCGGAAGAGCCCGCCTTTGTTCCCAATTCTAATGCGCAGGTCAAATCCGCCCGCGTGTGCGCGCAGACAGTCGGTGCGCTCACCATCCTTTTCCTCATCAGCACCGCCGGCTATTTTGCTTATCGTCATAAGTACGGGACGATGGATGCGGCACAGATCCTGCAGGAGTCGATCAGAAGGGAGAGCGCAAGCCTCGAGGGACAGACCGAGCATCAGGTAGCGCACATCGAAGAGATTTCGGCGGACGGTCGAGTTCCGCAGCAAGCCACGGTGGATGCGTGGAAGGATGGCGACATCGATTTCTCTGACCTGCTCTTTGGCCAGCCCACCAAGATGCTCGACCAGAGCTTCGGGAATGCAGACGCCCTCTACAACCAGGGTGGCCCGCGGGCGCTCCAGGTTTCCGTCAAAGCAACTTTCTAAACAACTTCCCCGCCAACAGCAACGCTCCATCCTTGACAATCGATAGTCGAATATCTACCATCAGGCTGTCACCGAGGGTCGAACGTCTTCTATGGCAAAACAGGCACAACAACGCGCGAATCTGCTCCAGGGCACGCTGGACATGCTCATCCTGCGGACCCTGCTTTATGGTCCCGCTCATGGCCACCAGATCGGGAAGCACATTCAGCGGACCACGAACGATTTCCTGCAGATGCAGCATGGTTCTCTCTATCCTGCACTGCATCGCTTAGAGGAAAGAGGTTGGGTCACCGCGAAATGGGAGACAGCGCCGGATCGCAACCGGGAATTCAAGTATTACCGGCTTACGCCGACAGGGAAAAAACAGCTTGTGGTCGAGGAATCGCAGTGGAAGCAGATGGCGGAAGCTGTGGCCCGCGTTATGTGGCCCGCCGCTGAGGAGAACTGATATGCGATGGTGGCGGATCAGGAAGCGAGATGCCGACTTGACGCGGGAACTCCAGGCTGACCTCGAACTGGAAGAGGAAGAGCAGCGAGAACGTGGTCTATCCGCAGAAGAAGCTCGCTATGCGGCGCGTCGCGCTCTCGGCAACACGACGATCATTCGCGAGCAGACTCGTGCCGTCTGGTCCTGGGTCTGGATCGAATCCCTCCTACGCGATCTGGGCTATGGAGTTCGTGGAATGCGTCGCAATGCCGGTTCCACCGTATTCGCCATTCTCATTGTCGGTCTCGGTATCGGCGGTGCTTCGACAGTATTCAGCGTAGTAAATGCGCTGCTTCTACGTCCGCTTCCCTTCCGCGATCCGGGACAACTGGTATTTATTTCTAACGGGGAAAACTATAGCACTCAAGCCGAACAGTACTCAGACCTCCGCGACCAGAACCAGTCATTCTCCGATCTGGCGGGCTGGTCCGCGTTCTACCGCGCGGGTGACACCGAATTGACAGGGACCGGCGAGCCGGAGCGTCTTACCAGCGTTCCGGTGACCCAGAATCTCTTTTCATTGCTGGGAGTGGAACCTGCCATCGGAAGATCGTTTACCAGGGAGGAATGCCAGGGAAAGTATTCCGCCCCGCCCGCCATGCTGTTGAGCTACAGCTTTTGGCGCAGGCGCTTTGCCTCCGACCCAAACGTGGTCGGCAGCAAGCTGACGTTGAACGATCAGCCAGTGACCGTAATCGGCGTGCTGCCCGCATCGTTCGACTTCGCCAGCATCTTTGCTCCCGGCACTCCGATCGACGTCTTTATTCCCTGGCCGCTTGCGGATAATACGAAACCCCAGGGAAACACGATGGCGATCGTCGGAAGGCTAAAGCCCCGCGCTACCATCGGCTCCGCTCAGGCGGAGTTCAATGTTCTGGCGAAACAACTCGACAGCCAACATCCAGAGAGGAATCCGATCCACCCCAGCTTGGTTCCGCTGGAAGAGCACGTGAGCGGGCAAGTGCGTCCAGCTCTCGTGGTGCTGATGTGTGCCGTGGGTGTGGTGATGTTGATTGTGTGCGCGAATCTTTCCCATCTGCAAATGGCGCGCATGGGGACGCGACAAAAGGAAATGGCGATACGCGCGGCGTTGGGAGCCGGGCGTTTTCGGCTGCTGCGACAGGTACTCAGCGAGAGTGTAACCCTCTCGTTTTGCGGCGCCGCGCTGGGCCTGCTTCTCGCCTTGGCTGGAACGCGCGAGCTGGCGCATCTGAATACATTCAACCTTCCTCTGCTGGAAAGTGTTCGAGTCGACCGGACTACGCTAGCCTTCACCTTGCTGGCGACGGTAGCAACGGGCGTGCTCTTTGGCCTGGCGCCCGCGCTGCAGGTCCTGACGTCCAAGCTCCGTGAAGGGCTGCAGGACGCGGGCCGCGGCTGGAGTGGTAGTCGCCGGCATGGCTGGTTCCGCGACGGACTGGCTGTCTCCCAGTTCGCCCTCGCCTGCCTATTGCTCGTCGGCGCGGCCCTGCTTATTCAGAGTTTTCTGCGCGTCCTGGATGTGAATCTGGGATTTCAACCTGAGCGCGCAGCCGCATTGAGGATCGACCCGAGTTTTCCCGTCTCAAGTCTCGCGCAACAGAACCCTTTTATCGATGATGTGTTGCAACGCGCACGGTCAGTCCCTGGAATCACAGCAGCGGGGATTGCCGACGTGCTGCCGCTCGGTGGGGATCGGTCCTGGCAAGTCTCGGGTAAAGGGCAGATTTACGCAAAGGACCAGGTCCCGGAGGCTTTTATTCGCGTCGTGAGCGATGGGTACTTCGCGGCCGCAGGAATCCCGTTGAAGTCGGGGAGAGAATTGTTGCAGAGCGATCGAGCGTCGAGTGAGCCCGTGGTGGTCGTGAATGAGACTTTGGCTCGCACTCTGTGGCCCGGGCAAGACCCTCTCGGACAGGTGATGACGCAGGACGGGGGACGACGCGTCGTGGGTGTGGTTGGCGATGTGCATCACGGGGGTCCGGAGCGATCGGGTGGCCTAGAAATGTATATGCCGATGCGTCAAACACAGGACTACCCGGCTATGCAACTCATAGTGCGAACCGTGCTTCCGCCGGATAGTTTGGCGGCGGGTATCCGAACCGCCCTCCGGCCGATCGATCCGAATCTCCCAGTCAAGGAGTTTCAAACGCTGCAGGAGTTGGTCGACAAAGCTATGTCGCCTCGCCGATTTCTGGTGATACTGCTGACGGGATTTGCGGGCTTTGCGCTCTTGCTCGCATCGCTGGGGATTTACGCTTTGATTTCTTATTCGGTGAATGAGCGCACAAAAGAGATTGGCATGCGTATGGCGTTGGGAGCGAGTTCCGGCCTCGTGCAGCGAGACATTCTCTCGAAAACACTGCGGCTTGCTCTCGCCGGGGTGGCATTGGGGACGGGCGCCTCTTTTGTATTAAGCAAGTGGATCGCATCCCTGCTATTTGGGACAACGCCGACAAACCCGGCGGTCTTTTCGGGTGTGATTTTTCTCCTGTGCGCTGTCGCGCTGCTGGCCGCATACGCTCCAGCGCGACGAGCCTCACGCATTGACCCGATGGAGGCGTTGCGAACTGAATAAAGGTGTCCGGCCTGGAGAGGACGAGCGACTATGCACCTAATCCAAAAAGAGAATCTACCCTTCATCGGGAGTTCGCACAACTTCGTTGGGGCGGAGCAGGGAGATGTGGGGGTTTCGATGTTCTTTGTCGAAGCGAAGCCGGGGCAAGGCGCGCCGCTACATTTCCATGACTACGATGAAATCGTCATCGTACAAGAAGGAAATTCCCGATTTGTAATGGGGGACGAAATCCAGGATGCTGTGGCCGGCGAAATCCTGGTTGTGAAGGCACGGACGCCGCACGGGTTCATCAATAGGGGCGAGGGCCTCTTGAAGCAAATTGACATTCATGTAAGCCCGAGGTTCAAACAGCAATTGTTGGAACCGACTGAAACGTCTCGGAAAGCGAATTTGCCGTTACCGCGGTAGCGCCAGGCGGACCTTCGTAGAGTTTTTTCAGCAACGCCTCCGAACGGGCGCTGCCCTCCCGCCGCATTGTCGATGGGCCCGCGACCCATCCAAGAAAACGAAATGTTCCGGATTCAGTGATCGTCTCGCGAGGTCACCTTGGCGACCTCGAGCTGGGGATAAGGTTCGTCTGTCCATTGTGCTGTGCCAAAGCGGCCGCGCCAATCGATAGTGCGAGGGCGATGTAGATAACGATGCGGGCAGTCCTCATTGTACAAGTCTCCTTTGTGTTCGATTCGCGCCATTCTTGTGCCGCCCCAGCCAACAGGTGTTGGGACAAAGAGACGTTTCCGTTTGTCGCAGGTCTCGGAGATATGAACACCGGACTCCGCCTGCTATTCCCCAACAGGTCAGTTGAAGCGCGTGGAATAAAGCTTCAAACGATGTGTTTTAGCGCACGAGTTCCACAAAAACACATCGGTGGAGGACTGACCTTGTTTCCTTGTCTCGGTCCAGAGTTCGTTGCCGCTCTCCTGGAGCGTTCGGCCAAGAAAGCAGAAGGATCAAAGATGCGTCGGCCCAGGAAGCGTTACGAGGCGTTCTATAAGCTGACTGCCGCTTTAAAAAGAGTGTGGGAAAAAATCAGCGGATAGCCGCGCCGCAGGGTAGTCGCGCTCACTCAGCGGATGCAGTAGTATGACGTCCGCCTGGCGCTGTGAGAACCGGCGGCTTAGGTCTCTTCGAACGGAAGACCCACATAGTTTTCTGCGAGGGATGTTGCCGCCGCCCGTGAACTCGCCAGGTATTCCAGTTCGGCCTGCTGTCGCTTGTAGTCAAAGGCCGGCTCATTCTCAAAGCGATGCAGTAAAGAAGTCATCCACCATGAGAAACGTTGAGCCTTCCAGATTCTCTTGAGGCACGTCGCCGAGTAACCCTTCAGTGCTTCGTCATCATTGCCGTGATAGAACGCGCACAGCGCCTCGGAAAGATAATGCACATCCGCGAAGGCCAGGTTCATACCCTTGGCGCCCGTCGGCGGCACAATGTGCGCCGCGTCGCCGGCCAGAAAGAGCCGGCCAAACTGCAGTGGCTCGGTAACAAAGCTGCGCATGCCTGTCACGCCTTTCTGAAGAATTTTGCCCTCGGTTGGTCGCCATCCATCCCGGCAACTCAGCCTGGTGACCAACTCATTCCAGATACGATCGTCGCTCCATTGGGAGATGTCCTCGTCGGGCCGGCATTGCAGGTAGAGCCGGGTAATCCGCGGCGAGCGCATGCTGTAGAGAGCGAAGCCACGGTCATGTTGCATGTACACCAGCTCATCGCGGGTTGGCGCGGCTTCGGCCAGAATTCCGAGCCACGCAAACGGATAAGTACGTTCGAAGAAAGTGAGCGACCCCTTCGGAAACGACGGACGTGAAATTCCATGAAAGCCATCGCAACCTGCGATATAGTCACACTGAATCTCATCCGCATTGCCGTTCTTAACCACACTGATCGAAGGCCGGCTCCCATCAATATTGTTAAGCGACACTTCGCCGCATTCGAAACGCACATCCCCTCGGTCTGCCAAACGACGGGCGATCAGATCCTTCACCACCTCGTGCTGTCCATAGACGGTTACGTGCTTGCCCGTGAGTTCTACGAAGGGGATTCTGTGCAGTACGCCATTCGATCCCAGGTCGATGCCGTCATGGCGCAGGCCTTCGCGGTCGAGACGGTCGCCGACACCCGAGTCGCGCAGCATTTGGACGCTGGTATGTTCGAGCACCCCGGCCCGGATTCGTTCCTCGCAATAATCGCGGGACCTTGCTTCGAGAACGATGGAGCTGATGCCATGGAGGTGAAGCAGGTGAGAAAGCATCAGGCCCGCAGGGCCTGCTCCTACGATTCCGACTTGAGCCTCAAACCGGCCCATCGTTGTCCTGCTCGAGAATCTCTTTTGCTGCATGGAAGGCCGCGTTTGCTGCAGGAACGCCGCAATATATGGCGCAATGAAGCAGAACTTCGCGGATCTCCGCAGCGGTCACCCCATTGTTGGCGGCTGCACGAAGATGCATCCGCAATTCTTCACCCCGATTCAGCGCCACCATCAATCCGATCGTGAGCAAGCTTCGCGTATGCCGCGGCAGGTCAGGCCGCGTCCAGATTTCTCCCCACGCATAGCGTGTGATCAGGTCCTGGAAATCCGCATCGAAATCATCCTTTGCTGCTTCGGCGCGCTTCACATGCTCATCTCCCAGCACGCTGCGCCGGATGCGCATTCCTGCCTCGTGGCGTTCATTCTCATCCATCAAGCTCTCCTAGGTTCGAAGAAATGCAAGAACTGCGCCGGCAAACTCTTCCGCTTTCTCCCACGCGGAGAGATGCGCCGAATCAAATTCCACAAAACTGGAGTCTCGCAGCGCGGAGTGGATCGCCCGTCCATCTGAGGGAGGCGTCGCTGGATCATGGGTTCCCGTGATCACCATGCAAGGCGCCTCGATGGCGGAGATTTCGCCTCTCAGGTCGGTGTCACGGAGAGCGGCACAACAGCCGCAATATCCCGTCGGGTTGGTAGCGGCGAGCATCTGCCGGATGGTCTCCATCTCCGCAGGATGCTGCTCGCGATAAGCAGGCGTGATCCAACGCTCCACGGTCTGCAAGGCCAACCCGTCCATGCCCGAACTCTGCACCATCGCAATTCTTTGCTCCCACCCGTCGCGCGTACCGATGCGGGCTGCCGTATTGGCAAAGATCAACCGCTCGAAGCGCTCAGGGGAGTAGATTCCCAGCCACATCGAGACCAGGCCGCCTAGCGAAAGCCCACACAGATGCGCGCGGT
>CAZSUK010000630.1:0-6866 GCA_964609355.1 uncultured Acidobacteriaceae bacterium | reverse complement strand
TTAAGGATATCAAGAGTGACGGTCTCGACATCGATGGCGTTCCCCACATCTATGTTTCGACCTATCAAGACCCCAGCAAGCAAGTGAGCGTGGTGTTGCGGACGTCTCTGCCCGCGACCCTGCTCGCACCACAGATTCGGCATGAAATCCAGAGCATTGATCCCGGCTTGCCGGTATTTAATGTTTCTTCTATGAACGACGTCCTTGATCGGTCACTGGCTTCACGCCGTTTGTCTGCCGATCTGGTGGGCGGATTTGCTGGACTGGCGGTACTTCTCGCTTCCATTGGAATTTACGGCTTGCTGGCTTATATGGTCGGGCAAAGATCCCGCGAGATCGGTATCCGCATGGCCCTGGGCGCGCGGCGGGACGACATTCTGAGAATGTTCTTACGCAAGGGGGTCGCGCTTGCTGGCGTGGGCATCGTTGCCGGATTGGTCGTTTCTGCATCCACTGCGTCCATGATGGCAAGTTTGCTCTACGGGGTGCGCCCCCATGATCCCGCTGTGTTTCTGATCGTGCCTCTGCTTTTACTTGCAGTGGCCGCGCTAGCTAGCTATCTCCCAGCACGCCGCGCGACGAAAGTGAACCCGATGATTGCCCTTCGCGAGGCATGAACTTCCGTGTTTACGGCCCTTCTTGATAAGGAGAGATGCTGAATCCGGCTCTATAACTCTGGAGGATACGATGTACTTCGGTCACGCCGGATCAAGGCGCAGGCTGCGACGACTGCACACGGGTAAGCTCGGATGCCTCGTCCTGTTGTTGATGTCCTTCTCCGCATATCCTCAACCGGCAAAGCGTGGAGCGCACTCGGACCTCGATTTTGCTTCTTCCGATGCCCGTCTGGTCGACTCGTTCCGCTGGGCCAAGCAACAGGCTCTGTCCTACGTCTCCGACAACGACCCCGTCGGTCCCTGGTATGAAGCTGCGCTTCCAGGACGTCACGCTTTCTGCATGCGCGATACTGCGCATCAAGCCGACGGTGCGCAGGCTCTAGGCCTTGCCCGGTACAACCACAGTATGCTTCGGAGGTTCGCAGAAAATATCGCTGCTTCCAGAGACTGGTGTAGTTACTGGGAGATCGATCGGCTGAACCGTCCGGCCCCTGTCGACTATAAGAGCGATGCTGAGTTCTGGTACAACCTGCCCGCCAACTTCGATATTCTGGATACCTGCTACCGAATGTTTCTTTGGACCGGGGACAGGTCCTACATTGAAGATCCCGTCTTTCTGAACTTCTACGATCGTACGACCACCGACTACACGATACGTTGGGATCTGACCCCGGATAGGATCATGAAACGGAAGAGCGAGATCCCGACTCCTCCTTTCTTCCGCGGTGACCCGACCTATGAGGAGAGCAGCAGGGACAACCTGGTGGGCATCGACCTGCTAGCGACACAGTACGCCGCGTTCCGAGCCTATGCTGCGATTGAGGCAATCCGGGGGAACAAGCAGGCGGCTCAGCTCTCTCTCGAGACCGCCGCGCAGATGAAGTCACTGATCAATACCGAGTGGTGGAACGCTTCGCAGGGATATTTCTACGCATTCCTGAATAAACAGCATCACTTTACGGGCCGCGCGGGAAGCGATCTGCTCTATCGCGATGCGGCAGAGGATGGCGCCAAGACTGCAAGCGCCTTGCATACTCTTCTGGCAACGATGAACACCGAACCCGTAAGCGCAGTCGAGGCAAAGTCGCACTATGCAGAGATCCTTTACCGGTACGGGGATCCCGAGGCTGCCTATACACAAATAATGGACCTTACCCGCGCCGGTCGCGAACGGCGTGAATATCCCGAGGTCTCCTACTCTGTCATCGGGGCCCTGGTCACGGGGCTCATGGGTATCCGTGTCGAGCCCACCTTCCCGCTAACGGACATTGTTGCCGGAAAACCCTTTGAAACCGCGGTTGAAACGCTGCCTCAGCTGACATCGAAAACCGGCTGGGCTGAACTCAGTAACCTTCCTGTTCAGGGCAATGTAATCACCGTGCGACACGAAGGAAATCGAAGCACGAGTCTTACCAATAATGGAACGAGTGCTCTGAGGTGGAAGGCCGCTTTTACCGGATCGTTCGAAATATTGCTTGTAGATGGCAAGCCACTCAAAGCTCATGCCGACCCAAACCGCTTTGGTCGTAGCGTAACCTGGATACTGTTGACAGTACCGGCAGGGAGCACCGTCGAAGCTAAAGCACCAAGGTGAGTGATTAGTTCCCCGACGCTTGCTGTGTTCCGCAGCCACGGTCGACCAGAGTCTAATTCGCATCGCAAATCCCTCCCTTATCTCTCCGAACGTTGCCTCAGATCCGCCACCATTTTCGGAGGGGGATAAAATTCTGAAAGGCCGCAATGGAGGGGATCGATGACCAGAGTCGCGCTACTGCTTCTAAGCATTCTTTGCCTGCAGGCTCAACAAACACCAACCGCCATTGTCAACGTCACCGTGGTGCCGATGGACCACGATGGCATCGCGGAGCATCAAACGGTAGTCGTGCAGGATGGGCGCATCAAAATGGCAGGCCCATCGCGGTCATTGCATCTGCCCACCGGATTAAAGCAACTCGATGGCCGGGGTAAGTTTCTCATGCCCGGACTGGCTGACATGCACGTTCATTTCATCCGGGAAGCTCTTCCTCAAAACGCTTCGTTTTCGACGCCAGGCCCGTCTGGCAGGACGCCAGGAATACCCGCGTCAGCATCGAGCGATCACGAGCATGAGAACACAGCCTATGCGCTGATGTTTCTTGCCAATGGGATAACAACGGTGCGAAATATGTGGGGGAGCGAGACTATCGATGCCTTTGCAAAAGAAATCGATTTGGGTCGCATCCCGGGACCACATGTCTATTCGACCGGGCCGATCACAGACGGCAATCCGCCGGCTTGGCAAAGCACTCGGATCGTAGAAACCTCTGCCCAGGCCGAGGAAGCTGTTCTCTCCGATAAGAAACATGGCTACGTTGCTATCAAAGTCTACAGTCTCCTTTCGCCGGAGGGATACGCCGCCATCGTTGCGGCGGCACGGCACGAGGGACTGCCCGTCGTCGGCCACGTACCGCGGAGTGTCGGACTGAACGGGGTGCTTGCCGCTCATCAGGACTCGATCGAGCATCTTGACGGCTTTCTTCCCTCCCTACAACCAGAAGGCACCGGAGCACGAGGCAAGTCGCTTGCCGACATGGTCCGCGATGCTGACTTCTCAAAACTTCCGGCGATTGCTCAGGCAGTCAAAGCGGCCAATTCCTGGGTCTGTCCCACCTTGGTCGTCAATGACCTCCCTCGGATTGACTCGACATGGCTGGAGGAAGCAAGCTACGTTCCTCCTGCAGTGTTCGATCGCTACCGTACGATGTACCCCAACAAAACCACGGATCCGCGGACCACTCCACGCGGTCACGCAGTGGACTTGGCGACGCTTACAGCTCTCCACAGGGGCGGCGTTCGTTTGCTGCTCGGCACGGACACATTCAAGCCTGGCACCCTGCCGGGTTTTTCCCTCCACGAGGAGTTGGAGAACTTTGTCGCAGCTGGAATGACGCCCTATGAAGCGATCCGTGCGGGCACAGCGGACGCGGCAGAATTTCTCAACCAAGGGAATGAGTTTGGGGTGGTGGCTGTCGGCAGGCGCGCCGACCTCCTGCTTCTGAATGCAAATCCTCTAGAGGATGTCAAAAATACTTCGAAGATTGCCGGGGTCATGGCAAGCGGTCGCTGGTTAACCGCGGAGGAGCTCACGCATCGGCTTGAAAGGCTTCGAAGCAGCTACCGTCCCTAGTCTCTGCGCGGTAAAATCGCTTGCGATGCTACAGCTCAAAACGATGGGGGGTAGTTCGTCTGTCCCCGAAAGGTCCTCCCCGAAAGGTCCTCCAGGACGCGAGAGGTCGTCCGCTCGCGGCATGACAGAGATCGCCAAGGCAGCGGCATCACTCGGGAAGCCCTCTATAAGGCGTTGCGCCCGGATAGCGCCCCGCGATTTGACACGGTGAGCCGGGTTTGCTGCGGCACTCGGAGTGCGCCTGGTAGCACAACCGATTCATCCAATCCCAAGGTGTCCCGCGCTTCAGGATCCAGGTAACTGTCGTGGTCAGGACAAAGCATTGAAGGGACGTTGGCCTACGTCGATCGTTGCCAGTTGGCTACGGCCAGTCTCAACTGCTCTTTCCGTTCGTGTCATCTTTGTGTAACGCCGCCAGCCTCCAGGCCTCAAATGGCCGAGCAAGGGTGACCAGAGGAGACTTTATCCATCCACGCGCGGTGGGGTAACATCCCGTCCGGTCCCCGGGTTTCAGGGAATAACGACATCAACCCCCATCGGTAATTTCTGCTCCGGTTTCGCCTTCTTCACGACAGCCTCAAGCCTGCCCATTGACAAACCGCTCACCAGATCAGAACGCGATTTTCAGGCCCGAGATGTTGCTTATCTCCCGGCTTGATATCGAACGCCTCATACCATCCGTTCAGGTTGCGCACCGCCAGCGCCCGATACCGGCCCGGTGAGTGCGTGTCGGTCAGAACTTCCTGGCGGAGCGCGGCATCGCGCTGTTTCTCGGCCCACGATTGCCCATACGCAAGGAAGAACTCCTGGTCGCCGGTGAACCCGCCCTGCTCAGGCGCCGCCTGACCCTGCAGATGCTCCTTGAACGCGTCGTACGAAGCCGCCAGCCCGGCGACGTCGGCAAGATTCTCCGACAGCGTCTGCTTGCCGTTCAGCGAGAGATCGGGAAACGGCTTATAGGCATCATATTGCGCCGCCAGCTTGACGGTTTCCGCATCAAAGTGCGCAAAATCTTCCGGCGTCCACCAGTTCCGCAACTGGCCCTGGGAATCGAACGCGCTGCCTTCGTTATCAAACGAGTGGCTGATCTCATGACCAATCGTCGCGCCGAGCGAGCCATAATTCGCCGCCGCCGGGGCCTTAGGGTCAAACACTGGCGGCTGCAGGCCCGCAGCCGGAAAGTTCAGCGCATTGTGCAGCGGCAGGTTCACCGCGTTGTTGGTCTGCGGCGTCATCACCCACTCTTTCTTGTCCACTGGTCGGCCCAGACGCGCCCGCTGATACTGATACTCCCACAGGCCGCCGCGCAGTGAATTTCCAACCACATCGTCAGGCTTGACCTCGTAACCCACATAGTCCCGCCAACTCTCTGGATAGCCCACGCCCACGTAGAGCGTATCCAGCTTCCTCAATGCTTCGGCCTTGGTCGAAGGCGTCATCCACCTGACGGCCTGGATGCGCTTGCGGTACACCGCGATCAGGTTGGCTACGAGTTCTTGTACCTGCGCCTTGACCTCAGGCGCGAAGTAACGTTTTACATAGATCTGCCCAAGGTCATCGCCGAGTTGCGCGTTTACCAGTCGTAAGCCCCGCCGCCACCGCGGCTGCTGTTCGCTTGCTCCAACGAGTGTTTTGCCGTAGAAGGCGAAATCCTCGTCGGCGAACGCTTTGGGAAGATCCGCGGCGCATTGATTGACGAGGTGATAGGCCAGCCAGTCTTTCCAGCTTTCCAACGACACCCCCGCCACCAAATCCGACTCTCCGATCACAGCGCTCGGCTGCCAAACGATAAATTCCGCTTGCTTGCTCAGCCCGGCCGCCGAAAAATACTCCACCCAATCCAGCCCCGGAGCCTTCAACGCGAACTCGGATGCCTTCCAGACGTTGTTGGCTTTCTTCACGTCGTTATCTTCGGCCAGACTCCAATGCTTCTCCGCAATCGCATGCTCCAGCGTGATGATCCGATTCACGCGGCTATTCACGTTGTCAAACCCCGCGAGACTCAACACCGTTGCGATATGCGCCCGATACTTCTGGCGAATCTCTTTCATCGCATCCGACTGCGACAAGTAATACTCGCGGTCCGGCAGCGCAAGTCCACCTTGCATCAGGTAGGCCGTGTAGCGTGATGTATCCTTAAATCCCGGCGCCACCCAAAATCCAAAAAGATTAGGACTATGGAAGTTTGTAACGTTGAGTGCGTCCTCGTCGGCCCTTAGTGTTTGGCCGAGAGCGCGCGCCAGCTGTTTGCGATTGCGGATGTCCGCGATCTCTTTCAGGGGCGCCGCCAGCGGCTTCGTCCCTCGAGCCTCGATCGCCGCCTCGTCCATAAACGAGTTGTACAGATCGAAAACTCTGCGGCTGCCATCCGGGGACGTCGCTCCCTTCGCCCCCGCTTCCTCAATCAAGTCGGCCAGCTTTCTATCGTGCATGTCGTCCAGGGGTGTGCCTGGGCTTACTTCTCCGCGGTCGGGGGGAATCGTCGTGTTCTTCTCCCATGTCCCGCAGCAATACGCGTAGAAATCATCACCCGGCTTCACAGAAAGGTCCATGTACGCAGGGTTGACTGCCGGTCCCATCACCTCGGCGGCTGGCTTGTTCGCCTGTTGTGCCATTGCCAGGGCGAAGAACCAAAACAGTACCGTGCACGCAGCTATACGGCGATTTGCTGCCAGGGAGAGGAAAGTCATAGGTGATACTCCTGCAAGGTCATGCTGGGTGTCAGGAATTTTACACGGGTCCCGGGACACGGCTCACCGGTCGATGCAGTCTGCGCCGAGGAAAAGCAGGACAAGGGAAAGCAGACAGACGAGGTTGAAGGGATCGAGAGCGGCGGGATAACCCGGTACATTGTCGGGGATGCAAGAGCCCCACAGGGAGGTTTCGCGTACAGAAACGGAGATCTCTGACGACTGAAAGGGCCCAGGAGGTGATTCGGGACGGGAAGATGTGAAGAAATCGATTTCGCTAAAATTTCGTCTGAACCGAAATGTACGCCGAAGGTCCAGCGGTCGTTTATAAGGCATCCTGGCGCGATTTTTTTCAAGGCCGAAATTGCTCCACGTTTCTAAATCGATTTTTTC
>CAZSUK010000629.1:0-5112 GCA_964609355.1 uncultured Acidobacteriaceae bacterium | reverse complement strand
GCGACGAGCTTCTCTCCCACATCGTCCCGCTCGAAATCGACTGGCACGAGAATAAGCGCTGGCGGAAGTGCGATTTGAGCTTCGGCCAAGCGCTCGAGTTTCCATGCCTGCGTCGCGGGGTGGTCCACCTCATAGATACGGATCTGTCGTGCGCCATGGGGATTCCGGAGAGCGAAAGTATCGAGTCCGGCGCCAAGGATGACGATCTGCCGAACCCCTGTGTCGACAGCTCTTGACAAAGCATCTTCCGCAATCCGGCTTCGCGCGGCGGTGAACAGGCGTCCAATGCTGGCCAGGGGGTGTTTGTTCGCGAATTGAAGCACGTCCTTTTCTTCTTCACGCAGAATCTTCATGGCAAATGGGTCATAGAGGATTGAGCCATGATCGAGCACCTGATGAGCAGCTCGTTGCAGGGCGATCATCAGGGCTGTGCGGCTGGGTTCATTAGGCTTCATGTTCGAGGTCTCCGTTCTCATCAATAGCTGGTCGCACGAGTTGTCGTGTGCGCGACCGGCGCCGTGATTCGTAAGGAACTATGACTTCAGAGGCGCACCAGATGGCCAGCTATGTTCAGCGCAATGCGTTGTTATGTTTCCTTGTTATGTTGTTCGAGAATGATTGCCACTTTTCCTCGAGCGTGCCCTTCCTCCAGATGCCGGAGAGCCTCGGGGACTTGACTCAAGCTGAAGCGCCGATCGATGACCGGTGTTACTCTTCCGGTTGCCACGAGGTTTCCCAGCGTGGTCAGATCCTCCCGGTTCGATTTCGCCAGGAAGATGACCAGCTCCTGGCTCACAAACAATGACAACACAAGGGCTCCGATCAAACGAGCCAGAATACCGACCAAACGAGCGTCGTTTGGTGCCCCTACCATGATTAATATCCCCTTGGGACTTAGCACACGCCTGCATGCTGACAACGAATGATTACCTACGGCGTCGAAGAAAATGTCGTAACGTTGCCCGCTCCTGGTGAAATCCTCCTGCGTGTAGTCAATGACCCGGTCTGCACCGATGGATCGAACCATCTCTACATTCCTGGTGCTGCATACGCCTGTTACGTTTGTGCCGAACGACTTGGCGATCTGCACGGCGAACGTACCCACGCCTCCCGCTGCGCCATTGATCAGGACTTTCTGCCCCGGCTGAATCCGCCCCTTGTCGCGAAGCCCCTGCAAAGCGGTGAGTGCCGCAATCGGTAGACAAGCGGCCTGCTCAAACGTCACGTTATGCGGTTTCATGACCAACGCCGATTTCATGACTCTCGCCGACTCGCAAGTACACGCATACTCGGCAAATGCCCCACGGCATGTGCCGAACACCGCGTCGCCTGGTTTGAACTGCGTTACGCTCCCCCCAACCGATTCGACCTGGCCAGCTACATCAACGCCGAGTTGTTTGATCTTTGGTTTGCGCAACCCGAGCAGTAAACGAACGATGTACGGACCGCCTGTCATTGTTTTATAGTCGAGTGGATTGACGGACGCCGCGCGGACTTTTATCAAAACTTCGTTGTTCTTTGGAACTGGCTTGTAGAGGTCGTTGACCTCGACAACGTCTGGCGGACCGTATTTGATGTAGGCTGCTTTCACACGCTCGCCTGCTTTCCCCATCGTTGAACGTTCACACCCACTACGAGGAGCCACAGGGTCAGCGTTCCTTGCCCGAGAACACCGACAGCCAAATTGTACGGAGATAAACGATCTGCGAGCGGGGGAAAAAGAAAGGTCAGCCAACTCAAGCCTGCAATCGCCATCAGGGCACCCAGAATTCGAGGCAAGAAGGCGGACCTGAAAACGAGGTAGCCGATCAGGAGACAATAAGATCCAAAGAATATCAGGCCGATGTCCACACCGTGAGGATGCCACTTAAGAATCCCAATGATCGATACGGAGAGGCCGAAGAACACTGCGAGCAAAGAGAGGCTTCTGTTCACCGGCTTGAAGATGAGATAGAAGAGCAGCGTCGCCAAGATGTTGCACAAGGTGGCGATTACGAAGGCTGCCGAACCCAACCAGTCGCGAGCAAAGAACTGGGAGGCCACTCCCATGAGCATCGCAACCAACGAGATGGCACCGGCAACCCTGGCCAGGGTACGCGGCGATGTTTCAGCAATCCGTTCCATAACTACGCTCGGCTCATACTCGTTTCTCCCTACGCGGGTGATTGAATCAAATAGACCGCGCCTTAGCGTCTGAGTTGGTATCCTTCCGGGAATGCGGGCTCTCAAAAACATAGCAGAGGCGAACGAATGCACCGCCGTTCGCCTCACCGACAAGCGCCAAAGAGCCATGGTAGGTGACATATTTCGACTGTCTCCCGCTGTAAGCATTTTCCTTTGGGGTCGATTATCGTAACGAGCCTGCGCAAAGCCGGCTTGGCCGACAGCGAACGCCAGGCAGAGGCAGAGGCAATACTTTTTAATGGAGTTCAATTCTCAAACACCGTTTCCGGTGTGGTGGGCACGTCGTGCTCGCCCGCGATCCACATATAAAATCGGCAACAGGAAGACCGGCAACCCAGTTTTGGGTTAAGGCAAAACGACGCTCTCGTTTATCGTTCAACTTTCACTACTCTGGTCAAAATCGCCAATTCAGTGGCTTCGCGTTTTACGAAGACAGCGGATTGCGGAATACTGGCGTCGCGGCACAGTTCGCAGATCTGTCCTTCTGTACGGCTCATCCAGCCGCAGCTGACCTTGACTAGACAATGGCGAACGCCTGAAGAATGTCTTACGCCAAATAGATTCGTAACCTGCTGTAAATACAACGGTTACCGAAGAGCCGCTCAGCCAGTGCAGAATTGCTTGTCCTTTAGGACGCTCTTATGCGGTCCGACCCAGTGAGGTTGCTGACGACCATGCCGAGTATGAATCGCTCACTCTCGACGGCACTATCCTGGGTACGGCTTTCTTATATGTCTCAGGAGCAGGTGCGCGGAGAATAGATTGACACGCGCAGCGACGTGTTTTCCTTCGGCGTTGCGCTTTACGAAATGGCAACGAACCAACGGCCCTTCGCAGGCAAGAACCGTGCGCTGATCATAAATGCCATCTTGAACGCACAGCCGGGCGTGGCCAGCAGCGTGAGTCCTTCCTCACCGACCGCTCTGGATGCAATCATCGCCGGGGCTCTCGGAGCCGCGTTGGAGCCGCTCCATTCCATATGCTAGGATGTGGGCGCATAGGGGGAACGCGTGCCCAAATTTGTCATCGAGCGTGAAATTCCGGGAGCGGGAAATCTATCCGACGCCCAATTGCGGGAAGTCTCGCAAATTTCGGTCGCTGTCCTCCGGGAAATGGGTTCCCAGATCCAGTGGCTTCATAGCTACATAACCGGTGACAAGGTGTACTGCGTCTACCTTGCACCGGACGAGGAGACCATCCGGGAACACGCCCGGCGCGTCGGCCTGCCTGCCAATCGCGTCTCTGCCGTACGGCGGCTTCTCGACCCCACAAGCGCAGAGTAGGCGATGGCTACGAGAGGGCGTCTGAATTTGCTTCGCGTCCGTGCGTCCACGATGTCGGGCGCTGAGGGGAAGAGGATTCAGACTCCAGCACCAATACCTCTTCAATTGCTTTGTCGACCGGCGTGTCCCAACCTTCTAACCAGGCCGCGTCGGCTACTGTGTTGGTCAATGCCTGTCGCGCCGAATACAGACTTGCTTCCAGTTTGGCTCCTTCTGCGGGCGTGAGCGGAGCGCCAATATTCTTGCGTAGTGCAGCGGCAGCACCCGCAAGCCGCAGCGAACGCTCGCTCTCGAGTTGAGCGGCCGCTGAGCATGCGAAAAGCTCCAGCAGGCGCGCAATTCCGCGTTGATGGCCCAATTCCCGAAAGAGTTTTATGCTTTCCCGGTACATCGAGTTCGCTGTGGGATAGTTTTCCTGTACGCTCGCTAGACTCCCTAGGTCGGCGAGCGTACCCGCAATTCCCCACTGGTTGTCGAGTTCCCGAAAAATTGCCAGGCTCTGTTCGTACATCGTCCGCGCCGCTGCAGAGTTACCCTGGTCGCGTGCCACATCACCCTGGTAATTCATCGACCAGGCGACGCCGGTCCAATCTCCGATCCCACGGAAGATGGAAAGAGCCTCCACGTATAGCGAACCCGCGCCGGCATTGTCCCCTTGTAACTTGACGACATTCGCCAGATTACTGAGAGAACGAGCAATCGACTTCTGGTCGCTTAATTCTCTCCAGAGCTCCAGGCTTTCCTCGAAAAGAGAGCGCGCAACTGACAGGCCGCCCCGGTCGCGAGCAATGATTCCGAGCGCGTTGAGAAAGACTGCGGCGCCCTGCTTGTCGCCTGACTGACGCGCGATCTCCAGGCTTTCGCCGATCAGCGCATCCGCTGAGGCGTAATCTCCCTGCCCACTGGCGAGCGCACCTCCGGCAAAAAGGGCGCGCGCGCGCACCTTGCTGGGGACGGCCGCGTCCGGAAGCTTCAGTAGCTTGTCCAGCGAATCCCTTCCTTCGGCGAAATACTCGCGCATCTCCCAAAAGCGGAACAGGGCTGCGCCGAGACGCAGGCCCCACTGGGCATCTCCGGTCTCTATCAGCCACTCCAAGGCAGCCCGAAAATTGCCATGTTCCAATCCGAACTGCTGCAGCCATTCCTCCCCGCTCTTCCCCGTAGGTTCTTCTTCCGCCAGCACCAGGCAATAGGCAGCATGGGCGCGCCTGGTCAGTGTCTCTTCGCCGCTGGCCGCCAGTCTTTCCAGACCGTACTCGCGGATCGTTTCCAGCATCACGAACCGCAATTCACCCGTCGCCTGGTCGATCTGCTGCACCAGGCTTTTGTCTACCATCGACGCTATGCCGTCAAGCAGGTCTATATCGAGATCGCCCTTGGTGTCGCACGCAGCTTCTGCGCCCTCCAGGCTGCATCCGCCTACGAACACTGATAGTCTTCTGAAAAGCCTTTGCTCCGCGGTGCTCAGAAGATCGTAGCTCCAGTCGATTGCGGCGCGAAGGGTCTGCTGACGCTGCGGCAGGTCACGTGAGCCGCCAGTCAATAGCTGCAAGCGGCTCGCCAGGCGAGCGAGCAGCGCTGAGGGGGAAAGAACTTTGACCCGGGCGGCAGCGAGTTCGATCGCCAGAGGCAGGCCATCCAATCG
>CAZSUK010000628.1:0-5603 GCA_964609355.1 uncultured Acidobacteriaceae bacterium | reverse complement strand
ACTCCAGACACGATGCCGCTGAGGCAAAGCGCGCCAAAAGCCAGGGCGGCGGACCAGGGCACCAGGCGGGGCGCATCGAATCCCTCCATACTGGTGCCCACGACGCGATTCAAGGCGTACATCAGGAAGCCGGCTGCGGCGATGCCAACTCCGCCGCTGATACCCGTCAAAAACATGCCTTCCAGCAAAAACTGGGTCATGATGTTGCGGCGGGTCGCCCCTAAGGCTTTACGCAGCCCGATCTCCCGTGTCCGTTCGGCCACGGAGACCAGCATGATGTTCACGACTCCCAGGGCACCCAGGGCGAGGGTGACAATACCCACCCCGCCCAGGAATAAGTCCATCGCATCGAAAATCTTGCCTACCATTCGCTCCGAATTGACCGAGTCCCACTCCTCGAAGGCGTCCGGCGCGTGGGGATCAAACCCATGCTCCTTGGCTACGATGGCGTGCACTTGCTCGACGGCCGGCACGCTGTCGTCTTTCACCACCGGCTGATACTGCAAGGAGGTCACTGCGTCCCGGGGTATGTTTTCTCCGGTCAAGGGAAACAGCTCGAGCATGGTCGTCAAAGGGACATAGACACGCTGATTGTCACCTTCGTTGTTACCGCGGGCTATACTGCCTGCCACGCCGATCACCTGAAAGCGGGTGCCATTGAGAAGGATCCATTCCCCCAGGGAGGGCCGGCCTGGAAAGAGCAAGGCCGCGGCCTTCTTGCCCAGCACGATCACCCGCCGGCGCTGCTCCAGATCATCTGCGCGCACAAAGCGGCCCGCTTCGATCGGAACAAACCGGATCTCGCTGTAATTTGGCTCAACCCCGGTTACTTCTCCGCTGCTGGTGGACTCATCGCTCACTTCTTTGATGGTCGTGTTTTGCAGCATAGCGGTGATGTTACGGACTTTGGAGGCGCCGGCACGGACTGCCGCCTCGTCTGAAAGGGTGAGCTTGTAGGGGCGCATGCCCGTGTGCTGGCTGGGGACGGCGGGGATATTGCCGCCCCACATCATGATCACGTTGTTGCCCAGAGAAGCCATCGAGCGGCGATTTCCGGAACGGAAGCCCTCGCCGAAGCCAATCAACAACAACATCGATCCCACACCCCAGGCGATGCCAAACATGGTCAAAAAGGCGCGCAGCTTGTTGGACCAGATAGCGCGAAAGACTTCGCCGAAGATGTCAGCCGGGGATTGCATCGGTGCTACCTATTTATACGAATAAACCCGAGGGGTTGTTCCCGCAAGGGCGGGACTGAACGGGCATGGTTTCAGCCGTTCCGCGAGCATGGCATGCAAACGAGGGCTTTAGCCTCTGGGGCATCTTCTTTATCGGCGCAAGAGAATTTAGAGGATGGGAAAAGCGTACGCCGGCGGCTAGAGCCGGGTTCGGCAGGTGATTTACTGCACGCTGAAGCTGTGCCCTTCCTGAATTGCGTTCCACACACGCAGACTAAAGCCCGTACCCTTCAACGATCAGAGTCCGTCTGCGGCTTGTAAGGCCCCGCCCCTTCAAAAGGTGAGGGTACGGGCTTTTCGCCCGTACTTGAAAAGGTGAAGAGTCAGCAGGAAGGATTATTTCAGATGCAGAGCCGCCATGGCCTCATCCGCGCTGGGCGAGCTGGACTTGAGATAATCGCCTACCCGCTTACGCTCGTCGGCGGAAAGTGTGGGAGCAAGAGCGAGAATGCGCCTCAGCGTGGTCGAAATGTCATCGATGTAGTTCATCATTCTTATAGCTTCGCCGGAAAGTGGCATGATTCTTCCTCGTTACAATGGTCTAGCTCCATTTTCCGTGCTGGGGGCGAATTCGTAAAGCGGCCGGCTTGAATTAACCGGGGAGCGCATCCAATGGAGCATGTCCGTCATCAGCGACTTTCCGTTACCGAGCGAAGCCGTGCCTGAAACCCTCCCGGCAAAAATGAGCCCTCGCCAGGAAGCCTCCAACGACATGCGGGAATGCGTGGAACGGGTGCTGCGCAGCGACGCCCGGGCTCCGGTCTCCACCTACCGGGTGCAAATGCACAAAGACTTCAGCTTTGGCGACGCCCAGGGCATCGTGGGTTACCTCAAGAAGCTGGGCATCAGCGACTTCTACTCCTCGCCGATTTTCGAAGCCCGGCCCGGCAGCATGCACGGATATGACGTCACTCGCCACGACCGCCTCAATCCTGAACTCGGTGGAGATGCGGGTTTTCTCAGCTTCTCTGCGGAATTGCAGCGCCAGGGACTAGGCCTGCTGCTGGACATCGTGCCCAACCACATGGGGGTGGGCAACGACTCCGTGTGGTGGCAGGACGTGCTTGAGAACGGCCACTCCTCGCAGTATTCAGAATATTTCGATATCGATTGGAAGCCGCTGAAACCGGCCCTGCGCAACAAGCTTCTTCTGCCCATCCTAGGCAATCAATACGGTACGGAACTGGAAAACAAGCGCATCCAGGTGTCGATCGAAAACGGGCGCCCGCGGGTTCACTACTACGACCACATCATGCCCGTGGCCCCGCGCACCGTGCACCTGATGTTCGACCAGTTTGACGGCGGCCCGAATCCCCTACCGCCATCCTTCCGTGAGCTTCTACAGCAGATCGACGAGCTGCCGCCGCATGAGACCGCCAACGACGCGTTGCGCGAGCAGCGGCGCCAACGGCTGGCACACTTGTTGCCCCTGTTGCGGGATGCGCTGGGCTCGCCGGAAATGCAGCCGTTCGTACGACAGGCGCTCGAGACTATCAATGGCATAGAAGGAGATCCACACAGCTTCGACCGCCTGCACCTTCTACTCGATGCGCAGCCTTACCGGCTGGCATCCTGGCGAACCTCGGCCGAGGAGATCAACTACCGGCGTTTCTTTGATGTGAACGACCTGGTCGGACTGCGCATGGAGAATCCTCAGGTCTTCGCCGCTACCCATTGCCTGATCCGGGAGCTGCTCGCGACCCATCGGGTGACCGGACTGCGCATCGACCACTGCGACGGCATGTTCAACCCCCGCCAGTACCTAATCCGGCTACAGCTTCTGTATCTCGCCAGCCAGTGTGCGGGGGAGGTGCCACGGCAGGAGACCGCCGCTAATGGCATCGAGCGGAGCGTACTCGATCCGGTTCGTGGATACGATTGGTCGCAAAGCCAGGGGCCGCTCTACACCGTGGTCGAAAAGATTCTGGAACCGCGGGAATATCTGCCCCCGGAATGGCCGGTGCGGGGCACGTCCGGCTATGACTTCGTCTACCTGGCCAATGGCATCTTCATTCAGAGCGCCAACGAGAAGCGATTCAACGTGCTTTATGCCCAGGTGTTGGGACACACGGTGGAGCCGGATGAAATCATTTACCGCTCGAAGCTGCAAGTGATGCAGACGGCACTGGCGAGCGAAGTGTATACCCTTACCAACCTGCTGAGCCGGATTGCGGCTGCCAATCGAAAGGCTCGTGATTTCACCGATAACATTCTGGAAACCGTCCTCCGCCAGACGATCGCCGCCTTTCCGGTCTACCGTACCTACATCGACGACCGAGGCGAGTATGGAGAGCGGGATGTGGCGTTTCTGCGCTTTGCCGTCGCCCGGGCCAAACGGCTGAATCCGGATATCGACAGCTCTGCATTCGATTTTCTACGGGAGACGCTGCTGCTGCAGAGTAGTTCTCCGTCGGCCAGGCAAAAACCAGATCCACAAATGCTTTATTTTGCGCTCAAATTCCAGCAGCTTACCGGGCCGATCATGGCCAAGGGCGTGGAAGACACGGCGTTTTATGTTTACACCCGCTTTCTTTCGTCCAACGAGGTCGGTGGTTCGGCTAAATCTTTTGGTATTTCGCTCGACACCCTGCACCAGAGCAACCAGGAGCGCGTGAGGCACTCGCCTGACACCATGCTCACCACCTCCACGCACGATACCAAGCGCAGCGAAGACGTGCGCAACCGGCTCAACGTGCTCTCCGAAATGCCCCAGCTGTGGTCGTCTTCGGTGCACCGCTGGCAGCGCATGAATGCCAAATTCAAGCAGAAGATGGAAGACGGCCGCATCGCGCCGGATAACAATGAAGAATATCTGCTTTACCAAACCATCCTGGGGGCATGGCCGTGGCAGATGCAAACCCAGCAGGACCGCGAGAACTTCGTGGAGCGGATCCGGCAGTATGCCTCCAAAGCGCTGAGCGAAGCCAAGGTCAACCTGAGTTGGATCAATCCAGACCCGGTGTACATGAAGGCGGTCCATGAGTTCATCACCGCCATTCTGATGCCGGGCGCGCGAGGAAAAGAAAGCCCGTTCGTCGCCTCGCTCAGCTCGCTCCTGCCGCAGTTACAGTTGTTCGGGGCAGTCAATTCCCTAGCCCAGGTGGTGCTTAAAATTGCCGTGCCGGGTATACCCGACTTTTATCAGGGCAACGAGCTTTGGGAGTTGAACCTGGTGGACCCGGATAACCGGCGGTCTGTCGACTACCATCAGCGCTCCATCTACCTCGATGGTTTGCTTGAATTGACAGAGCGGGAAGGTCCGGCCACAGTATGCCGCGAGGTGCTCAGCAACCTCGCCGACGGGCGGGCGAAGCTTTGGACAACGCAGCGCGCGCTCCAGTTACGTACCCGGGAGCATGCGCTCTTCCGCCATGGGGAATACACGGCGCTCGAAGTTGCCGGGGACCACAAGGAAAATGCGATTGCATTCTTGCGCCGCGATCGAAAAAGCGAGCGGAGCGTTCTGGCCGTACTGCCGCGCTTCTCTTACACCCTCATGCGAGGCAAGCCCGAACTGCCGCTCGGGCCGGCATGGGGTAACGATCAGTTGCGCGTCCCTGTTTCTTCCGGAACCCGCTACACCAACGTCTTCACTGGCGAGTCCCTAAGCGTTGCAGAACAGCAAACCCTACCACTGAGCGCGGTCCTGGCCACTTTCCCGGTGGCGCTTCTTGTAAGCGAGGAATAGGCGGGGACAGTTGCTCACGTTTTCTGCGGCTCCACCCACCCATCGCGATCGGTCACCTCAGCCAGCTGTGCCAGCCCGTGAGCCTGCTGGCCGCTGAGCGCGTCGGGAGCCATGCGCCAGGTCCAGTTATTCTCTGGTGTTGAGGGCGTGTTCATGCGCGCTTCCGATCCCAGCACCAGTACGTCCTGCACGGGAAAAATGCAAACATCCGCCACCGAGTTTGAAGCCGCGCGAATCAACGTCCACACGACATCATTGGGCGCAGGATTGAGGTAGACGTAGACTGCCTGCCTCTCCGTCTCCGTCACCCCGTGTTCCCACCAGCCAAGTGTGGTGTCATTATCGTGGGTTCCGGTATACACCACAGTGTTGGTTACATAACGGTGGGGCAGGTAGTTGTGCGCCGGCCGGTCGCTGAATCCGAATTGCAATACCCGCATGCCGGGAAAGCCAAACTGCTCGCGCAACGCATCCACTTCGCGCGTAATCAGGCCCAGATCCTCGGCAATGATGGGTAGATCGCCTAGTTTTTCCTTGAGCGCAGCAAAGAGGGCGGCGCCCGGTGCTTTGACCCACTCCCCGTGAATCGCAGTTTCGTCTTCGGCCGGAATGGCCCAGTAGGCTTCAAAGCCGCGAAAATGGTCGAGGCGGATGATGTCGTAGAGCACGTGCGTCCG
>CAZSUK010000627.1:0-8242 GCA_964609355.1 uncultured Acidobacteriaceae bacterium | reverse complement strand
AGAGTATTTTCACCCGAACCCATCTGTAAGGGATCGGTTCAATCATGCAACAGGCCCCGCATCTCACTCTCGATGGTATTGATGTCAGTGTCGCCTTCGTGTTTGAAGCGGATCTTGCCGTTTCTGTCTATCAGGAAGGTGACGGGAAGACCGAAGATGCCACCATACATTTCTCCGATCTTTTCGTCTCCCATGACCACGGGGTAATTCAATCTGTATTTCTGATACGTGATGCGTACCGGTTGCTCCTCATCATCCATCGAAATGCCGATGACCTGCAGCCCGCGTCCGCCATACTCCTGCTGCCACGCAACAAAGCGCGGCATTTCACTGAGACACGGTACACACCAGGTCGCCCAAAAATTGAGTAGGACCACTTTGCCGCGATAATCTGCCAGACTTACTTGCCGATGGTTCAAGTCGATCCGGGTAAAGCTGGGAGCCCTGCGGTAGCCGATTGGGGCCGCAGTTTCCGTCTTTGCGGCGAGGTTGTCCGCAGCGGCGAAAGCCGTCAGCAGCAGTAGTAGAAGAACCTTGCGTTTCGAGTTGATTCGCCGAAGCACGATTCGTAGCATCCCCTAATTCTCAGCGGCCTTTCGTGACTGGATAGCCCTTATTTACCCAATCGCTTCCGAAGTTGTTGGCTAGATAGAGCACTCGAACGTGAGTGAAGCCGAGAGTGTGCAACTCCCGATACGCGGGCCGGATATTGGGACACTTGTTCCATGGGCAGCACCCACAATAGATAACAAGAAACCGATTGCGCTCCAGTCCCTTCACGCGATCCCGTAGTACCTGGAGTCCTGGATCCTGGCCTCCAGCACCGGCATACTCCGATCCGGAAATATGCGCTTCGGCGTAAAGGACATGCGAGCCGACCTGCAAAATCAGGGGTTTCTCGTCCCTGGAAGAGCGCAAGAGCTGCGCCAGTTCCTCCGGCTGCAACAACTCTGCTGCGGGAATCTCCGTAGTCGCGGAAGGTGTTGATGCGGCTTGCAGTGCAGCGGCTGACGGCTGGGCATCAGTCTTAACGCAGAGAATGGACAGGCTTGGCAGCAGGCACGCTGCGAGGCTATATCGAAGTAAGTATTTCGTCATGACGAATGCCTCTTCTCTCCTGCGAGGGGGAGATACGAGGTTATGGAGGGGCTCAGGGGAGGCTGAGGAGGACAGACGAAAAGTAACCCACTGATAAACTCGAGAGAACTCCCAGACGGGAGGGTCCTTTTCGTCCCCCGGTTTCTTCTCGGCTAGAAGAGCCAATTTTGCCCTCATTTCTTGAAACGACGGCTGATAAGCGGCGCTGAACAGAGGAGAGGCGGTATGCCCAAGGTGGAGAATCTCGTCATTTAACCAGCCACTGTATGTCTAGCCCGTCAAGTCTGATTTACGTAGCTTGCCCCAGTAACCGTTTCGTTAACAAGTGAAGCTTCCAGAAACCCCTTTCCCGGGAATCGCGTTAACGCCCTCCATCTAATCTGATATGGTTCGTGCCAATGGCAGAGCAGGAGTGGTACCGGCGAACCTCAGAGTGGTACCGGCGAACCTCGACCCGATGGGTACACTTTCGGTCGGTGCCGATAAAGCGCCTATGGGTGTTGATAGCGGCGGTCTTCCTATTGTTTTCAGTGTACGGCTTCTACGTCGATTTAATGTACGGGGGAGTGTTGCCTTATGTCGTCGTGCTTCAAATCGCGCTTTACGTCGGGCTGAACGCTTCGTTGTGGGTGATAGTGCTGTCTCGGCTGTCGATGCCGTTTCTACTCGGCCTGATTGTGCTGCAGTTTTTCAATAATCGGATCAACACCAGCCTCGCAAGCTGGATGACGCGCAGCTTCGATCTGAAGCCAGTGCCTTCGGAATTAGGAATCCATTTCGCCGCAACCGCCACGCTGTCGGCGGTCATTCTCTCCTACGTTTTTCTCCGTGTGTATATCCGAATCGAGGGCAGAGAGTCGTTCCGCATGCGCAACGAACTTGAGCTGGCACACGGGATTCAAAAGACGCTGGTGCCGCCGGTGGGATTGCGAACCTCGCGCTTTGAGATTTACGGCATTTCGTGCCCCAGTGAAAAGGTGGGCGGCGATCTGGTGGATGCGATTAACCTGCCGAGCGGTGATGCTATTGCCTATGTCGCTGACATCGCTGGACATGGGCTCCCTGCCGGCATTCTGATGGGAATGCTGAAGACAGCAACTCGCACGGCCCTGCTGGATGCGGAGGGACGCGAGCCGCATCGTACTCTGCCGGTAGTGCTCGATCGGCTGAACAGGGTGCTGCCGGAGGTGAAAGAGCCGCACATGTATGCGACGTTTACCGGCTTCCGGCTAGGAGCGGACGGCAGCGTGTTCTATGCGCTGGCGGCAAGCCCACCGATTCTGCAGTGGCACGCGAGCGGGCGGACCCTGTCGCACACGGAGGAGGGCCAGTTCCCTCTCGGGCTGCTGCCGGTTTCCAGCTTTGACGGACAGAGGCTGGAAGTTGCGTCGGGCGATCTGCTCGTGGTTGCAACGGACGGGATTCTGGAAGTGTGCAACAAAACCCAGGAAGAATTTGGCGTGGAACGACTGAAGCAAGTGATCGCGGCGAACGCCAAGGACCCCTTACCGGAGCTGGCGGCAAGGATTCTTGCGGCGGCGCGTGCGTTTGGACACCAGTTAGACGATCAAACAATCCTCATCGTGCGTTGTTTGTGATTTGGGAATGAAGTACTCGCCATCGATGATTGAGGTCTTCGTCGGCTTTCTTGAATGAAGAGGCCTCATTTCGTGCACAACAAGCTCAACAAAAGGACCAGGACAAATGAAAGACAAACATATCTCATCTTTCGCGGTATCGTGCCTGACCGCTCTGCTCTGCGTTGCATGCGCGCACCAAACCCACGCGCAGCAGGCCGGAAAGGCCCCACCTCTTCCTGGGAATAGCTCTGAGACGCTGGGCTTTTCGTCTGGGAGACTCGACCGTCTTCACGCAGTTATGCAACGCGAGGTGGATCAGAAAGAGCTTGCCGGAATTGTGACACTTCTTGCGCGCCACGGCAAAGTGGTCGAGGAGCGAACATATGGCAAGAAGGATATCGCCAGGGCCGCGCCCATGACGGCGGACACCATCTTCCGCATCTTCTCCATGACCAAGCCGGTTACAGGCGTTGCCATGATGATCCTCTACGAAGAGGGCAAATGGAGGCCTTCGGATCCCATTTCGAAGTTCATCCCCGAGTTCGACCAACTGAAAGTCTTCAAGGGCTTCGATCAGAGCGGAAAGATGATTCTGGAAGACCCGATCCACGCTCCCACCATGCGTGAGCTGATGAGCCACACCGCGGGCTTCACCTACGGGATCTTCGGGCACACGCCGGTCGACAAGATGTACCAGGACGAACACGTCCTGCAATCCCAATCCCTTCAGGTGATGATCGGCAAGCTGGCCAAAATTCCGCTGCTCTACCAGCCGGGGACTCGCTGGGAATACAGCGTTTCCATGGATATCCAGGGCTATATCGTTGAGAAATTGTCGGGCCTGTCCTTGCCCGATTTCATGCAGCAGCATATATTCGGGCCTCTCAAAATGAAAGACACAGCGTTCTACGTTCCCAAAGAGAAGTGGGACCGTTTTGCAACGCTTTACCAAGGGGACGAAAAAGGCGCGATGGTCGCCAGCAAACCGGACGACCGTTTTGCGACGTCGCCCACCATGCCCTCGGGCGGCGGAGGCCTGGTCTCTACGGCGCAGGATTACCTGCGCTTCGCTCAGATGCTTCTGAACCAGGGCGAACTTGACGGCCAGCGCATCCTCTCGCCGGCCTCGGTCGCGCTCATGACCGCAAACCATCTTGCCCCCAGGCTGATGACAGGTGAGTTCTCCGTTGGGACAGAGACTATGCGCCCCGGCATGGGGTATGGCTACGATTGCGCGGTCTTCACCGATCCGCTCGAAGCTGACGAAGTTGTGGGCAAGGGCACGTTCTTTTGGCTCGGAGCGGCCGACACCTGGTTCTGGATCGATCCCACGAACGATCTGATCTTTATAGGCATGGCGCAACGAATGATTGGTCCCGGGCAACCCGATGTGGAGCAACTTAGCCGTCCGGTCGTCTACCAGGCGCTAGTCAAGCCGAAGATGTGATCCGCGTACGGTGGAATCACTTTCGTGCGATCAGATTCGGAAGTCGTCAGGTCCCGGCATACGACGGATGCAAAATTATCGACCGCAGTTGGCTGCGCGAGCATCAGAGAAGTCGCGGACGAGGCCGAGCTTTGTAGCAGCTTCGTCCAGTGCGGCCTGGGTAAAGAAGAACTGATGCTTCGGGTTGGAATTGGGGTAGAAGCGGATGACGATCTCGGGCTGCGTGACCGAGTCACTTATGCCGTCGTGAAAGGGGTAGCCCAGCTCTTGTAGCAGATGCAGGGAGCCCTCGTCGCCGGTTGGGTTGCCGGTGTCGCCGACGATAGCGAAGACGGCCTTATGGGTCGTCTTCGAGTAGACAGCCACGAAGTCGCCGACCTTCACCCCGCGTCGGCCGGCTTTATTGCCGCGCACGACATAGTTGATCTTACGGGCATCGACGTATCCCCGCGGATCGCGCTCGTTGTGATTGGCAACATCGGCAAAGGCGGTCTGCGAGATGTAGTAGCCGGGGAAAGGATCCTCAGGCGATTGCAAGATGGGACGTCCCTTGTTGTCCAGGAGGTAACCAACGATCTTCTGGTCGGCACGCTCGAGATAGTGCGCATTGATAAGGGCGTCAAGGGTCGGCTTGCCCGGCGGCCCGTAGGCGTTGGGCGCTCCATCGACATCAACGTCCATCCGGTGCGTCAGCACTTCGAAACATGGATGCGGTGCGGACGTCTGTGCGTGTGCGGCGGCAGCGGCTAAAGCGAACGCTGAGACGACAGCAAGCAAAACTGAGCTGCATCGACGATGACTGACTGATACCGCCATCCTGGCAGAATACCGCCGTAACGCCGTGCAAAGTCTCTTTTTCAGTAGATAGCTTTCCCAGGCCAGGAGAAATCACCCACTCGAACGGGTCACCAGCAAAGTCTGCCCCTCCATTCGGTTAGCGCCGGTTACGAATACGACTGAATCACGAATCTTCACGGGTAAATTCTCCTTTTCATTGAGCCTCACAGTGATCATGCTTGTGAATATCACACCTTAGGCAACTGGCTCGTATCCCAGCCGCCGCCGAGTGCTTTGATCAGAAGGACGTTTGCTTCGAGCCGCCGCCGCATGATGTCTATATCGTTGCGCTCGTTGGTGAGAGCGGTCGTTTGCCAGATAACTACCTGGAGGTAGGTATCGACGCCGCCCGCATACCGGTTTTGCGAGAGTTGGAGCGATTCCTCCGCTGAGGCTGTGGCCGAGTGCTGCTGGGTCGACTCTGTATTCAGGATGTGAAGCGCAACCAGATTGTCTTCCACCTGCTGATAGGCATTCAGCACGGCCTGACGGTAGTTGGCGACATTTCCGTCGTACGCTGCAAGGGCTGATTCCGTGGTAGCCCTGCGCCTGCCTGCATCAAAAAGCGTCTCGGACAGAGTTGGCCCAACTGCCCAAAAGCGGCTTGGCCACTGAAACCAATTCAGCACCGATGTTCCTTCGAGGCCGGCTATCGCAGCAATGTTCAGCGTCGGGTAGTATGCGGCCTTCGCAATGCCGATTTGCTCATTTGCGGCAGCCATGCGGCGCTCAGCTTCAGCGATATCAGGACGGCGCTCCAGCAACTGCGCCGGCAGAGTCACAGGAACGTCCGGCAGCACAGGAGCCTGAATGTTGATTGGAATCGGAGGAAGACGAAACAGCGCTGGCGGCTTGTCAATGAGAATTGCCAGCGCATGCTCATATTGCGCCCGTTGAACCATGATGTCTGGAGCCTGCACCCGTGTCTCGTCAAGCTGGGTCTGAGCCTGTGCTACATCTGCTTTTGGGGCCGCCCCGCCCTGGAAGCGATATTGCGTAAGTTGGAGCGCATCGCTGTATGCCTTCACGGTGTCGTCCAGAAGCTGCTTTTGCGCATCGGCGTTGCGAACTTCAAAGTAGTCGATGGCGACCTCGGCGTGCAGACTTAACCGCACCGTGTCCAAGTCTGCGGCACTGGCCTGTGCCTGCTCTCTCGAGGCGGTTACCGTGCGGCGGATGCGTCCCCATAGATCCACCTCGTACGACAGGTCAACTGGAAGCGTGAAGTCGCCGGTACCGTTGTTTACCAAAGAGGAGGTAAAATACGGCTGATTTGCCGAGGCGCGGACCGCTGAAATGCCCGGCGCGACGCCGATGGTTGGCGCTTCTGCGGCACGGTTGAATCGGATCGCAGCGCGAGCCTGACGAAAATTCGCCTCCGCCTCCTTCAGCGTTTGATTGGAGGGATCAACCTGCTCCTCCAGTTCGTTCAGCTTCGTATCCCCGTAGAGCTCCCACCACTTCCCACGAAGTGCGGTGTCGTTTGGCTGAGCGACCTTCCAACCGTCGCCCCCCTGCCACTCCGAGGTTTCCTTAAAGGCCGGGGCTATTGGAGCGTCAGGCCTGGTGTAATTCGGACCAACCATGCAGCCCGCCGCCAGCAGGAGCAATGCCGCGACTGAGATGAGTCCCAGGTGTCTCATGGCTGTACCTTACCGGCTGCCTTCGTGCGCAGACGGACCGCGGCTCCATCGGCTAGAGAATCGGACGGGTTCACGATCACGGCATCGTTGAGCTTCAGTCCGGAGAGGACTTCGACGGCGCTTCCGTAATCCTGACCGATGGTGATCGGTGCGAGTGCTACCTGGCCGTTGCGGACCACGCCTGCACGCAATCCCTCAGCGCGGAAAAGCAAGGCATTTGAGGGGATGGTAACTGCGCCTGCACTTGCAGGAGTCTTGAGATGAACGAAGGCGTAGACGCCCGGGAACAAGCGGCCCTTGGGATTGTCCACGTCGACTTCAACGTTCAGGGTGCGCGAATTCAGGTCGATGGCATCCGAGTTGCGCACTACAATCCCCGTGAAATCCTCATTGGGAAAGGCATCGAAAGTCACTTTGACCGGCTCCCCATTGTGGACGTAAGGGGCGTAAACCTCCGGGACGGGAATGTAGACGCGCAACTTGTGGATCGAGGCCAGGTGGAAAATCTCTTTCGGTGTCGAGTTGTCTCCAGCCTGGATCAGGGCTCCGATATCGGTATTGCGCGCGGTAATGACTCCATCGAAAGGCGCGGTTATTCGTTCGAATGCCTGCAGCTGCTCCAGCCGGTCCACATTCGCGTGGTTAGAGTCGACGAGCGCTCTTTTTGCATTGAGATCGCTCACTGCCTGGTCGGTCTCCTGTTGCGAAACAGAATTTGTCTTGAGCAGATTCTGCCAGCGTGTTGCTGTAATCTGGGCAATCTCAAGATTTGCCTGGGCAGTCTTCAGATCAGCTCTGGCCTGTTCCAATTGCTGGTCGAGTTCAGGCGTCTGGATCAGCGCCAGCAACTGTCCCTGCTTTACGTGCGCACCGATATCGACGTACCAGCGCTCTACGTAGCCGCTGGTACGGGCATAGATTGGAGTATCGCTGAACGCTTGCGCATTTCCAGGTAACGCAACCTCCTGGCCATCTGCTCCCGATTTTGGATGGACAACCTCTACTATCGGGACCGCGGATGCCCGCGCCGCCGCATGCAGTTTCGCCGCGGCTTCCACCCTCGAACGGATCCCGTGAAAGATTCCGAATGCAATCAGAAGCAGGAGAATCGTCGCTGGGATCAGAAGCCGCCGTCGTGTCACTGGGGCACTTGCGTTGCAGGGATCCGACGCAGACGCATGATCTACGACTGAAGAACGATCTGTTGGGTTCATCATCTTTGCCTCACGCCTAGGTGTTCCAGAGGATTCTCTGGGGGCTTCGATTTCCAGTGAAAGAGAGCAAAGACCGACGGGACGAAAACCAGAGTCGCCATGGTTGCGCAGAGCAGACCTCCAATCACGGCGCGTCCGAGGGGCGCATTCTGTTCTCCACCATCGCCCAGGCCGAGGGCCATCGGCACCATGCCAATGATCATGGCAAGCGCTGTCATAATTACCGGGCGGAACCGCGTGTTCCCTGCTTCGATGGCGGCGTTTACGGCGTCCCCGTGTTCTGCCAATCTCTCCTTGGCAAACGAAACCACAAGGATGCTGTTCGCAGTGGCCACCCCTACGCACATGAGCGCCCCCATAAGTGCAGGCACGCTCAACGTGGTGCCGGTGAAGAAGAGCATGAGCACGATGCCGGCCATGGCC
>CAZSUK010000626.1:0-10456 GCA_964609355.1 uncultured Acidobacteriaceae bacterium | reverse complement strand
CACGTACACCCGGGAGTTCGTCGCGACGGGACCACGTTGGGTGGGTAGCAAAGGTCACACCAAAGCCCAGGCTTTCCTGGAAAAGCAGTTCGCGAAAGATGATCTGGTGAAGGACAGCTTCACCGCATCCACGCCGGCGGGACCACTGGCCATGACGAATTACATTGTGAAGTTTCCTGGCACAAAGGATGGCATCATCGTCCTTGCGAGCCACTACGACACGAACTACCCGCTTAAAGACACCAGCTACGTGGGCGCGAACGATGGCGGCTCGAGCACGGGTCTGCTGCTCGAACTGGCCAACAGTTTTCGGGGTAAGAAACTGGACGGATATAGCGTCTGGCTGGTTTTCTTTGACGGAGAAGAGGCTATCAAAGGGTGGACCGACGCAGACTCCGTTTATGGCAGCCGGCACCTGGCGGAGAAGTGGCAGGCGGATGGGACTCTTAAACGAATCAAGGGCTTTTTACTGGCCGATATGATCGGGGATCGCGATCTGGACGTGGAGCGGGACCTGAGTTCGACTCCGTGGCTGCTCGACCTGGTTGGGCAGGCCGCGGCTAAGTACGGCGACCAGTCTTATTTCTTCCAACGGCAAGAGGCGGTGGGCGATGACCACACCCCTTTTATGGAACGCAAGGTGCCCTGCGCCGACATTATTGACTTCGATTACGGGTATCAGAACGCGTTTTGGCACACTCCCGAGGACACGATGGATAAGCTGAGCGCGAAGAGCCTTACCATCGTGGGCAACGTCTTTCTGGAGACGATTCAGCTCTTGAATCAGCGATAGCCAGAGCCCAGGGGTTAAAGAGGGAGCGGAAAAAGACACAAACCTCTTCAGAAGCAGCCACCAGGGCTAAAGCCCGGGAATTTGTATACCGAGCCTTCCCGCGGGTTTGAAAACCCGCACCCCCGGACTTAAAGTCCGGGGCTACACCAATGGATCGGCGCGGATTTGCGGCCTGTTTCGTAGGCTAGCATTGACATAATGCTCGATGGCGCTCCGATCGCCTACTGGATAGGCTTCCACATTGTCGTACTGGCGCTGATCTTGGTCGACCTGGTGGTGCTTGGTCGGGCCGAAAGAGCATCTCAGACCCAGCACAATTTTCTCTTTGTCTTGCTGCTGTTGGCACTCGCCACGTGTTTCGGCTTGTGGATAGGCCACGTGGAAGGACGCCAGAGCGGGCTTGAATTTGCCGCCGGCTACCTGATCGAGCTCTCCATGAGCATCGATAATCTCTTCGTCTTCCTGCTGATGTTTCGCTCGTTCGGCCTGGAGCCGGAGGCACAAAGAAAAGCGCTGCTGCTGGGCATCGTGGGCGCCATCCTCATGCGCGGGGCCTTTATCTTCGCCGGCATAGCCCTCCTGGAACGATTCGCCTGGATTGAGTACGTGTTCGGCACGTTGCTGTTGGTGGCCGCGGCGCGGTTGTTACGGGGGAAGAAGAAGGGCGACACCCCGCCCGAGCCAGCAAAATGGATTGGGCAACGGGCCCGGCGGTGGGCCAGCAGTCCCAGGGCGACCTTCATCGTCGCCGTGATTGCAATCGAGCTGGTCGATCTGGTGTTCGCCATTGATTCCGTACCAGCGGTGCTGGCTATTTCTCACCATCCTTTCGTGATTTACACATCGAATATCTGTGCCATTCTGGGTTTGCGGGCGCTGTACTTTCTTCTCGCTGGCCTGCTCGAAAGGCTGCGCCTCCTCCACTTTGGTTTGGCTGCGATACTGGCGTTCGTGGGCTTGAAGATGTTGACTGCCAAATGGGTCAGCGTGCCGGTTACAGTTTCGCTCGGGTTCATCGTCCTGGTGGTGCTTGCGGCCACGGCTGCTTCCCTGATTCCAACCTCACACGGTACGATGGACTAAGCCGTGCGCAAGATTCCCGTCACGACCAAATTCGGCCAATATACCGTTTCCGTGGGAAGCGGCATCCTGGATTCCCTACCGAAGCGCACGCCGGCCCTGGCCAACAACCCCCGCAAACTCATTTTTCTGCTTACCTCACCCGAGATCTGGGCACTGTGGGGAGCGCGGGTGGAAGCTGCCCTGACTCCCAGGGAGCCCATCGTGCTGTTTCTGCCCCCTGGAGAACGTCACAAGCGATTGAGCCAGGTGGAACGGCTCACGACTGAGATGACCAAAGCAGGCGCCGACCGTTCATCGCTGCTCATTGCCTTCGGCGGTGGGGTCACGGGGGACGTGGGCGGATTTGTTAGCGCGATCTATATGCGCGGAATCGATTACATCCAGATACCCACTACGTTGCTATCGCAGGTTGATTCGTCGGTCGGCGGCAAGACCGGGGTCAACCTGCAAACGGGCAAGAACCTGGTGGGCTGCTTCTATCCTCCACAGGCGGTCGTCGTGGATATCGATCTGCTGCGCACTCTTCCGCGGCGGGAATTGCGAGCAGGGATTTACGAAAGCATCAAGGCCGGACTGATTCGCGATGCGTCACTGTTTCGCTTCATTGAGGGCCATCGCGAAGCTCTCGATCGGGGAGATCCAGGTTCACTTGAGAAGATGGTCGCCAATTCGATACGGATCAAGGCTGAAGTAGTGGGGGAGGATGAGCGGGAGTTGGGTGTGCGCATGATCCTGAATTTCGGCCACACCCTGGGCCATGCGATTGAGGCAGCCAGCGGCTACCGGGCGCTTCTTCACGGGGAAGCGGTCGCCTGGGGCATGATCGCGGCGCTTCACATCAGCCGCCAGCGTCAGCTCATTGCGGACGACACTGCGTGCCGTATCGAGACCTTGATTCGCTCCTTTGAGCCACCGCCCGTGCCTGCAGTCAGCGCCAAGCGCCTCCTGCAGGCCGCATCCGGGGACAAGAAAAACCGCGCCGGCGTGCGCCGGTTCGTCCTGCTGCAGGGTCTGGGCAATGCAATGGTGGCCGAGGATGTCACCGACGCTGAGGTGCTGGCAGCCATTGCCTACCTTCGCCCATCCGAAAGCAAAAAGTAACCGTGGCCGCGCCTGGAGCTCAGCCGGAAGGTACCCGGGATGAAGCCGGCGCGGCCGATGCCGTGCGGTCAATGTTCGATCAGATCGCGCCCCGCTACGACCTGCTGAATCACGTCCTGTCGTGCAATATCGACCGGGTTTGGTGGCGCCGTGCAGCGCGCAGCTTTCACCAGGTGCTGAGCCGGCCCGAAGCGCAGGTCCTTGACCTCTGTTGCGGGACCGGGGATATGACTCTGGCTCTGCTGCGACTACGGCCGGAGAATGGACGACCCGTGCTGGCCGCCGACTTTGCCCACCAGATGTTGCTGCGGGGAGCAGCGAAATTTGTACCCCGGGGAGCTCTGGCGCTGGAGGCGGATGCGCTTCATCTTCCACTCCCTGGCGGGTCCATCGATCTGCTCACCACTGCTTTCGGATTTCGGAACCTGGCTAACTACCAGGCCGGTCTCAGGGAGTTCTACCGCGCATTGAAGCCGGGCGGTGAGTTGGGCATCCTCGACTTCAGCGAACCGGGCGGCCTCATGGGTAAGCTGTATGCCTTCTACTTCCGCCAGGTGCTCCCGGCAGTGGGCTCGCTAATCTCCGGGGTCTCCGGACCGTACCGTTACCTGCCTGCCTCGGTCGAGAGATTCCCTGCCCCGGCGGAATTGCTGCAAGTCATGCGATCGGTTGGATTTGAACAGGTTTCCTGGACGCCGTATAGCTTTGGGATTGCGGGTTTGTATCGCGGGGTTAAGCATTAACCATGTAATGTCACCCGTGTTCGCTGGTGCCCGGATAGGTTGCTGACTCGGTAAACTTGAGGAATGCACGCGACCGTCACCTGGCAGCATGACCAACAGTACGATGCGGTGTCTCAAAGCGGCCACCATGTCACCATGGATGGGGAGGCTGCTCACAAGGCTGGCGCGAGTCCAATGGAGCTGGTGCTGCTGGCACTGTGCGGCTGTACTTCGGTGGACGTGGTTTCAATTTTGCGCAAGAAGCGGGAACTGCTTACCTCGCTGACGGTTTCAGCGGTGGCCGAACAAGCTCAGGAAGCACCCCGGGTCTTCACCCATATCCAGCTTACGTACCACATCGGCGGAGGGGTCTCGTCTAAAGCTGCAGAGGATGCAGTCGCCCTGTCAAAGAACAAATACTGCTCGGTTTCGAAGATGCTGGAAAAAGCGGCGACGATCGACTACGTCATCACCTACGCTGAGGGGAAATGATTAATTTCTTTCGCCTGGTACTGGCTGGACTGGCGCTCGCGATGGCGGGGCTGGTTTCGGCAGTGGTGACCATGCGTTTGGCCATCCATGGGGCAGAAGTGAAGGTTCCTGATATCCAGGGGCTGACTGTTTCCGAGGCGGTACACAAGACCGCCAATATGGGATTGAACCTGGGTATCGACAACAAGTACTACAGTGTCGATGTACCGGCGGGAAGGGTGTTGGCACAATCTCCTCTGCCGGGCGCAATCGTCAGGCGGGAATGGCGTATGCGGGTGACGGAAAGCCTGGGGCCACAACGGGTAGCGATTCCGTCGGTCGTTGGCCAGCAGGAACGGGTCGCCGCAATTGAAGTGCGCCGCGTGGGGTTGGAACTGGAAGAGACCGCACAGATGCCGTGGACCGGTGCTCCTCCCGGAACGGTCATTGCGCAGAATCCGCAGCAGGGCGCCGGAGGTGTCGAGCGGCCCAGTGTCAGCCTGCTGGTGAGCACGGCGGCGCCAACGACGGCTCAGGCGCTGGTCATGCCGCAACTGGTTGGTATGCCGCTGGCGGCTGCCACTGCGTTAGTGGTGCACGCCGGGTTTAAGGTGGGCCCGGTGCAGAATAGCTATTCTGACGCCCCCGCTCCCCCAGACGCCGACGCCGGAATGGCCCCAGCGGATACCGCGGATCCCGCGGGCACGGTGTTGGGGCAGACACCCCTGGCGGGACACCGCGTCGAGCCGGGCATGATCGTTACGCTGAAAATCGCCCAGTAAAATTCAAGCACATTTCCAAGCGGCACCGCTGTAACCGCAGATCTCTCCACTGCGCTGCGCTCCGGTCGAGATGACAAGGGTAGGGCCACACTTTTCCGTGAGAAGTAGTTGCTGAAAGAAAGCCGTTTGCCCCACTGGAATGGTTTTCGACCGGAGGAGTCATGGGCCTTTGGCCTGCCGAAAGTGATGAAAACAGTTTCCGTCAGAAACTTCACTCTCTGGAAGCGCACCTCTTCCCTTTGTCACCTCGACCGGAGCGCAGCGCAGTGGAGAGATCTGCGGTTCAGCGGTGCCTCGTGGAAATGTCTTCTGGTTCCTCCAACTAATTGCGCACCAGGCAGGCAGCGAAAAAACCGTCGCCAGGATAGAGCCCGGGAAAAGTGCGAATAAAATCTCGATGGGAAAGCCTTTCTGCCGTGCCCGCGTGGAGGACACCTTCATGCTCTAACGATCTAAGTTGATCCTCGCAGGCGAGCAGGCGAAATCCTTTCTCCGCTTTAAGAGCTTCCGCCACAACATCCTCGTTCTCCTCGGCTTCCAGCGAACAGGTGGAGTAGATTAGCCTGCCACCCTGGCGTAGTGCGTGCATCGCGGAACGAAGAAGACCCACCTGACGCTCATGGTGGCGGGCAAGATCATTCACCGTGAGCCGGTGCCGTATCTCAGGATTGCGCGCAAGGGTTCCGGTCCCGCTGCAGGGCGCGTCGCAGAGGACCAGGTCAAATTGCTTCTCGAACGGAAATTGCGTCGCATCCAGAACACGAAAGTGAATGCCCAGCCCCGGCAAATTCTTCTGCATAGCCTTGAGTCGCGCGGGACTGATGTCACATGCGGTGATGGAAGCAGCTGGATTGCGCTCGGCCAGAATCGCGGTCTTGCCTCCCGGCGCGGCGCAGCAATCCAGGATTTCCTTGCCGCCCCCAGCTAGCTCGGCGATGAGTTGCGATCCCTCATCCTGGATGCGGACTCCGGCTTTCACCTCTCCAGAAATGACGCGCCTGGCGCTGACCACAAATGCGGCTTCTTCCAACTGCAGACCTTCGGCCTGATGGCGGATGGTCGTGGGCGGAGGAAGCTGATCGTAGCGGCAAATAGCATCCGCGGTTTCACGGCCATAGGCAGCCACCCAACGTTCTACCATCCACGCAGGATGCGCCGCCGCGGCATCGCCTGCTTCCAACTTCGGGCTTTGCGCTAACTTCCGCAGGACCGCGTTGACCAATCCCGCGGCGTATTGGTTTCCTGACTGCTTGACCAGCTCTACGCTTTCGAAGATAGCGGCATGGTCAGGGATGCGATCCAGTAGCAGAAGCTGCAATGTTCCCAGTTCCAGCGAGACTTGCACCGGGTCAGCCAAATGACTTTTGCTTTTAGTAAGTGCTTCGCGAATACGCTGCTGCAACACCAGTTGCCAGCGAAGAACGCCCATCACCAGCGTAGTGACCAGATTCTTATCCAGCGTCGACAGCGCTTCTACTTGTTTGGAGCGAAGCAGAACATCACTGTGCGATTGTGGCTTGCGCCTGAGTTCGAGCAGCAACTCAAAGGCGATCTTGCGTGCCGGCGAGATGCTTAACGAGATGCTCAACGACTCACCCAAACCTCTCGTGCTTGTGAGGCGCAGCGCCACGGAGAAAGTCTGCAACTGGCATTCTCTTCCTGCCTTCCAGTTGAATCTCCAGCAACTCCAGTTGTGTGCCCGATCCCGCAGCCACCAGGAGTCGATCTCCTGCGACTACCAGCTCTCCAGGAGGCGCGGCAGTGGACCCGGACGGATGCAGACGATGGACCGTCAGCTTCTTGCCGCGGAAGAAGGTGTAGGCTCCAGGCCACGGTTGGAAGCCGCGCCAGCGGTTGTAGATCTCGCCGGCAGAGCGGGCGAAATCAATCAACGCATCCTCGCGGTCGAGGATCGGGGCCAGCGAGGCGGCCGTATCGTCCTGCGGAACCGGCTGGATCGTGCCCGCCTGCAAGCCGGCAAGGGTTTCCAGCATAAGGCCCGCACCGCTGGCAGCCAGCACTGGAAACAATTGCTCTGCCGTTTGATCGGGTTCAATCGGCAACAATCGCTGCAGCAGAATATTACCGGTATCGAGACCCTGATCAAGGCGCATGGTGGTGGCGCCGGTTACCTTCTCACCGTTCGCTACCGCCCACTGGATGGGCGCTGCCCCGCGGTATTTTGGGAGCATTGACGCGTGCAGGTTGATGTTGCCCCAGCGCGGCAGGTTCAGCATCCATTCCGGAATAATGCGGCCGAACGCCACGACGATGATGGCGTCGGGTTTGATTACCTCCAGGCGCGCACGAAGCTCGGGATTGTTTTTAATTTTTTCAGGCTGCACTACCGGCAGCCCCACTTCCAATGCCAACGCCTTGACCGGAGGAGGGGAAGGCTCCTGATCGCGACCTCGCACACGATCGGGTTGAGTCACTACCAATTCGACCGCATGTCCAGCCGCCAGCAGCTGTTGCAGAGTAGGAATGGCGAACTGCGGTGTGCCGCAAAAGACGAGCCTCATCGCTCGTCTACCATTCTCCAGCTCGCTGGAGTTTGCGGATTTTGCGCAGCACGAAGTCCCGCTTCAGGGCGCTGATGCGGAAGATGAAGAGAATGCCGTCGAGGTGGTCAATCTCATGCTGAAAGGCGCGGGCCAGCAGGTCATCCGCCTCTCGTTCAAACCAGTTGCCCTCTAAATCCTGTGCGCGTATTTTGACTTTCGCAGCACGCGAGACTTTCTCCCGAATGTCAGGCAGGCTAAGACAGCCCTCTTCCTCGAAGATCTTTCCTTCTTTGGTAACAACCTCAGGATTAATTAGGGCAATCTTGTCTTCAGGCGTTTTCTGGAAGCTGAGATCGATCACCGTCAAACGTTTGGGGATGCCGATCTGCGGAGCCGCGAGCCCGATGCCGTGGGCAACATACATAGACTCGAACATATCGTCCACCAGCCTGCGCAGGTCGTCGTCAAATACGGTGACGGCCTCAGCCGGCCGCTGCAGGATAGGATCTGGAAATTTAACTATCGGATAAACCATGCTTAGAATCGACGAATCTGCTCCAGGTATCCCTGGTAATTCCTGCTGAGCTCTCCGGCCGAGTCGCCGCCAAACTTTTCCAGCACGAGTTTCGCAATGACGAACGCGACCATCGCTTCAGCAGCTACTCCCGCCGCCGGCACGACACACACGTCGGAACGCTCATAGGCCGCCTTGGTCGACTCCCGGGTGCTAAAAGAGACGGAACCAAGTGGCCGGCGCAGCGTTGAGATGGGTTTCAAATAACCGCGCACAATAATATCTTCCCCATTCGAGATGCCGCCTTCGATGCCGCCGGCGTTGTTGTGCTCACGAGTAAACCTGGTGGCTGCGCCGCCGTTCTCTACCGTGCTGTAGCCGATCGCGTCGTGAACAGCAGAGCCGAAGGACTGGGCAGCGGTGACTCCCTGGCCCAGCTCAACTGCTTTCACCGCCTGCAAGGACATCACCGCCCAGGCGAGCAGACCGTCCAGCCGTTCATCCCAATTCGCGTAGGTGCCCAGGCCCGGAGGGGCACCGTGAACAACTACTTCAAAGACGCCCCCGATGGAATCGCCGGTGCGTAGCACGTGATCTACCTCGGCCTTCATCTGCTCTTCAGTCGCGGGATCAACGCAGTTTAATAGGACTTCATTCTTGTCCCTCAGCGCCGCAACCTGTTGCCAGGAGGCAATCAAAGGAAGCTCCACACGGCCCACCCGAACCACATGGCTGCCGATCTCAATGCCCAATGGCTTCAAGAGCAGCTTGGCCATTGCGCCGGCCGCAACACGGGCGGTGGATTCACGGGCGGAAGCTCGCTCCAGAACATAGCGTGCATCGGGGAAATCGTACTTGAGCGAGCCCGCAAGGTCGGCGTGGCCGGGCCGCGGGGACGCTACGGCTTTGTGCTTTTCAGGATCACCCGCAGCTACGGGGAGTGCCTCGGTCCAGTTTTTCCAATCGCGATTTTCGATCTGGATGGAAACCGGCGAGCCGATGGTCTTCCCGTGGCGCACCCCGGAGAGCAGATGGGCCCGGTCCTGCTCAATGTGCATGCGGCCGCCCCGGCCGAAACCCTGCTGCCGCCGCCAAAGCTCCCGGTCGATGAAGTCTACATCGACGTCCAGGCCCGCAGGCAGTCCAGAAATAAGGGCGATAAGGCACTCGCCGTGTGATTCACCAGCCGTTGAAAAACGTAGCATCTTTGTGGGCGAGACCTAACGTTCGATTGTAGTCGATTTCAGACGAGAAACCGCAGATCTCCAGACTTTGAGTGGGTGGCCCAGGTGTGAATTTGAAGGCTAACCGTGCACTAGCCAGTCGTACTGGACCTCATCGAGTGGGGCTACCGAAAGCCTCGACTGGCGGACCAGCGGGGAATCCTGGAAGATGGCCTGCTGCTTGATCTCGGCCAGCGTTTTTGGCTGCTTGATTGCTGCACCGGCCGCAATACGAACAAGCGGAACTTTGGGGTCAGATATATCTACGGAGGTGACGCGAGCCAGACCCACTGCGGCCTTTTCTTCTCCAGTGTGATAGATGACGAGCTTGTCGCCCTTCTTCATCGCCCTAAGGTTCTTGACCGCCGTCGGATTGGTCACTCCAGTCCAGTCAGTTTCCTTTTCGCGCAATAAATCAGCGAAGGAATAGGCGGTCGGTTCGGTCTTCAGCAGATAGTGCATGGTCTACTCCTTTGGCCTGAGGAACGTGACCGTGTTCAATAGCGGCCTCTCCATGGAACGCACCCAGTCCGTCATCTCGCCTGGCTCGGCTCCCTGCGCCTCGTGGCGCTCAAATTCACTGCGCATGGTGTGCATCTTGGCGTCTAGATCGTCCAGGTAGTGGAGCAGTACCGCTTCCGGGATCATGGGCAGTTTAGGGGAACCGAACTCGAGCCTGCCATGGTGACTCAAAACCATATGCTCGACCAAAATGCGGAGCGTGGGCGGAAACTCCGGCATCGCTGCCAGCTTCTTTTCAATCATCCCGATGGCAATGGCAATGTGCCCCACCAATTGCCCTTCCAGGGTGTAGTCGAACGTCATTCCCCAGCGCAGTTCCTGCAGTTTGCCGATGTCGTGGAAAATGACGCCAGTGAGGAGCAAGTCGCGGTTGATCTCGGGATAATGCTGCGCAGCTAATTCACAAATACCCATCAAGGAAACTACGTGCTCGAGAAGGCCGCCCATCCAGGCATGGTGCAGGCTCTTCGCCGCGGGAGCTTCACGGAAGGCAGCCGCGATGGCCGGATCTTCCAGAAACGAGCGCACCAGCGCCTGCAGCCAAGGGTTGGAAAAACCGTCTACGGAGCGAATCAGAGTTGCCCACAGTTCCTCCACATCTTTGCTTGTGTGTGGAACATAGTCCGCCATTTCGAACTCGTCCGGAGTGGCGCGCCGCAGCTTTTCCAGATTTAACTGGAAGCGGCCGTTGAAGCGGCAGACCTCGGCCCGGACTTTGACCACGTCCCCCTGCTCAAACCC
>CAZSUK010000625.1:0-6023 GCA_964609355.1 uncultured Acidobacteriaceae bacterium | reverse complement strand
CAGGTACCAGTCACCCAGCTGGGCGTAGAGTTCCTTCATATATCGAGCGTAGGCGTGGGTAGATTTTTCGGGATCGAAGCGTTCGTCATACCAGCCGTTGCGGGTGAGCCCATAGACGCCGTAGGGCATGAACTGCCACATCCCGCCGGCCCCGGAGCGACCGTTCACAATCTGCGGTTGAAAGCCCGACTCGGCCACTGCCTGGTAAATAAGATCCTGAGGAACTTTCTCTTCCGCCAGCACTGTTGTGATCATGGCGTGATAACGGCCGGCCCGCTCCAGCGACCGCGTGAGTGTTCCCCGGCCTTTGGAGGAGAAGTAGCTGATAAAGCCGGCAACGGGATCGTTGATCAACAGCGGCAGATCGGACTGGGTGGTCTTGAGTTCCTGAATGGCTTGCGCCTTGACGTTTGGGTCCACCGGGAAAGTGACATCGTTGGCGATATCGACCGGAGCCGGTTCTATTTTGGGAGCAAATCCATTGCCTTGCTTAAGCGCCTCCATCTCCAGCGTATTGACGGCGTCCACCACGCGATCAAATTCGTCCCGCAGCTGGGGTTGGGTGCGCAGATCGAAATTGCCGCTGAGCATCAGGTCTACGGCGCGGTCGAAGTCCGCCTTGGCAGTCTGCAGTTTGCCGGCGCGGTAATTGGCCACACCGCTTTGATAGGCCGATTCGACCGAATCGATAAGCGCCTGTACCTCGTGGCTGGCAGGGGGCGTTGCTGGGGCAGAAGACGGTACGGCCGCAGAAACGGCGGGCTGGGAGGGCTTAAGCGCGGGAGCGGTCGCTTGCGGTGATTTGACCGAGGTCTTGCTAACTGCGTCTTCCGGCACACACCCGTCAAGCAGCAGCGAGGCAGCGGTCAGCACCAGCAGCAACGCTCTGGGATCGATCTTCAATCCTCTGAATAAGCCCATGCAGTAACGCTTTCGGGCACCCCTCTGTCATTGCTGTACAACATGTGTTGACCTTGATTGTATTGCCCGGAACGCGGCAATGTGAATGATAAGATCGGGGGAGAGACCTGCCTCTCGTTGCACAACTGAGTCATCACCCGCCGATCGGCTTCCCTTCATGGACACCAAGCACATCCGAAATTTCGCCATCATCGCTCATATTGACCATGGGAAATCCACGCTCTCGGACCGTCTGCTGGAGCTTACCGGCTCGTTGACGGCGCGGGAGATGCAGGCCCAGGTGCTGGATGCGATGGACCTGGAACGGGAACGCGGCATCACCATCAAAGCCCACGCGGTGCGCATGAATTACCTCGCCCAGGATGGCGAGATGTACCAGTTGAATCTTCTAGATACACCCGGGCACGTTGATTTTTCCTACGAGGTTTCCCGCTCCCTGGCGTGCTGTGAGGGCGCCCTGCTGGTGGTGGATGCCTCTCAGGGCGTGGAGGCCCAGACGCTAGCCAATGCCTACCTGGCTATCAACAACGGGCTGGACATGATCCCGGTCATCAACAAGATCGACCTGCCCAGTGCGGACGTTTTGCGCACCCAGGAAATGATCGAGTCCACGGTCGGGTTGGACGCTACCGACGCGCTTCCGGTAAGTGCCAAAACCGGGCTTGGTGTGCCCGATGTGCTGGAAGCTATTGTGCGCCGTCTGCCCCCGCCCGCCGGGGACGCAGAGGCGCCACTGCAGGCCCTCATCTTTGATTGCCATTTCGATCCTTATCGCGGAGTGATCGTATTGTGCCGGGTGATGAGCGGCATTTTACGCAAGGGTATGAAGATCCGGTTGATGTCGAATGACCGGGTATTCGATGTCGAAGCGGTGGGTGTCCTCACCCCCAAGCCTTTGGAAATTGAGCAGCTGTCAGCCGGTGAAGTGGGTTTCTTTTCGGCGACGATCAAGAACGTCGCCGATACCAAGATCGGCGACACGGTCACGGACGATATCCGTCCGGCAGCAGCGCCATTGCCCGGCTTCAAAGACATCCAGTCGATGGTGTTTGCCGGGCTCTACACCGTGGATTCTCATGAGCACACATTGTTGCGGGACGCGCTCGAGAAGCTGCGGTTAAACGACTCCTCTTTTTTCTTTGAGCCGGAAAGCTCCGTTGCCCTGGGATTTGGTTTTCGCTGCGGATTTCTGGGGCTGTTGCACATGGAAATCATTCAGGAGCGCCTGGAACGTGAGTTCAACCTGGATCTGATCACCACCGCTCCCGGGGTGCGATACAAAATTACACTGACCAACGGATCGGTGATCGAAGTGGAGAACCCATCTCGTTGGCCGGATCCGAGCGACATCGAAAAGATCGAAGAACCGGTGATCAACGCCACCATCCTGACCAGCGAAGAGTATGTCGGCGGCATCCTGAAGCTGGTTGAGGAGAAGCGGGGCAGGCAGAAGAATTTCGAATATGTCACTCCCACGCGGGTGATGCTGACTTACGAATTGCCGCTCAATGAAATCGTGCTCGACTTCTACGACCGGTTGAAATCGGTCTCGCGCGGTTATGCGTCGCTCGATTACCAACTAGCGGGGATGTGGGAGTCTCCCATGGTCAAGCTGGATATCCTAGTTTCAGGCGAACCAGTCGATGCGCTCTCGATCATTGTGCATCGCGACTTTGCCTACGACCGGGGACGAGCTCTGGTCTCCAAGATGCGCGAGCTGATTCCCAGGCAGATGTTCGAGGTTGCCATCCAGGCGGCCATCGGAGCCAAGATCGTCTCCCGGGAAACAGTCGCCCCGCTACGCAAGAATGTGATCGCCAAGTGCTACGGAGGAGACATCAGCCGTAAGCGCAAACTCCTGGAAAAGCAAAAAGAAGGCAAGAAGCGGATGAAGCGCATAGGTAAAGTTGACATCCCCCAGGAGGCCTTTTTGGCGGTGCTAAAAGTCGGCGAGGATAGCAGCAAATGAAACCGATTTCAGGTTACGTTGGTCCAGTGGCCTGGAGGGCTCTTGTGGAAACCTCCAATTTGGAGCCTGCAGCCGATGAGCGTGACGTCAAATGGCGCTACCCCTGGTATAGCCTATCCAAGTAGCTCAATTTATGGGGCTTAGGGAGTAGTACGCGAGGTCTTCCGGGGCTTTCGCGAAGACTGCGATGCAGGCGGCCAAAAACGCGGCCGAGCTTTCCACAAAATTTTCCACAGCCCACCGAGCGCCGTGGCTGATACATTTTTGCTCTCCTCGAGAGCATTATTGAGAGTTTTTTACATCCCGGGTAAGCTGCGCTTGCCCGGGACAAAAAAGCCGCTCAAAACGTCCTACTGAGGCGGCTTGGTAGTGCTAGGCCTGGGGGTGGTGCCGGTGCGGCCGGGAGTGGACGTGCTCGGGCGCGGAGCCGACGGAGTGCTGGCACCTGTTGCCGGCTGAGGAGGAACGCCGGATTTGGCATTGTAGGCGTCTACTACCGCCTTGGTTATGTCGGTTGACCCGTTGGCCCACAGTACAGGGGTCTGCTGGGCGCTGGTATCGAGCACCAGGGTAAATTTGTTCTGGTTAGAGTAGGCATCCAGCACCGCGTATACCTTCTGTGCCAGCTGCTGATACATATCGTTCATCGCACCGCTGGCTTCGTTCTGCGCATCTTCCGCAGAACGCTGCAGGGACTTTGTCTTTTCATCAATGGTTCTCAGCTGGCTATCGCGCTCCGGCTCGCTGAGATTGGTTCCGGCGTCCTGCAATTTCTTTTTGAGAGAATCGATCTCGTCGCTCTGCGCCTTCAGCGCAGCTTGCTTAGGCTCGAACTTGACCCGCAACTGAGCGAAGTTCCGTTGCCCTTCATTGGTTGCTGCGACCGCCTGCTGGAAGGCAATGATGGCGATTTTCGCACTAGCGGGGACTGCCGGAGCGGCAGTAAGCGCGGACGTTGCATCGGCCGGAGTGGGAGCAGAGGGAGCTGAGGGAGCAGTAGCCTGGGCTAACGCGCCCACGCCGGTAGCGGAGGCGAGCAGGCAAACTAGGGTAAACGAACGCTTCATCGGAATACGAAACTCCTTTTGATCTTTGAATCCAGATCGCCCGCGTCTTTCAGCGGAAAGCGGGCCTTCGCTTGCGGGTCTCCCGCAGGCGCATTTGCATTGCAGTCACCTGGCCAGCGCATCTGGCAGCAAATGCGAAGAAGAGACACGGACCGAGATAATCACAGGGCCAGCAGTGATTATAGGTGCGGGCGGAAAGAGCGTCAACGCGCGGCGAGTCGTATTTCTTGCCCTGCCACAACTGCGGCTTCGTCCTAAGAGTTTCCCAACCACGAGCCTGGGTGCCCCATATCTCGCTCGTTTTTCGCCAGATGTGGGATTCCACTGCTCTCACCCCGAAACTCTTCACCTGCGATCAACAGCCTGAGGGCAACATTCGTCAGTCCCACATCTCGCGAAAAACGAGCGAGATATGGGGCACCCGATCCTTTGTGGCAGGGCAAGAACCGTTCTTTAGAAGGTGGTGCTCACGCTCAGGCGGAAGGTCTTTCTCGGCTCGCGGAAATGCAACAGCGAGTCATATGCGCTAATCGCTTCGGCATAGGTGAAATCGCCGGCCCCGCCTGCGGGGAACATGCTGCGGGTGATCAGGCTTTCTCCCTGCCTGTCCTCGAACAGGCGAGCGATGTTGTAAGCGTAGTAGAGGCGCATGGGCGCATTCACGATGGGGAGCATGGCTGAGATTTCCCCGCCGATGGACGAGCGCGGCCGGAAGTTGGTGCCTGAGATGGGCCGGATTATGTTAATAAACTGAATAGCCTGGCCACCCTGGCAAGCGCCGTTGTAGTAGGCAGTGCAGCCGTAGAGCGGCGAGTTGAGCTGATCAGCACCCTCGACGCTTTGCCGCAACTGGGATTGGCGAACGACAGAAGTAATGTCAAAGTCGTCGAAGATAGCGAAACCGACCGGCCCTGCGATGGGAATGCGGTATTCGATGTTGGTGGTCATCTTGACATCGCCCCCCACTGAGACCGGCCGGTAAATGGGGATGGGTATGGTGATGTTCCCCAGGGTGAAGTTGCCGGGCTGAATGGGAACGGGCGTGCCGTCCGGGTTGGTCAGGGTGATATTCGTTCGCACTGGAATGAACGCGTAAGGTGTTGCTGAACGCACATCAAAGCCACGCAGTTCGTTGTCGCCGCCGGAATAGAAACGGGAGAAGGGCGGCGCGACGTCTCCGCTGAAACCCTGTATGTAAGAAAGCTGCACGCGATAGCCAAGCGTGTTGCGCCCATCCCTTCGGGGATGCAGACCCTTCATCCCAATGAAGTGCTTGTATTGAATGACCGGGGTGAAATAGCGCACATTGCCGAACAGGCCAGCCAGCTGGAAAGCAGCAGAGATGTCCGTTCCGTAGTGGGGATGGAAAAGGGTAGGACCAACCGTGTTGTAGATATAGCTTAACGAGACCGAGCTGGTGTAAATACCCTCCAGTGCATTCGGACCCTGAATTTGACCGCTGCGGAAGGCGAGCGTCTGAAAGAGGTTCGCGGAAGCCTGGCTGAACGTTGTAATGCTCGACTTGTCCCAGCTGTAGGTTATACCCACTCGTTTGAACGAGCGCTTAATCGGATATTGCAGCGAAAAGTTCAAACCGGTTGAGGACTGGTTGTAGTTCTGGGTCAGCGATTGCTGGGCGGCCGACAAATTAGTGTTGCCGGTCACACTGGCGAAGTTGCGCGCCGAATTGAAATCCGACTTCCTGGAAAAGAGCTGGAAGCCCACGCTGATCGGTCGATTGCGTAAGTAGGGCTCGTTGAAGGCGAACACGGCGCTGCGCGCCAGGTTGCCGATATTGCCCTGCAGACTCAACGTTTCGCCTAGTCCGAGAAAGTTGTTGGTGGAGTAATTAAGGCCCAGGAAAGTTCCGGACAGGCCACTGACGCCGCCATTCAAGCCGATCGAGTTCTTACCTTTCTCGTGAACTTTGAGCAACAGCGAAACTGTGCCGTTCTCGGCATCGATGTGCTGTTCGGAGTCGGTATCGATCTTGAGTGGATCGAAATAATCCAATTGGTTCAGACGAAGCAAACTCTGTTCCCACAGGTTGCTGTTGTAGAGCGAGC
>CAZSUK010000624.1:0-6620 GCA_964609355.1 uncultured Acidobacteriaceae bacterium | reverse complement strand
GCCGCCGGGCTGATGAATTTCTTTCGCAACATGGGGCAGAGCGTTGGGACGTCCGCTGTCACGACCTTGATTGCTCGACGCAGCCAGTATCATCAATCCGTCTTGGCCGAATACACAGCTTCTGGCCGGTTTCACAGTTCTATCACTGTCCTTGCAATACGACTGACGCGCTCCGGCTTGAGCGCGCACGCCGCTCAGCAACAGGCCTTGGGCCGACTGTACGCTGCGGTTCAGGGCCAAGCTGCGGTCCTCTCTTACATCGATGTGTACTGGCTGCTGGCAATGGGCTCGGTGATTATGTTTCTCGCCTCATTTGTGCTGAAGAGAAATGAACCAGGCAAAGGTGCGAAGGTGTCGGTTCATTAGATCTTAGGTCCCGGCCAGAGCGGGCACTCATCTCCCCTAGAGCGGGGCTGTCGCTCACGATCTCGTGCAACTTGCGCTTTGTGCTCCGTCTCGCGACCAGGTCTTCTCAACCCGGTGGGTCAGCGAGTCGCAGTCGCTGAGCAAAACGCTCAGATGTTTCGCGTTCTCATTACGCGAGATCTCTGTAGCCAGCCTGTCATTTAGACTGAGTCGAGCGACCTCGTTCTGCGAGTCTCAGCGCTTCTGAGGATATCGAGCACTCATTTCGGCGCGCCTCTGCTCCGAGACGCATGGCATCCGCGACTCACCAATGAACCTGCTCACAAATGGTTTCGCGAACAACTGCGGTCGGCTGTTCGGACCGTCTGAGCAATTCAAAGACAAAACGCCGCCAATACCTAGTCCACGCTGGTGGGCGGGCAACGCAGCAATGGATCGATGCCGGGGGCACAAATCACCAGTCGCACGTTCGGCCTGGCAAGGGCCACCGCTTACACTGAACGGCAGATCCAATTGGGCGCAAGGTTCATCTTTTGATGCAAACGCGTTATTGTGTCAGCTGAGCGCTTTGATGATGCGACCCATACCCTCAAGAGTTGATGCAGGCGTTGCCGTGACTCTCTTGTCCCGCACCCACGGAAAGGAAACCTTCGCCATGACGTTGCAAAGAAGACTGTGGTTGGTTACCGCCATGATGGCGGTGTGTTGCGGAGCCCTGGCCGCTGTGGACCCTTCCACCACCAGCGCCGCGGCTCAACCCTTCCTGGGCCGATGGGACTTGACCTTGAAAGCCCCTACCCGCCCATACCCTTCCTGGTTGGAGTTGTATGAGCAAGAAGGGCAACTCAAGGCCAACATGGTGGGCCGGTGGGGAAATGCTCGCCCGCTGCCACAAGTTGCCATCAGTCATGGCGCTCTCGTGTTTACTTCGCCCAAGGACGAAGAGAACCGTTCGACCGACATGACCTTCAAGGCCAGGCTCGCCGGTGGAAAGCTCGTCGGCACAACCACTGGACCAGACGGGGCCACGTGGACCTGGGTAGGAGAACGGGCGCCCACGCTCGACAGAACCGCACCACCCCACTGGGGAAAGACGATCTCGTTGTTCAATAGCAAGAATTTGGATGGGTGGCATGAGTATTCCGCCAATCCCTTTCCCGAAAGCGGTAATCACTGGACAGTCGTGAACGGCACCCTGGTGACACCGGGCAATGGACCCGAGCTTGCCACGGATCGCAAATTTCAGGATTTTAAACTGCACCTGGAGTTCAATTGCGGCCCCAGCTCGAACAGCGGAGTCTACCTCCGTGGCCGTTACGAACTGCAGATCGAGAATGAATCTGCAGAGGAGCCGCCAAGTCACCATACCGGCGGCATTTACGGTTTCATTGTGCCCCATCCGGAGCTACCCAGAACCACCGGAACCTGGCAGACCTACGACATCACGCTCATTGGCCGCCGCGTCACCGTGGTTCAGAATGGACAGACCATCATCGACAACCAGGAAATACCAGGTCCGACTGGCGGAGCTATCGACAGCCACGAAGCGATGCCTGGCCCTATCATCCTGCAAGGCAGCGAAAAAGGGCATGTCTCCTTTAGAAACATAGCTATCACTGTTGCAGATGCGAAATAACCTCCCCCTTTGCTCTGCGTAAGAACCCGGTGTCAAGTCGCGCTGTCCGTCGCGGAAGCCGGCTGACTTTTGGTTGGCTTGGCTTGCGGCGCTAGGTGCGCACTTTGTTGCACGATCCTTTTTGCACGATCCTTTTTTGCACGAGCCAGAGTGCAGTCGCGGGCAACGCAAAAGTGCCAGGTTGCTATTCTGACCAGACCAGCCTGGCGCGCCGTAGTATGTGCTTAAAGCTTTGAGATGAACCTCGAGGTGGTCCAGGCCGTTGCTTATGCGGCGGCCAACCACACCTTCGCGTCGGACCCGAGTGAGGAGATACAGTTGCCGGCTTTCGCCATGAGAAAGATCGTCAAGCGGTTCCCTGGCGTGGTGGCCAACCGCGACGTGGACTTCACCATCGAAGCGGGCGAAATCCATGCGCTGCTGGGAGAGAACGGCGCCGGGAAGAGCACGCTGATGCAGATTCTTTACGGATTCCACTCCATGGATTCCGGATCGATCCTGATCGACGATAAGCCGGTCGCCATCTCTAGCCCCAAAGACTCGATCGCGCTCGGCATCGGTATGGTGCACCAGGAGTTCATGCTGGTGCGGCGATTCTCCGTGGTCGAAAACGTGGTGCTCGGCCTAAAACAAAAGCTCGACCTGCGCCACGCCGCGGATCGGCTGCGCAGTTTGAGCGAACAGCACCATCTGGCCATTGATCCTCATGCGCAAGTACAGCACTTGCCCATTGGCGTGCAACAGCGAGTCGAGATCCTCAAGCTGCTTTATCGCGACGCCAGGCTGCTGATCCTCGACGAACCCACCGCCGTGCTCACCACCCACGAAAAGGACCAGCTGTTCACTGTTCTTCGTGGACTACGGGCGCAGGGCCGCTCGATCGTCATTGTGACCCACAAGCTGCAGGAGATCCTGGAGCTGGCAGACCGGGTGACGGTCATGCGCGATGGCAGCGTGGTCGGCTCCGTTTCTACGCGAGAGACGTCCGAGCAGGAGCTGGCGCGCCTGATGGTCGGGCGCGATGTGAATCTGCGCGCCCATCGTGCTCGCGTCGAGAGCGGACGAGCCGTGCTGCGCGTGGAAGGGCTCCACGTATGCGATGACACCGGACAAGAGAAGGTCTGCGGCGTGAGCCTGGAGGTGCATGCAGGAGAGATACTCGGCATCGCCGGCGTCGACGGGAACGGGCAGTCGCAATTAGCCGAAGCCATCATGCACCTGCGGCCGGCGCATCAAGGACGCGTCTTTCTCGATGACCGGGAAGTGACGCGGCTGCCAGTGGCGCAGCATCGCGCGCTCGGCCTGTCTTATGTTCCGGCCGATCGCCGGCATGTCGGCTCGATCACAGACCTGTCCATCGCCGACAACGCAATTCTGGGATCGCAACGAAAGCGCACCAGGGGACTGTTTTTGGACAGGCGCCGGATCCGCGAGCATGCCGCCCAACTCATGACGCGTTTCGCAGTGCGTGCAGCCACTCCCAACGCGATCGCCGGCAAGCTTTCCGGCGGCAACCTGCAGAAGCTGATCCTTGGACGGGAGATCTTGCAGGATGCGCCGGCCATGGTGGTCGAACAGCCGACACGAGGACTGGATGTGGGCGCGGTCGAGGCGGTCTGGCTCGAATTGCTGCGCGAACGTGAACGCGGTAAGGCGATTCTCTTGATTTCCGCAGAGCTCGAAGAACTGATGAACCTGTGCGACAGGATCGCTGTCATGTTCGAGGGGCGCATTGCCGGCATTCTCGATGCAGCCGGGGTTACCGCAGAAAAGCTGGGCTTGATGATCTCCGGCATGAGTGGAGAAGCATGAGCCTGATCGAACGCCGCGTAGCTCCAGCTGACTCGAAGCTCGCCATCCTCACTTCCATGTCTTTGGCTGTCGTCGCGGCATTGCTGGTGACCTCGCTCCTGTTTGCCTTCTATGACGCGAACCCGCTGCAGGCTTACATCGCGCTGTTCCATGAACCGTTCGCGACATTGCGAGGCTTCGGGTACACCCTGGTAAGGACCGCGCCCCTCACCTTAATTGCCCTGGGCACGATTGTTAGTTGGCGATCTGGCTTCGGTTACCTGGGGTTTGAAGGGTGCTTCGTCCTTGGAGCCGCAGCCAGTACCTGGTTGGGTTTGTTCACGGGCCTGTCTCCGTGGGTGTTTTTTCCTTTGGTGCTGCTCCTGAGCTTCACCGCCGGAGCCTTCTGGGCCGGGGTGGTAGCGCTGGTCAGGGCTCGCTTCGGCGGCAACGAGGTGCTCATCTCCCTGATGATGAACTATGTCGCCATCCTCATCGTGCAGTACCTGGTATCGGGTCCCATGCGGGCCCCGGGAGGGGTGCCCGAAACTTCCCTGCTGCCCCGTGCGACCTGGCTACCCTTTGTCCTGCCCGGGACCCGAGCCCATGCGGGCATCCTGCTGGCCCTCTTCGCGACCGTGGTGGTTTGGGTGATGCTGCGTAAGACGGCGTTGGGTTACGAGTTAATTGTCAGCGGTCTAAGCCCATCGGCGGCGCGCTATGGAGGAATCAACGTGGGCCGCCGGCTGGTGTTCGCGGCGTTCTGTGCCGGAGGGCTTGGCGCATTGGCCGGAACTGTCGAGGTGTTAGGCGAACAGCATCGCCTGATGGATGGTATCAGCGGCGGTGTCGGATTCACCGGCATCATTGTCGCTCTGCTGGCCCGGCTCAACCCGATGGCCGTGATCCCCGCGGCAGTGTTGTACGGCGGCATGACGGTGGGTGCGAACGCCATGCAGAGGCGGGCGGGTATTCCTTCTTCCATCACCTTCATTCTGCAAAGTCTGATCGTGTTGATGGTGCTTGCGAGCGAGATCTTCCGCCGTTACCGGGTGAAACTAACGTGAATTTCCATCGGCTGCTGAGTTCGGCATTCCTGGTGACCTGGCTGGCCACCAGCCTGCGGCTCTCGGGGCCGGTTCTGCTGGCTGCCCTGGGAGAGACGTTCGCCGAACGGTCCGGCGTTTTGAATGTCGGCATCGAAGGTACGATTCTATTAGGCGCGCTCGCAAGCTTCCTCACCGCTTATGTAACCGGGATGGTTTGGATTAGTTTGCTGGCGGCTATGCTGACCGGGGTCGTCTTCAATCTTTTGCTGGCCTGGATGTATGTCACCGTCCGCGCCAGCCAGGTAGTGATCGGCCTGGTTTTCAACGTGCTGGCGCTGGGCATTGCGGCCACTGTTTACCGCCGTGCTCTGGGTGAATCCGCGGGGCCGCAGAACGTGGCCATGTTCGCGCCCCTGCACATTCCGTGGTTGAGCGATCTTCCTTTGATCGGACCAGCGCTCTTTGCGCAGACGATTTTGCTTTACTTAACTTTGGGGCTGGTTCTGCTGGCGCAGTTTATCTTGTTTCGCACCAGCTTTGGCCTGGCTCTGCGAGCCGCGGGCGAAAATCCTGGTGCGGCCGACGCAGCCGGGGTTTCGGTAGCCCGCATGCGCTATATCGGAGTGTTGATCGGCGGCGCCACGGCGGGGATGGCCGGCGCCTACCTGGTTCTGGCGCAGATCGGTCTGTTTCGTGAATCGATCGTCGCCGGACAGGGCTTTATTGCCCTGGGCATCGTCATCTTCGGACGATGGAATCCATTGAAGGCCGCTTTGGCTGCGCTCGTATTTGGCGCCTGCGATGCGCTGCAGTTGTCCCTGCAGCTGGGAGGGGCGAATATTCCACCGCAGTTGCTGGCGGCACTTCCCTACCTGGTGACTATCCTCGCAATCTCTGGAGTGTTCGGCAAAGCCATCCAGCCGGCGGCGCTGATGCTGCCCTACAGCAAAGACTGAACCGGAAAGATGACCACGGCTCTTCCCGCTGCGCTCTGTCGAAAAACATTTCCAAGAAGGGACCGCTGAACCGCAGATCTCTCCACTGCGCTCCCCCGGGATTTCCTGTCGAGACCCGTGGCTTTGATGATCTGCATGCGGCTCTCTTTACGGAGAGCCGCACACGTGGTCGTCGCTAGCAGCGCGAAGTAGGAAATCCAGGGACGCTTCGGTCGAGATGACAAAGGGGAGGGTGGTGCCTCCATCGACAGTCGTTGCTGAACAGGAGCCGTTTTTCATCACCTTGGGTGGGCCAAAGGCCCATGACTCCTCTGGCGAAAAACATTTCCAAGAAGGGGCCGCTGAACCGCAGATCTCTCCACTGCGCTGCGCTTCGGTCGAGATGACAAAGGGGAGGGCGGTGCCTCCATCGACAGTCGTTACTGAACAGGAGCCGGTTTTCATCACCTTGGGTGGGCCAAAGGCCCATGACTCCTCTGTCGAAAAACATTTCCAAGAAAGGGCCGCTGAACCGCAGATCTCCACTGCGCTGCGCTTCGGTCGAGATGACAAAGGGGAGGGCGGTGCCTCCATCGACAGTCGTTGCTGAGCAGGAGCCGTTTTTCATCACCTTGGGTGGGCCAAAGGCCCATGACTCCTCTGTCGAAAAAACATTTCCAAGGGAGAGCCGCCGAACCGCAGATCTCGACCGAAGCGGAGCGCAGTGGAGAGATCTCTGAGTGGATGCTCTTTCCTGGAAATGTTTTCCTACTTTAACGGTGCAAGAGGCTATAGAGCAGGACGGCTAAGACTGTGGCGCTGATCGGGATGTACAGCTTGTCT
>CAZSUK010000623.1:0-4799 GCA_964609355.1 uncultured Acidobacteriaceae bacterium | reverse complement strand
AGCGCGCCGCATGTCCTTGTCAGCACTCGCGTAACGCGAGGCAGACACACGTCTGCTGCAATCCACAGCGTTATGAATTAGTTTTGTAGCGGAAACTTACGAAGGGTCAACAACCAGAGCGGCAACAGAACGTTGGCTTTGGGGTGCGCGCGAGCGACGATGAGAACGCGAGCAAATGTCTCACAATGGTGTAATTCAACCATGCCTCTCTTGTGCTGTCAAGACGGATCATGCTTGCTGAAATTGACAATCAACTTGATCTCTTCTACTGTGAGCCCGGAGACAACTTTGATGATTACATCTGATTTTGTTCTTCAGCGAGGCGCGCGCGGGACTCGGATTTCAGCGTACTTTCGTTGTTGTTGCCTATCGCGATAGCTTTTTCCTGGCTAAAGAATTCCTTCGACAAATTATCGATCGCGCCTTTCTTGGTCATGTCAGATCGCGTTCTAAACTAGGCGGACAGGACGGGAGGACTCTCCTTTGCCTCGGCCGGTGGTACAGATGAGACTACTTTGTAAAGTTACCGTGGTGGCGGCAATTGGGTCATTCCTTCTGGGTGGCTGCTCGGGTAAAAAAGCTTCGAACGTCGACGAGCAGCAGGTCACGAGTACAAACCCGGAAAAAATCCAAGCCGCGTTTCCAGAGGAAGTCACCGCCAGACAGGGCGCCCCGAATATCGTACTTATCCTGGTAGATGACGTGGGTTTCAGCGCAACCTCCACATTCGGAGGCGCGATCCAGACGCCAAACTTCGACAAACTCGCCGCCGCCGGCCTTCGCTATAACAACTTTCACGTGAATTCTCTCTGCTCGCCCACGCGCGCTGCCTTGTTGTCAGGAAGAAACAATCATCAGGTTGGTTTCGGAGCGGTTGCGGAATCGGCCAGCGGCTTTCCTGGTTACAACAGCCTGTGGCCGAAGAGTGCGGCATCCATTGCCGAGGTGCTCAAAGACAATGGCTACAGCACTGCTGCTTTTGGTAAGTGGCATAACACGCCCATCTGGCAGGTAAGTCCGGTGGGACCGTTCGACCGCTGGCCTACGGGTCTTGGCTTTCAGCATTTCTATGGCTTTCTTGCCGGCTACGATAACCAGTATTTTCCGCGGCTGTTTCGCGATACCGTCCCCATCGAACCGCCACACACACCAGAACAGGGCTACTCGTTGACCACGGATATGACGGATGAGGCTATCCGGTGGCTGCATCAGCTCGACGCGGTCGCGCCCCAAAAACCCTTCTTCCTCTACTACGCTCCCGGCGCGACGCATACGCCACATCAGGTCCCGAAAAACTGGATCGCAAAGTACAAGGGCAAGTTCGATGCTGGGTGGGACGAGATGCGGAGAGCGACTTTTGAACGCCAGAAGAAGCTCGGCGTAATCCCGGCAAATGCGGAGCTGACGTCGCGCCCTGCCGGCCTGCCTGCGTGGGAGTCGCTCCCACCAGATGAGAAAAAGCTGCTGGCACATCAAGCCGAGGTATATGCGGCATTCACCGAGCAAACCGACTACGAAATTGGCAGGCTTCTCCAGGAAATCAATGAGTCCGGAAAGAGTGACAACACGCTGGTAATCGAAATCTTTGGAGATAACGGCGCCAGCGCCGAAGGCGGACCGGCTGGATACGATGCCAAAGACGATCAGGGAAAACCCCTTTCCATCCAGCAGCGACTGGCTACCAGTGACGCGGAGGGCAGCGAGCTGTACATGAATCATTTTGCAGCGGCATGGGCCTGGGCTCTTAGTACTCCCTTTCAGGGTACAAAGATGGACGCATCTCACCTCGGCGGCACGACAGATCCGATGATCATTTCGTGGCCTCAAAGAATTCACGATAAGGGCGGTCTGCGCAGCCAATTCCAGCATGTCACTGATATTGCTCCAAGCATCTACGAAGCAGCGCAAATCAAAACACCGGATCGGGTCAACGGCACCGAACAGCTTCCGCTGGAAGGCTCGAGCTTGCTGTATACATTCGATCGCCCTGACGAACGCAGCAAGCATCACATTCAATACTTTGCTACGGTGGGCAATCTTGCCATTTACAAAGATGGCTGGTGGGCGGGACGCCGCGCATGGTCTTCCTGGGAACCCACTCCTGCCGGCGGAGCGGATAAACAGCCGTGGGAGCTGTATCACACGAGCGACGACTACAGCCAGGCCCATGACCTGGCTGCGACTCATCCGGAAAAGCTTAAAGAACTGCAGCAGCTCTTTTACCAGGAGGCGAAGCGCAACAACGTCTATCCGATTTTCCAGCCAGGTGGCAAACAACCTCTGCCCGGGGGAGGCAGAAAACTGCTGCTATTTCGTGACGGCGTGGAGCGTTTGCCGAATGCAGTTCTTCCTCACATTGCCGGGCTCAGCTTCACGCTCGCTGCCGATGTGGAAATACCTCCAGCGGGTGCAACCGGTGTCATCCTCGCGCAAGGCAGCCGTTATGGTGGATTCACGTTTTATGTTGACCGCGGACATATCGTGTATGAAGTGAATGCCTTTGGCAATTGCACAGGAAGGCTCGTGTCGCAAAACCCGCTCCGGCCGGGCAAGGCACATATCGTGTTGAAGGTCACGGCCCAGCCCGTCGCAGGTTCGCCTGTTGGCTCAGGGGCGAAAACAGGAAGCGCGCAACTTACCATCAATGGCACCGAACAGGGCAACGCGAACTTCACCAATGTCAACGGCAGTTCGTATACGGAAACGCTGGATGTGGGCAGCGATCTTGGCTCCCCGGTCAGTTCGGCCTACCGCAGTCCCAATCGGTTCACAGGAAAGATCGATCAAGTTACGGTTCAGTTGCAGTAAGGGTGCTGCGTCATGAATTCTAAGTGCACTCTCCAAACATGCTCGGGACGGGCTTCGATCGGAAAGACTGTGCCTTGGTCTTTGGCGCTTCTGCTGGCGGCCGTTGCCGTGTCGAGCGCTCTATTGTGGCGGCCAATGCGGCTGCACTCCGCATCCACTCCCTACGCGAATCTCAATGGATTTCTTCCCACGCGTGCAAACATCAATCCACCGCCAAATTCCGCACCAGAAGGAATGGTCTGGATTCCAGGCGGAGAATTTTCTATGGGTAGCGCCGACCCCCGCACTCTGCCCCATGGTGGCGGTGAAGCTATGGACGATGCCCGGCCCATCCATCGCGTTTACGTGGATGGCTTGTGGATGGACAAGACCGATGTCACAAATGCCCAGTTTGCACGCTTCGTGAAAGCAACAGGTTATAAAACCATCGCGGAGCGTAAGCCTCAGCCAAAAGATTTTCCTGGTGCAGCCGCGAACGACCTCGTACCAGGATCGATTGTATTTACACCTCCATCCCATTCCGTGCCACTCGACGACTACTCACAGTGGTGGCGCTACGTTCCGGGCGCCGACTGGCAACATCCGCTTGGGCCGCACAGCAGTATTCGCGGACGCGAGCAGTATCCCGTCGTCCAGATCGCTTATGAAGATGCCGCCGCCTACGCGAAGTGGGCAGGAAGCGACTACCGACCGAAGCTGAATGGGAATTTGCCGCCCGCGGCGGCCTTACCGGGAAACCATTTGTGTGGGGCGATACATTTGCGCCGCATAACCACTGGATGGCCAATACACATCAGGGAAACTTCCCCAACCGTGACAATGCAGCAGATGGATTTGCCGGGATCGCACCGGTTGCACAGTACAGCGCCAATGGCTACGGGCTCTATGACATGTCGGGCAACGTATGGCAATGGACCAGCGACTGGTATCGACCGGACTATTACGCATGGCTCGCGCCGCACGGGCTGGCCCGCAATCCGCAAGGTCCTTCATCCTCAGTCGATCCCAGCGAGCCAGGCATACCCAAACGCGTCCAACGCGGAGGCTCATTTCTCTGTACGGATCAATACTGCTCCCGTTATCTCGTCGGCTCACGAGGTAAGGGGGATGTGAGTAGCGCGACCAATCACATTGGTTTTCGCTGTGTCGCCGACGCAACGATGACAATACTGCCGAAATCTTAAGGCCAGATTCATCGACGTTGATGCCGATTAGCGCCTCAACGAGCGCATTTCCTTGGCGAGAACAGAGCATGGGTTTGACCATGGGAAGAACTGCTCAAAGAATGGTCGCGATTCCTGCGCCTCTGGACTCACTGCTTCAGTCTTCACTCGGGCAGCTCAAGTGCCGCAGTTTCCTGATTCAGGATTTCGAGATTCGCATCAAGAAAGCCTTCGATCAACTGAAGCTCGGTCACGGTGTATCGTGACGCGAGCTTTTCCATCTTGGCTCCGAGTCCTTCATCCCTCACAAGCAACGTGCAGCGCTATTGCCAATCCGATTCCGAAGCTTGTTCCCGTAACCAAAGCTCTTCGCAGGGGGTAAGGTATCACGGGGTCGGCCTATGGGATCAGTAACGGGGAGTCCGCATACGGTGTGTGATCGGTATCTTCGTTAGTAGGTTGAGCGGAAGTTTCGTAGAAACGAGATAAACTATCGCCCATGTTTGTCGAAGATTTCGCGCCGTTTCAGGACCTCGCCGCCCAATTGCTACCTTGGCTTGACGAATCGACGGACGGCTCTCATGACCTGAGCCACGTAAATCGGGTGTGGCAGAACGCGCGCCTCCTCGCCGAGCAGGAGGGCGCAAACTTGCATCTGATTGCAGCCGCGGTATTGTTGCACGATTGCGTCCACGTAGAGAAAGGCTCGCCACTCCGCGACCAGGCCTCGCGGTTATCCGCCGAGAGGGCTGGTGAAGTGCTTAGGAAGTTGGTTGGGCAACCCGCGACATAGAAATCGTCACAGACGCGGTCTATTTCATAGCTACT
>CAZSUK010000622.1:0-3679 GCA_964609355.1 uncultured Acidobacteriaceae bacterium | reverse complement strand
CCCTGCAGGGTCAGGGACACGCCCAACGCCTTCCAGGCCAGCCCGCAGTCCGGCCGTCCGCGGACGATCTCGCGGGTCTTCGTCTCCAGGTCCGCATAGCGCCCGGCATGGATCATCGCAGCCAGGTCACTCGCCTCGAGGTCCGGCTTGTCCATATGCCGGGCGGTATATACCATGTGTCGGCAAAATCCGGGCCTTCTAGAGTAGAATCCGCCGCCTTTCCCTCACCAGGTCGATGCATCGTTGAAAGCCGTTAACACCCCAAAAGTTGGCTTCGTCAGCCTGGGATGCCCCAAAGCGCTGGTCGACTCCGAACGCATCCTCACGCGCCTGCGCGCCGAAGGTTACGAAGTCGCGCCCAGCTATCGCGCCGCCGATCTCGTCGTGGTGAACACGTGCGGCTTCATAGATGCCGCGATCGACGAGTCGCTCGAGGCTATCGGCGAGGCGCTGGCCGAAAACGGCAAGGTCATCGTCACCGGATGTCTCGGCGCACAGCCCGAGAAAATCCTCGCGCGGCATCCGCAAGTGCTGAAAATCACGGGCCCGCAGCGTTATGAGGAAGTCGTCGCCTCGGTGCACGAGTTCTTGCCGCCCAAGCATCAGCCCTTCCTCGACCTGATTCCCGCCGGCGGCGTGAAGCTCACGCCGCGTCACTACGCCTATCTCAAGATCTCGGAAGGATGCAATCACCACTGCAGCTTCTGCATCATCCCCTCCATGCGCGGCCGCCTGGCCAGCCGGCCCATCGGCGAAGTGCTGCGCGAGGCCGAGAGCCTCGTGGGCGCCGGCGTGAAGGAGCTCCTGGTCATCTCGCAGGACACGAGCGCCTACGGCGCCGATCTGAAATATGCCGAGGAGCCGTGGCGCGGCGTTGCGCGCCGCACGCGCTTTTACGACCTCGCCGAGGCCCTCGGTGAGCTACGCATCTGGATCCGGCTGCACTACGTTTACCCCTATCCGCACGTGGATCAGGTCGTCGAGCTCATGGCCGATGGGCGGGTACTGCCTTACCTCGACATCCCCTTCCAGCACGCCAGCGCGCGCATCTTGAAGCTGATGCGCCGTCCGGCCGCAGCGGAGAATACGCTCGATCGAATCGCCGCATGGCGGCGCGACGTGCCGGACATTGCGATCCGCAGCACCTTCATCGTCGGATTTCCCGGCGAAACCGAGGCAGACTTCGCAGAGCTTCTCGACTGGCTGCGCAGCGCTCAGCTCGACCGTGTCGGCTGCTTCGAGTACTCCCCGGTCGAGGGCGCCACGGCCAACGCGTTGCACGAGACGCCGGTGCCGGAAGAGGTGAAGCACGAGCGGCGTGCCCGCTTCATGGAGCTCTCCGCCGAGATCAGCGCCAAGCGGCTGAAGAAAAAAATCGGCCGCACGCTGCAAGTCCTGATCGACCGCATCGACGGAGATGTCGCGATCGCACGCTCATCGAGCGATGCGCCGGAGATCGACGGCGTGGTGCACATCCTGGACGGCAAGGGCCTCAAGGTCGGCGATTGGGCGCAGGTGCGGATCACCAAATCCGGTGCCTACGACCTCGAGGGGCGCATCGCGAAATAGTTTGGTCCAGCTTTCCGCGTCGGCGACGACGCATAGCAGCGTCGAGAAAGGCGCACAGGAGAATCACAAGTGCAAATAGCGGCAGATAGCGTGGTGCTGATCCACTACACGCTCAAAGACGACCACGGCAAGGTACTCGATAGCTCGGCGGGCGGCGAGCCGCTCGCCTACATCCAGGGCCACGGTAATCTGGTATCGGGCCTGGAGAAGGCGCTGGAGGGTAAAGCCCAGGGCAACCGCATCGAGGTGAGCCTGGCACCTGAAGAGGGCTACGGCACGCGCAACGAGGCACTGGTGCAGCGCGTACCCAAGCGCTCCCTGCAAGGCGCGGGCGAGATTCGCAAGGGCATGCAGTTTCAGGCGCAGACGGACGAGGGCATGCGCTTATTCACGGTGACCACGGTCGTGGGCGACATGGTCACCCTCGACGGCAATCATCCGCTCGCCGATCAGACGTTGCATTTCGACGTCGAGGTGGTCGAGGTACGCGATGCAACTGCCGAGGAGCTCGAGCACGGACACGTGCACGGCGCCGGCGGCCATCATCACTAGCCCTTGAGAACCTCTAGCCCTGCAGATACTTGAAGAGCGAGAGCCCCTGGGTCTGCGTGTACGCTTCCATCGCGGCGGTCAAGGTCGTGTTCTCCGAGTCGAGGCTCGTCACGGCGCTCGGGTAATCGAGGCTTTGAATGTTCGAGATCGATTGCTGCAGCTGCGTTTGCTGAGTCGTGGCCACCGCCTGGGCGGTGGTGATGGTGTTCAGCCGGGCGCCGACGCTCGACTGCACGGTTTGCGTGTTATTGAGCGCCTGATCGATGCCGTTGATGGCGGCGACGATGGAATTGTTGAGCTGCGCCTGTCCCGTCGGCGTGGTCGTGCTTTGCTGCAAGGCATTGGCGAGATTCTGCACGGTGGTGAAGACGCTCTGGTCCGTGCTCGGCGCGACAGCGAACGAGTCGCCGCTGGCCGGCGCACCGGATAACGTCACCTGCACGCCGGCAAACGTGATGGCCTGCCCGCTCGTGTAGTTCCCCGACGTGACCACCGTTCCGCCCGAGTTCACCACCTGGTAGGCATCCGGGGCGGTGAATTCGATCGAATAGGTGCCGCCGGTGTAATCGGCCGGATCCGTGACGGCGGTCGCGCCGAGGATGCCCGTCCCGGTGTTCGCACCGGCAGGCGTCACATTGAACGTGCCGTTGCCGGTCTTGACCTGATTGAAGACCAGATTGCCGTTGTCGCCCACTACCACCGTCTGCCCCGCGCCGATTTGCACCTGCCGCTGCCCCTGATCGCCGCTGTAGGTTGCGCCGGTCGTACTCTGCGCGAATGGCTGCGTCTGCGTGGAGTAGCCGGCGAAGATGTAGTTCCCGGTGCCGTCCTGGGTGTTGGCGACCGACAGGATGCTTTGCTGGATCTGTTGGACTTGGGTGGCGATGGCGCTCAAGTCGGACGGTGACTCGGTGGCATTGTTGGCCTCGAGCGCGAGGTCACGCAGGCTCTGCAGCTGGTTCTGCAATTGCGTGAGTGCGCTGTCCTCGGTATTCAGGCTCCCGGTCGCGCTGTTGCCGTTCGAGGTGTACTGCTGGCTTTGTGCCAGCACCTGGTTGTAGCCGGCGACGAGACCCGCACCGACCGGATCTTGCGACGCGGTGCTGAACGCGAGTCCCGAGGAAATGCCGTCCTGGGTGGTCGAGATATTGGACTCGAGCTGGTTGAGCGCGCTCAAGAACTGGGCCTGCTCCATGCTTTGAGTGACGCGCATGTCTTTTAATCCTTAGCTAAAGGTGCCGTTGATCGAGTCCATGAAAGTCGTGAACAGGCCGTTCGCGACCGACAGTGCTTGCGCGGAGGCTTGATAGGCCTGCTGCCACTGCATGAGGTTGGCCGCCTCCTCGTCGAGATTGACTCCGGAGATCGATTGCACGTTGGTCGTCGCCTGCGTGTTCACCGCCGTCTGCGCCGTTTGCGCGGTGTTCACCTGCTGCGCCAGGGCGCCCGCCCCGCTGATGAGCGCGCCCACGGCGCCCGAGAGGCTGATCGTGCCGTTCGACAGCACGCCTGTGGTCTGCTGATTGGCGGCCGCAAGGGCGTTGGTGTTGTCGCCGGT
>CAZSUK010000621.1:0-15589 GCA_964609355.1 uncultured Acidobacteriaceae bacterium | reverse complement strand
AGGCTGGGCTTGAGGCGACGGTGCGGAATCCGCAGATTTACCGTGCAGTCGAGGAGGAATGCTCTGCGCGCACAATGTCGACAGCAGCAGCAGAGTGCACCCGACGGTCGTGATTGCTCGAGCCATCCCCATTTCCCCTCTGTGTACTAGACTAGCAGTGGTCGATACCAGGGAGCGAACCTTTCGCTCCCTGGTAAGGAACCTAACGGTCTACTTCTATGCTTCGGTCCTGCCAATCCCTTGCAGTTGTGATTACTGTGGTTACGCTTCTGGCGCCTGCCCGGATGTTCGCTGTCTCCTGCACCACGCAGGCGCAAATGACTGAGGCCGAACGGGCTGCCCTGACGCAGTCAGCACACAATCTTGCTTCCGGGGTGCAGAGCGGGAATGCCTCAGCAGTGCAAGCGCTGACCATCGCCAAGGTAAGAGCGCAATTTGATCCCATCGCAAACACCATTGAGCAGACCGCGCCGCTGCTGGCCGGGGCGACCATCACCATAGACGCGTTGTACGGCCTGGACGCTTCGGATTTGAAGACGGCCGCGGAAGACACAGTGTTCTATTGCGGGGTAGCCAACTCGCCGGTGCATGTAGACGTCACGATTTCCCAACTCCCGCAGGGCCAATTTGCCCTGGTCCTGGTGCATGCTACGGGGGTAAAGCAGCCCCAGCAAATCGCGTTCCTGCTGCAAAAGAATGGGGACTGGCAACTGGCCGGTTTGTTTGTGAAGCCGTTGTTGGTGGCAGGACACGACAGCGTTTGGTATTGGACCAAAGCGCGCGCCTTCAGCCAAAAAAACCAGAAGTGGAATGCGTATTTTTATTACACTACCGCCGCCTACCTGGCGGCACCGGCAGACTTCATGACCAGTGCGAACCTGGACAAGTTGAATCAGGAAGCGGAAGGCGCCAAGCCGGACGGCTTACCTGGAGCCCAGCCGATGGTTATTACTTCGGGCAACAACACCTTTCCGGTCAGCCAAATGCACACCGACGGTTCGCTGGGAGGTCTGGATCTGGTGCTACGCTATTCCACCGCGGACACGGGTGATCCGGTGGCTACCCGAGCCCGCAATTTGGAATTGATGAAGGCAACCCTCCAGGCCCATCCCGAATTGCGCGAAGGCTTTCACGGGTTATGGGTGTTCGCCGAGGCACCGAGTCAACGCCCTTACGGCAATGAGCTTGCGATGAGCGAGATCCACTGATGTCCAACGAGGAGAAGTCGCTATCCCGGGCAATTGCGGAGCGACGGGCCTCCCCCAGTTTTGATGAGAGCCCGATCCCAGACACCGATTTGCTGGGGATTCTGCAGGCTGGATTGGAAGCACCCAGTAGCTACAACTTGCAACCGTGGCGCTTTATCGTTGTCCGTAGTCCGGAACAAAAGAAGAGGCTGCGTGCGGCCTGTTTCAACCAGGCCAAAGTCGAGGAAGCCTCGGTCATGATCGTGGCTTGCGGCGATGCCGACGGATGGCGCAGCGGCGATCTGGATGAGATGTTGCGGCTGGGACGCCAGGGCGGCATGCCGGAAAACTACGCCGAGCAGGCCAAGACCACCATCCCGAATTACCTGTCAAACCATCCCAACATGCCAGTGTGGCTCAACCGTCAGGTCATGCTGGCTTTTACCCACATGCTCCTGATGGCTGAGGTGCTGGGGTATGACACGGCGCCGATGGAGGGCTTCGAGGAGGATAAGGTGCACGAGGTGCTCAAGCTGCCTCTCAGCTACTCCGTCGTGGCACTGCTCGGCATAGGGCACCTGAAAGGCCCGGATAAATTTCGCGGCGAGCGTTTTAGAATGGCGCGCACAGTTTTCGCCGAGGAATACGGAAAGCCGATCCGATTTTCAGAGTAATATTAATCAGGCTGTAACAAAACTTTCCCTCTGCCAGTTCCTAAAGGTTGGGTTTTCGGGGCGGAAGCCCTGAGCAGGAGCACCTCTGTGCGTCGTGAGTATCCGGAGTCGCCGATCGTCGGCGTTGGCGCCGTGGTCACCGACGGTACCAAGGTACTGCTGGTGCGCCGTGGCAATGAGCCCCTCAAAGGGGAATGGTCCCTACCCGGAGGCGCGCTGGAAGTGGGCGAGACGCTGCAGCAGGGTGTGGTACGTGAGGTCCTGGAGGAAACCGGGCTGACGGTAACTGCGGCCGGGGTTGTGGAGATCCTGGACAGGATTGTCAGGGACGAGGAATCTGGGCGGGTTCGCTACCACTACGTGCTGATCGATTTTGTCTGCCGGGTGACCGGCGGCAGTCCGTTGGTGGGCAGCGATGCGGACGAGGTCCGGTGGGTAGATCGCGCCGCGATGGACGAGTATCGGGTCGCGCCCGTCACCGTGCGGGTGATTGAGAAGGCATTTGGAGTCGAGAGCAGATGAAGTCGGAAGAGAAGGCAATCGAGGCTACGGAGTCCACCCGCAGGGTGGTCCGTATTGCAGCAGTCGTCCTGCTGCTCTCTGCGTTGGGGTTTGTGATCCTGGCCTGGCGAAATCCGTTGTGGCTGGTTGACCGGCAGATTGATGCCAGGTTGCGGCTCAACGGGGTGCACAGCAACTATGTAACGGTCAACGGTTACAAGATGCATTACCTGGTGGGTGGATCCGGCAGGCCGCTCCTGCTGGTCCACGGGCTGGGTAGCCGAGGCGAGGATTGGGCCAACCTTATCCCGCAGCTGATCAATAGCGGCAATCGCGTGTACGCGCTGGACTTGCTGGGATATGGAGATTCCGAGCAGCCCCGGGATGCGCGCTACTCCATCTCGCAGCAGGCAGCAATGGTGGAAGGCTTCCTCGACAGCCAGCATTTGCAACAGGTGGACATGGCCGGCTGGTCGATGGGCGGATGGATCGCCATGCAGGTTGCGTTGCAGCAACCGCAGCGCATCCGCCGCCTGGTGCTGCTTGACAGCGCCGGTTTGCGGTTCCAACTTAGTTTCGATCCCGCGCTTTTTCAGCCGGCCTCGCCCAGGGATTTGGTCAAGCTTGAGGAAATACTGATACCCCACCCGCGGCCGCTGCCCGGCTTCCTCGCCATGGCGATGCTGCGCCGGGGGGATCATGTCGGGTGGGTGGTGCGTCGCAGCGTCCAATCTATGATGACCGGGGAGGACTTGGTGGATGGAAAATTAGGCGCGCTGACCATGCCGGTGCTGATCGGCTGGGGCGACCAGGACAAGCTGATCCCGCTTTCGGTGGGCTACCGGCTGCACCAGGAGATCATGCAATCGGTGCTCGACGTGTACGACGGATGTGGGCATCTTGCGCCACAGGATTGTGTGAGCCAGGTAGGACCCAGCGTAGTGGACTTTCTGAATGCACAGCCGGCAAGGATGGCGATGGTGCACCGGATTCCCAGCAGCGACAACGCAACCACTGGTCAGTGATCGGTTTTGCGCGGATCGCTTGACGGTCCCTTCCACACATAGGCGCCCGGTTGGGGCAAGCCAATGTGGGCCAGCACCCGGCAGACGAATTGTTCTGCCATTTCGGCGGCATCCATGGGCCGATTGTAGAACGCAGGAATCACGGGAAAGATGACCGCTCCTGCATCGGCGGCCAGGCTCATGTTGCGCAGGTGAATTTTGTTGAAGGGCGTCTCGCGAATGCAGAGGATAAGAGGCCGCCGCTCTTTGAGGCTGACATCGGCTGCTCGTTCGATCAGGTTGGATGCTAGTCCGTTGGCGATGCCCGCCAGGGTACCCATACTGCAGGGCAGAATGATCATGCCATCGGCGGGATAGCTACCACTGGCAGGGCCGGCGCCGATGTCGCTTTCAGAGAGTTGCTGCACCTTGGTTGACGGCTTACCTAAGAGTTTTGCGGCTAGCTCGTTGCGGCCGCTGATCTCGAGCTCCTCCGCCATGACCCGCAATGAATTTTCCGAGGCGATGAAGTTGACATGGGTGACGCGCGGATCAAAGTCCAGCGCACGCAAGAGATGCTGGCCGAAGATGGATCCGCTGGCTCCAGTCACCGCCACGGTTAGATTCACGCCAGAACCCGTTCAAAGATCGCATCCACGTTGGCCAACTGCCGTTCCCATTGGAATGTTTTCTCCAGGCTGGGAAGGCGCTGAGTGATGGCAGGGTCCTGCTGTATCAGGTCGCGGAAGACCAGGTCTTCTTTCCAGGCGTTCATAGCGTGGGCCTGAACCAACCGGTAAGCCTCCTCGCGCGACATTCCGGCTTCTGCCAAATCGAGAAGCAGCTGCCCGGAGAAGATGAGGCCTCCGGTGCTCTCCAGGTTCTTGAGCATGCGGCGCGGATAAACCAAAAGCTTCTCGACAAGCGTCGTGGTCTTGGCTAGCAGATAGTCGGTCAGGATGGTGGAATCGGGAAAAATGATGCGCTCGACCGAGGAGTGGGAGATGTCCCGCTCATGCCACAGGGGCACATTTTCCAGGGCCGCCTGGGTATTCGAGCGGATCACGCGTGCCAGCCCGCTGATCTGTTCTGACGTGATTGGATTCCGCTTGTGCGGCATGGAGGATGAGCCCTTCTGCTTTTCGGAGAAAAACTCCTCCGCTTCCCGCACTTCAGTGCGTTGCAGGTGGCGAACCTCGACGGCGATTTTATCCAGGGTCGAAGCCAGCACGGCGAGGGTAGCGATGTAGGCGGCGTGACGATCGCGCTGGATAACCTGGGTAGCAATTGGATCTGGGCGGAGTCCTAACCTGGTGCAAATGCTTACTTCGTGTTCGGGTTTGAGATGGCCGAAGGTGCCCACCGCGCCCGACAGCTTGCCCACGCGCATGTCTTCCGCGCTCGCATCGAAGCGGGCGAGGTCGCGTTGGATCTCGGCATACCAGTTCAGCAGCTTCAAGCCGAACGTGGTCGGTTCGGCGTGGATGCCGTGGGTGCGGCCAATGGTCGGAGTGTGCTTAAACTCCAGCGCCCGCTGGCGGAGAATGTCCGCGAGCGCGAGTATGCCCTGGCGAATCAGGGCAGACGCGTCTTTGATCTGCAGCGCCTGGGCGGTATCCACTACGTCGTTGGAAGTGAGACCGTAATGCAGCCAGCGAGCTTCCGGGCCGATCTTCTCCGCCATGGCGGTAGTGAAGGCGATGACGTCATGTTTGACCTCTGCTTCGATCTCCTGAATGCGGGCGACGTCGACCTCTCCGCAGGCGCGAATGGCCAGCGCCGCCGGCCGGGGTACGATGCCGGTTTCAGCCAAAACCTCGGAAGCAGTGGCTTCGACTTCCAGCCACATACGGTATTTGTTTTCTTCACTCCAGATCCGGCCCATTGCCGGGCGGGTGTAACGAGCGATCAAACCAGAGCCTCCGGAACGTCTATTCTATCGTTGCTGCATCTCACTGGTTTAGGAGGATTACTTCGTGGAAGAAGAACCGGAACTGATCACGATTGAACGATATCGCGATGTTTTAGAAGCTGACTTGGCCAAGACTCGTCTGGACTCTGCAGGAATCACCAGTTTTTTGGTAGGGGAAGAGTCTGCCGTGCTGTACGGAACCGGTTTGGGAGGATTGCAGCTGCAGGTAAGCCCAGAGGATGAGGTGGACGCGCGCAGCATCCTGAATGACCCTGGACCGGCCGACAGCGAAGTCTCCTCAGTTTCGTAAGTTGCCCACGCCGAATAGCTCCGCCATTTCGTCGTGCAGAAAGCCCTGGCCGGGACGGTAGGGCTGGATCCACTTGCCGTCGAGGACGAATTGAGGGATGGCTCGCTTGCCTACGTGCCGAACGACCTCCTCGGCGGCGCCGGGAATACTCTCAATATCGATCTCGGTGTAAGCGATCTGGTGCTTTTCTAAAAAGCGTTTGGCTTCACGGCAATCACGGCACCAGGTAGCGGAATAGACCAGCACTTGCATCCGCCCATCATATCAACCGGGTCAGTTTAAGCGTAATAAGAGAATTGCATACCGCGACACGACTTTGGTCGTGCCGCCACTCCCCAAAATGGGCCAAGGCGTGGGTCGGTGACGGTGCTGGTTACTTTTAGAGTACTACTTACTGCGAATGGTGGTTACTCGGATTAAGCTGGAGCGATGGAAAGCCAAACCAGGTTGGTGGTGGGCATCCCCACCCGCAGCCGTCCCGCCATACTGGCCGAAACGATAGCGTTTCTTGCGAAACAGCAAAGACAACCGGATGCAATTGTGGTGGCGTACGCAGAGGCAGAGGACATCGCAGACGCGGCGAACCAATTTCCCCACGTGACCTTCATTCAGGCGCCGCTAGGCCTGACCCGCCAACGCAACGCAATCCTGACCTGGGCTGGCGACCACGATATCCTGCTCTTCATCGATGACGATTTCTATCCGGACCCACAATACGTAAAGATCACTGAGCGATTTTTTGTGGAACATCCCGAGGTGGTGGCTTCCACCGGACGAGTGCTCGCTGACGACGTAAAAGGACCCGGTCTTACCGTAGAACAGGCAAAGTCAATCATCGCCAGTAGCAATGGCGCCGAGTGCGAACAGAGGATTACCGATGCCTATCTGGCCTACGGATGCAACATGTGCGTCCGTTTGGCTACCATCCGCAAGCATGAGCTCCGCTTCGATGAGACGCTTCCACTTTATGGCTGGTACGAAGATTGGGATTTTTCCAGGCAATTGGCCTTCTTCGGTTCCGTGGTCCATATCTCGAACGCATGCGGAGTCCACCTCAGCACCAAGGTTGGACGAATCCCCGGAGTGCGCCTGGGGTATTCACAGGTCGCCAATCCAATCTACCTCGCTCGCAAGGGAACCTTCCGCTGGTCCCATGTCTTCAGGTTCATCGTTGGCCCCTGCCTGAAGAACCTGGTCCGAAGTCTGCGGCCGGAAGCATACGTCGACCGGCTGGGCAGATTCTATGGAAATCTTGCCGCCTTCCGCGATCTCTGCGCCGGTAGGCTCAGCCCGGAGCAGATCCTCGACCTTTAACCCATTCGGCATACTGCAGCAGGATGTAGTTGTCTGTCATCGCGGCAATATAGTCAGCCACCACCCGGGGAACGCCGTGGGCGGGAATCTGCGACTGATTGGCGGCTGGTAAGTGCGAGGGATCGTTCACCCAGTGGGTAAATAGATTGCGTACCACCATCGCCGCCTCCTGCAGGTCCCGCTGCAGTTCCTCGCTGCTGTAAAGTGCGGCATACAGATGCTGCTTGGCCTCGCGGCGGAGTTCTTCCATTTGCGGAGAGAAAGCGACCAGCCGCTGCGGCGAGCGCCGGACATCCTCCAGACTGACAATTCCTTCAGCGTCCACTCGACGCGCCGTTTCCCGGATGAGGTCTCCCACCAGTGTATTCAGCATCTTCTTCAAGGCCTCGTTGGCCTGCAGGTTTTCTGGCGCAGCGGGGAACTCACGCTCCACCACCCGCAATGATTCGTCGAAGATGTGTACATGCCGGCGCAGCATTTCCGGATGGAGCATCCCGGCTTCCATGCCGTCGTCCATGTCAGCAGTCAGATAGGCGATCTCGTCCGCCAGATCGATAAGCTGCGCTTCGAGCGGTGGTTGCTGATCAAGAAAATAACAGCGTAGCTCGGGGTGTTCTGCGGGCGAGTAACTGCGCGAGTGTTTGACGATGCCTTCGCGGACGCCCAGGGTGAGGTTCAGCCCGCGAAAGCCGGCATAGCGAACCTCGAAGTACTCGACCATGCGCAGCGCGTGCAGGTTGTGATCGAAGCGCTGGCCAAATTCCTGCAAAGCCTCGTCCAGGGCCCGCTCCCCGGCATGGCCAAACGGAGGATGCCCTATGTCATGCACCAGCGCCAACGCTTCGGTCATGTCCTCGTTCAGCTCGAGCGCGCTTGCGATGGCGCGCGAGATCTGCGCCACCTCCATGGTGTGGGTGAGGCGGCTGCGAAAGTGATCGGAATAGCGGTGGGTAAAGACCTGCGTTTTTCCAGCCAGGCGGCGAAAGGCCCGGGCATGGATTACCCGGGCGCGATCACGCTGGAACGGCGTTCGATAGGGGTGGGCTGCTTCGACATGCTCTCGCTGAGCCAGCAGGTGGCCGGCGTCGTTCGGTACAGCAACGCCAGGCGGCAGGGCAAAAATCTCGCCTCCCTAGTTCTTCGGGCTGGCGCCCGCCGATTCTTCTTTGGCCAGCTTGACCCGTGCGCTGTCAAGCTTCTTCTGCACCTTGTTCACGTCGCTGGGCTCGGCATCCGCGGGCACGGTGCGGGCATACTCAGAGAGACTCTGTTCCCATTGCGCAGCGGCCAACTTCAGGCGGCCAGTCTTTTCGTATAACTCGCCCAAGTGGTCATGTACGGCCGGGTCCTGCCCCATGCGCTCACTGGCCTTGCGCAGGTTGGCTTCGGCCAACGCGTATTGGCCCATCTTGAAGTACACCCAGCCAAGCGAATCCAGGTAAGCGCCATTTTGCGGATCCAGCTTTACTGCCCTCTGCACCATAGACAGTGCATCGTCCAGCTTGACTCCCCGATCGCCCAGCATGTACCCGAGGTAATTAAGGGTCATGCTGTTGTTGCTGTCGATGGCCAGAATTTTGCGGAACTGCTCTTCGGCGGAATCGTAGTGCTTCTGGCGTTCGTCGAGCGCCCCGCGCAGGAAGTAGATGTAGATCTTGTCATCCTGACTCACGGGAATTGGACCAGATGCGCCCGGCTTCTCCGCCCGCCCGTCCTTTTGGACGGAGAGAGCGTCGGCCGCGTCGATTTCGTCGGCTGCATCCTTCCAGCGGCGCAGCCTGGTGTACATCTGTGCCAGCACCAGGTGTACGTCACGATCCCCCGCATCGCCGTGCAGTTGCGCCTTGGCCAGCTTGATACCTTCCTCGGACTTGCTGGTGTCGACCAGCTGCAAGGCGAGCATCAACTGCACACTCTTATCCTTCGACATGGCCTGCGCTGCCTGCTGGGCGACTTGGGTGGCCTTGTCGTACTGCTTGGCATCGCGATAGGCATCCACTTCGCCCTGGTACCCACGCTCGGCGTAATCTCCGCCCATGGCAACCATCTGCTGGTAGGCTTGCACCGCCTGATCCGTCTTATTCTGCTCGCGGTATACATTCGCCAGCCGGTCGAGGAAGATGGAGCGGTTATTCTTCTCCGCGTCAGCGTATTGGCCGTCAGGATGGGTGGTCTGCTTGACCAACAGCTGTAGCGACTGCGCAGCATCGTCGTAGTGCCCCAGCGAGTCCTCGATCAGAGCTTCGTTGTAACCGATCTCCAGCGAATCCGAGGCCAGCGCCTTGGCCTTTTTCAGCGTGGTGAGCGCCTGCTCGTAGTGACCCTGCTTGCGTTCGATTTCCGAAATCCGGGTGTACGTCTGGGCGTCTTGCGGGTCGGCCACCGAGATGGCTTCAAAGTGTTTGAGGGCCGCTCCCAACTGTCCATCGTTCAACAACGCCTGTGCCAGGCCGCGCTCCGCATCAAGGTTATCCGGCTCCATATCGAAAGCCTTGCCGTAGGCGTCGATCGCGTTTTTATTTTCCTTGAGCTGGTCGTAGCTCATGCCCAGGGCATAATCCATCTTGGCTGTACGGTCGTCGGCGGGCACTGCGCTCAACACCTGGATCGCGCGGTTCATATCGCCGGAATCGCTGTACAACCGCGCCAGGTTTAGCACGACATCTTCTGAGTTGGGATCGATGTGCTGGGCAGCTTTGAATTGTTCTTCCGCGTGCGGGGTGTCGTGAGCCAGCGTGTAGAGCTGCCCCAGAAGCAGCCGGCTCTCAATATCGTTGCTCTGCAGCTCCACAATCTTGGTGTATTCGCCGATGGCCAGCTGCAGCACCTTCTCGGAGGGGCCGCCATTTTGAACATTGCCCAGGGATTGCAGATAGACACGGCCCAGCAGCTTGTGCGCGTCCAGATTGTTGGGCTCAGTTTTGAGGATCTCCTGCGCGGCCAGCACCGCGTCGCGCACTCGGCCGGTGCGGAGGTAGAGTTCCGCCAGTCCACTATTCAGGTACTTCGATCCAGGATCCGCATCAAGCGCGAGCTTGTATTCCTCGATAGCGCGGGTGGCGTACTCGGGGCGACCGTAATTGGTGGCCATGTCCTCGTACATGTGCGCCAGGCCGAAATGATAGTAAGCGGCAGAGCGATCCGGTTTTTGCGTGGTGGCCGCCCCGGTAGCGGGACTGGCAGGTGTGGCGGCTGCGGGTGGGGCAGGTTGTTGCGGCGGATTTGCCAGGGCTGAGCAGGGAAGGCCAATCGCCGCGCTCGCAAGAAGGGCCGTTTTTCGAATTTTGCTGATTTGGGTCTTAACCTTAATGGTCATGTATGGGAGTTCCTGTGCCCAGGCTTCTGTTCCATTGAACTGACGCCGGCGGTCCAAACGCGGTGCAGAGGAACCCGCATTTTTGTGAAAATATGCGCTGCCATCTTCAAGTCAGCGCACCATTCGGCTCTGACGCGCATTGTAACGCCGTCAAAAAGTGCCCGGCACTCCCCAATTCGCGGCATCCGGCAGGCTTTCGCTAATCCACCATTTCCGAGTTTAGATCATTTCCGGCGTCAAAAGACATGTCAGTTCCGGCACCAAATAGTCTTTTTCCATGACGCCAACTCTTCCCTAGACCCCAATCAGTGCCGGAAGTGTCGTACGCCGGTAAATACCATCGCCAAATTGAGCCGGTTGGCTGCGTCAATGACTTCCTGGTCACGAACCGAGCCACCGGGTTGAATGACCGCCGTTGCGCCGGCTGCTGCGACCGCTTCAAGACCGTCAGGAAAAGGGAAGAAGGCGTCAGAAGCAACGGCACAGTTGGCCAGCGGCAAAACCGCTTTCATGGCGCCAAATTTGGCAGCATCCACGCGGCTCATCTGCCCCGCCCCTACACCCAGGGTCTGGCCGTCGCGGGCATAGACTATAGCGTTTGACTTGACGTGCTTAGCCACTTTCCAGGCAAAAAGCAGCGTATCCATTTCCTCTGCCGATGGCTGGCGCACGGTCACGACCTTCAGGTCGCTTGCAGGGGCATCTTCCCTATCAGCGTCCTGCAGCAACAGCCCGCCGGAAATTTGCTTGATTACCTTGCCCGAAGCCGCCGGCTTCACCGTCAACAGGCGAAGATTCTTTTTGGCGCTGAATTTGGCCTTTGCGCCCTCGCTGAAAGACGGGGCTGCGATGGCTTCGACAAAGAGCTTGGATATCTCCTCTGCCAGCGAATCATCGACTTCGCGGTTGACGCCGATCACGCTGCCAAAGGCAGAAACGGGATCGGTTGCAAACGCCTTTTGATAGGCCTCCACCACGGAAAGGGCGACGGCCATGCCGGAGGGATTGCTGTGCTTGATGATCGCCACAGCAGGTTCCGCAAACTCGTTCACCAGTTCCCAGGCGGCGTCCAGATCGACCAGGTTGTTGTAGCTAAGTTCTTTGCCCTGTAGCTGCTGTGCCCCGGCGATCCCGGTTCCGGTCCCGTCTCCATACAGCGCCGCTCCCTGGTGGGGGTTTTCCCCGTAGCGAAGGTCTGCCGTCTTGGCGTAAGCGAGCAGTAAGGTAGCTGGGAATGGAGAGCTGCCTTCGCCCGGTCCGATTTCATTTTGCCGTTCCGCTGCGATCTTGTTGAAAGTCATGGCAATGGCCGAGTCATATCCGGCGGTAAGCGTGAACGCCTGACGGGCCAGTCTCCATCGTGTCTCCAACGAAAGAGCTCCCTGGTGAGCCTGCATCTCGGCCGCCAGTTGTTCGTAATCGGCTGCGGAAGTGACCACAGCGACATCCTCAAAGTTTTTGGCAGCTGAACGAAGCATGGAGGGGCCGCCGATGTCGATGTTCTCCACCAATTCTCCGAAGGACGCACCCGGCTTGCGTGCGGTTTCTTCAAAGGCATAAAGGTTTACTACGACCATGTCGATGGGTTCGATGCCTTGCTCCGCCACGGCTGCCTGGTGTTCGACGCTGTCGCGGATATGAAGAATGCCCCCGTGCACTTTGGGGTGCAGGGTCTTCACCCTGCCATCCAGCATTTCTGGAAAACCGGTGAGATCGGAAACATCGCGCACCTTGAGCCCGACGTCGCGCAGAACCCGCGCAGTGCCTCCGGTCGAAATCAACTCCACGTTCATACCGCTCAGTTGGCGGGCGAAATCTACCAGGCCAGTCTTATCGGTAACGCTTAAGAGAGCCCGCTTAACCTGCTTATATTCCACTAGAATCTGCCCTTCCGAATCTGTCCATCATGGATCGATTGGCTCGCCTGTCTATCAGATGAAGCCGGTGCCCGGAAAGGACCACCGGATCGTCCATTTGTCAGAGACCCTTGCTCAGGATAGCTTAGCGCTATGGGTTCGAACTGGCCGGGAAGCGGGCCATCGCAACGCGCTGCAGAGATTTTGCCGCCGGAAAGCCGCGTCTACGAAGGCGATCAGGGACCGCCTCGGCCGAGGCCTTCACGAGGCAGCCGCTGGGCTTCCGCCCCGGCCACGTACACCCTGGTCGGCATCAATTGCGTGGTTTTCATAGCCATGGTGGTGCGCGGGGTTTCCCCTAGCAATCCCTCCGTCCAGGAGCTAGTGAATTGGGGCGCCAATTTTGGCGGTCTCGTCCTTGCGGGCCAGTGGTGGCGTCTGTTGACGGCTGCGTTTGTGCATGTCGGCATCCTGCATCTGGCGACCAACATGTGGTGCTTGTGGAATCTCGGGTTGCTGGGGGAGCCGTTGCTGGGGCCCGCCGGGATGTTTGCGGTTTATGTGCTCACGGGGATTGCCGGCAACCTGCTCAGTACTGCGGTCCATCCGCAAATCGTCGGTGCTGGGGCCTCGGGAGCGGTTTTTGGCATTGCGGGGGTGCTCATTTTGTTGCTCAAGGCAGATTTGCTCCCCGTGCCTCCGGAGGAGATCCGCCGGCTGCGTAAGAGCGTGATTTATTTCGCGCTGCTGAACTTTGTGATTGGCGGGACTTCGCTGTTTTTTCGCAGCGCCATTCGCATTGACAACATGGCCCACCTGGGAGGCTTTCTTTGTGGTCTCGCTTTAGGCGCGCCGCTGGTGCCCAGAATTGGGCCAGCCAGAAGTCAATTCGCCTTTCGCGCCTGGGTAACGTACGGCGGGATGTCTATTTTGCTGCTGGTTTTTGCTTTCGGTGTCGCTTCTTTCTGGCGTTGAGCGGGTCTATTTTTCTCTCTTCCCGCATTCACAAATGATCGGGTGCCCTATCCTTCGCGTTCTTTGCGAAGGGTGGGATAAGCGGAATTTGCGCGGAAGGGCTTCGGGCGACAGATATGTCCCACCCATTCCCCCTGGGTCGGGGAAAATCTTAAACCGAGTCTTGCCCTGGGTACTTAGCGCACTGCGGTCGCGGCGAACTTCTTGACCATGGCTAACAACAGCTTGCGGTCGCTGTCGTTCAGGTTAGTCGCGTAACGCCGAATCTGGGTTAAGAAACGCAATTCATCATCGGTCAACTTCTGCGTGTTCATTTCCCGGCCAAGCGAGTCTTCGGCAAAGAACTGAGCCAGCGGAATGTCGAGCGCCTGCGCGATCTTGGCCAAAGTGTCCAACGAGGGAACGGTATGACCGTTCTCAACCCGGGACAGGTAGCAGCGCAGCAGGCCGGTGCGCTTCTCGATATCTCCCTGCGAAAGCCCCTTCTGTAACCGGTACCCCCGGATGGTAATTCCTATCTTCATAAGTTGAGACCTTCGCTCAGACGTTCACTCTGCTAAACCAGAACGGTTGATACCGCCGTAATTGACTAATAGATGAGGAGTTTTCAAGTGTTGGCAGTATAGTTAACACGCCGTGGTAACGACTAGCAAGAATTTTCTTCGGACCAGGGCGCATATTTTTCCGCGATTTGGGATTTTGTATCTGCGATGGTTCATCGCATTAGAGCAGTTTCGCAATTGGTGTAGACCGAAGCGACAGACCTTGTCGTGGTTTTCCCTCAAGGAAAACCACTCCTCGCGATCTTCGCCAGACACAGTAATTGCGAAACTGCTCTAGTTCATGAACAGACCGCCGTTTATGTCGAGCACGTGGCCAGTGATATAGCCAGCCTGGGGAGAGGCGAGAAAAGCGACCGCGTGGGCCACCTCCTCATCGGTGCCTGCACGCCCTAGCGGAATGTGGCTCAGAAGCGCCTCGCGCTGTTTGTCCTCGAGCACCGAGGTCATTGCGGTCTCGATATAGCCCGGGGCCACTGCATTGACGGTAACCGATCGGGATGCGACCTCTCGGGCCATCGATCGGGTGAATCCGATGAGTCCGGCTTTGCTGGCAGCGTAATTTGCCTGTCCGGCCTGACCCGTGCGCCCCACCACGCTGCTGACGTTGATAATTCTGCCCCAGCGGGCGCGCAGCATGGGATTCAACAGAGCTTGCGTCAAAAGGAAAGCGCCGGTCAGATTGGTAGTCATCACTGCGTCCCAATCCGCGCGTTTCATGCGTAACAGCAAGGTGTCCCGGGTAATTCCGGCGTTGTTAACCAGGATTTCCACCGTGCCGAAATGAGCAATCGCTGCCTTGGCTGCGGTTTGTATGGAGGCTTCGTCCGACACGTCCATAAGGAAAGGCCTGGCCTGGCCACCAGCGGCCTCGATTTCCGCCGCTACGGCTTGCAGCTTTGCCTCATTGCGTGCTGCCAGCGCGATCCGCGCGCCCATTTTTGCCAATGCCAACGCGCAAGCGCGGCCAATTCCCTGAGATGCACCGCTGACAAACGCCGTTTTGCCTTGAAGATTCTCCATCCAGTCTCCTTCTTCGCTCAAAAAAGTGAGGTTACCAGATGGGAGAGATTAGACAATTTCTGCGGTACGCACTCCGGCCGCCTCCAGAACCGGCAGCTTGCCCCAGACTTTGTCCAAAGACCACAGATAGACGACCAGTTCCCGCGAATAATGCAAGAGTGGCGGAGTGTGCGGGAGTTCAATGCCGTAGGTGGCGGGAAGGTCGTTCAGTTCGATCTCCGCTTCAGCCGCTTCCAGCGGCCAAGGCATGTGGTGAATATCCCCACGCAACAATTGGCCGGCGCGGTTGGTGGTGAACAGACAATAGCGCTCGGTAAGAAAGTGCTCGATGGTTCCCGGGCGGGTCTGGTCCATGGCGCGCACCTGCCCCAGGCCACGATAGTGGGCGCGGAAGCGCACCGGTTTCGCACTCAGAAGCCGCGCGCTCTGGTAGGTGAATTCGCGCTCGCTGCGTGTCCGGATAGACATGCGGGCCCAGTGATAGGGCAGATGGAAAGCCGTCCTGGCCACTAAGACCGCCAGCGGGTTAGAAGCCTCAAGACAAAAGAAATAGACGCCGGCGCGATTGGTATTGCGCTCGCGGACGTAGGTCCTGAGGTTCAACTCGGGAAAACGGCTGGCGCCGGGAATGCGAGGAACTCCGCGCAATTGAACACGATCCATCCAGAAAGGTACTACGCCTATCCAGGCGGACTGGTCGAAGGTGTCCACCTGCAAGCCAGGGGGAAGCAATGGTTCCAGTTTGGCAGCGGGTATTGGCCAGTGAGCAAACAGCAGGTCGTTCCAGCGCTGCATCATTGTCCAGGGACGTTTGGGCAACGCGTACGGCCGGTGTTTGACGGTCGACAGGGTTTCTTCAGACTGGGATTCGCGACTCAATTTGCGGTTTACGGCCATAGGAGCGAACTCACTCGATAAAGGCTCAATCCGCACCGGGGTTGCTGCTTAATCTTATCT
>CAZSUK010000620.1:0-12103 GCA_964609355.1 uncultured Acidobacteriaceae bacterium | reverse complement strand
GGTGAAGCTCCAGCTTCCCCTGCCATTCGGAGGCTGAAGAATCGCGAATCCCAGCCGTTGCCACTGGAATCCTACCTTGAAGGTTTCGCGTCCCATCGTTCTGGTGAGGTTGTCTGAAACTTGGGTGTTGGTGCTTAGTTCGATCGAGGGCAAATATCCACTGCTGCCAAGGTTCCCAAGTCCTGTGGGGAAGATACCGCCCAGGCCGCCGTTTGACTCTCCTTCGGGCACTCCCGGTATGCCGTACTTAGCGGGGATGCCAGGAGTATTGGCATTGGGTTGCAGCCGCGTCACACTGAGCCGGTTGTAGCCCAGGCGAACCTCATTCACTAAGTTCGGTGAAAACACGTGCGTCTCGCCCAGTGCCGCACTGTAGGTCGTCGCTTGTTGGTTCCCGCTGGAAAATGATCCTCCGTCCGCTATCCCGCCGAACGGACCAGGAATGAATTGCGGATTGTCTACATAACTGAAGCGCCCGAAAATATTGTCTTTGGTGCTGAACGCGTGATCCACGCGAGCATCCATCTGGTCGACAGTATTCGTCGAAATCGGGTTCGATCCGTAGTTATTGAAGAGTCCCGGGTTGTTTGCGGCAGGATAGAGTTTTGCCAGGGCGATTGAATTGGCTTCCAGCCGGTTCGCAGGCAATATATTGCCGGCAAATATCTCGCGCGCAAAACCTATGTTCGATCCGGTCGAAGTACCCGAAGGGCAGGGAGCAGTAATCCCTGATACTGGATCCTGCACGCCGCAGGAGATAGCGCGCGTCGTAGAAGGGTCGAAGATCTGACCCAGCGCAAAACTCCGGCCCAGTATGTCCGTTACCGTGCCTCCCTGGCCCAGCAACTCGGAAAAGTTTGTGAACCCACTGCTAACCTCGGTTGCGGTAGGAACAGTGCTGGTATAGGGGATCGCCTGGTTGGCACGCGTGCCTTCGTAATCTACGAAGAAGAAAGTCTTGTTGTGAATAATCGGGCCTCCCAGCGTGGCCCCGAACTGGTTCTGCTGAAACCTGCCTTTCGGCAGCCCATTCGCATTTTCGAAATAATTGGCGGCGTCCAGGGCGTCGTTGCGAAAGAACTCCCAAGCCGCCCCATGAAATTGATTCGTACCTGACTTGATCGTGGCATTCAAAACGGCGCCGGCCGAACGGCCTGTATCCGCACTGTAATCGTTCGTTCCGACTTTGAATTCCTGAATCGCATCCACCGGGGGCTTAATGGCATAATTCGTCCCGTTGAGAAAATCCACAAGGTTGGAATTGTTGTCAATTCCGTCGAGCAAGTAGTTGTTTTGCGCCGGACGCAATCCGTTCGCCGAGAAAGCTCCGCTGCTGCCCAAGCCCCGCGTGTCTTGCTGGCCCTGATTAACACCCGCCGCGAGTTGGGCTAGAAAGGTGTAATTGCGCCCATTCAAGGGTAGGTCGTTGATCGCTTGCTGCCCAATCACCTGCCCCACCGAAGCATCCTGCGTTTGCAGCGTGGGGGGCGCAGCGTCCACAGTCACCGTCTCGCTGGTCTTTCCCAAGGTCAGCAAGAGGTCCACTTGCACCTTTTGTTGCACGTCCACGGTGACATTGTTCTGTTGTATTTTTTCAAAGCCAGTCATTTCCGCAGACACCGAGTAACGCCCGATCCTCACCGGTGAGAAGGTGTACTCTCCAGCCGATTTGCTCGTGGTCGAAATCGATTGCCCCGTGCCCTGATTGGTGAGGGTCACATTAACGCCGGGTATCACGGAACCACTGGTGTCCCGCACCGTTCCGGATATCGAACCCGTATCCACCTGGCAGAGGGCCATTGCGGGCAGAAACAGACTCAACGTGAAGAGGGTAAGAAGACGAGCGATTTTACAGTGGATCGGAGCGAGTGACATCGTGACCATGTTGCTTCCTTTCGCTATGCTGGGACCCTAAACCGTTCGCCAAAAAGCTTCCGCTCGCTGCAGGAACGCAAGCGCGAGACAAAGATGGAGATGAAGAAGAAGAACCCCGGTTGGATCGCTGGGCCGCTTACGAGGAAGTGCGAATCTGCGATAACACAACGCTTACAGCATTACGGGGCCTGAGAAGCTTCTTCGTAGTCATGGAGCTCTCCTGAAACCCTTGATGGAACTGCGTATCCCGCGCTTGATGCGCGAGGGTATGTGCGGGGCCTTACGAATGTCGCCGTGTGGTTACGAAACTGAACGTGTGTTGGGGCTAAGTATTGAGCCACGTTGATACGAAAGTCAAGAGATTTTCATTTCCTGTTCAAAGTAAGTAAGCGAAACCACGATACGGTCGACGAGGCCGCGGTGCAAACAAGCTAAAATATAGCAATTACAGGCGTTTCCCAAAACCTCCACGTCCGCCCGGTATACTTCCCAGAGGCCTTCGAATCGTTCGCAATTGGTGGATTGGTGTTTACGGAGCCTTACGATATACTTCCGCAGCGCCTCGGTTTTGCTGAGCTGGTGATACCGCGGAAGAACGGAGTCCCTCAGGAATGGCAGAATCTTCTCATAGAACCGTGGGAGTTGAGCGCCACAACGAGCCACGGTATACGTGGCAGGAAATTTTTCAGCAGCCCCTTCTCTGGCCCACCACATTGACCCGTGTGCGCGCCGATGCTGAGCGGCTGAATCTCTCCGGATGGCTGCAGGGGAGCCGGGTGCTCCTCACAGGCGCCGGCAGTTCGGCTTATGCGGCGGCCAGCGTAGCTGTGGCGTGGCCAGGCGCCCTTGCCGTGCCTACCACCGATCTGCTGGTCGATGCCGAGCGCTCTCTGCGCGATGTCGGCACAGTCATTTCTCTGGCCCGCTCCGGCAATAGCCCCGAGAGCGCCGCGGTGGTTGAGCGGGTGCGCGCGTTATGCCCGGAAATTTTCCAGCTGGCCATCACCTGCAACGATGACAACCTTCTGGCGCAATCGGGGCTGAATGGTTTGATCGTGCTCGATCCGCGTACCAACGACCGCAGCCTGGTGATGACCGGATCATTTTCAAACCTGGTACTGGCGGGCCTCGCCCTGGCTCAACCTGACACCGTGGCCCCACACGCTCGTCTGGCGAGCGATCGGGCGAGCACCCTTCTGGCTGCCATCGATCAACAGTGCCGGCGCATTGCGGCTCGCGCCTGGGAACGCATCGTTGTGCTCTCTTCATCGCCCCTGCTGGGCTGGGGCCGGGAGGCCGGACTCAAGATTCTGGAGATGACTGCGGGACGCTTTCCAGTGGTCACCGAAACCTATCTCGGTCTTCGCCACGGTCCCATGTCTTTTCTGCGAGCCGATACGTTGGTTCTTTGTCTGCTCTCGAGTGATCCGGTGCGCCGGCTTTATGAGGTTGACCTGATCGAGGAGCTTCGATCCAAGAGGCTTGGCTATCCAGTCGCGATCGCCGGCCCGGGTGAGGACGGCGGCTTCTTTGAGGAGGTTATCCCCGCCGTGCTTCCGCATGCGCCGGATGAGTTTCGTACCCCTTTCGAGATCCTGATTCCCCAACTGCTCGGCTACCACTTAAGCCTTCGTCAGGGGCTGAATCCGGACAATCCCAGCCCCGATGGGGTGATCACCCGCGTGGTACAGGGGGTCAAGATTCATTCCGCCTCATCGAATGGCCCTGCTGTCCGGACCTCTTAGGGGAGGGGGGCCTCCCTTGCTGGGCGGGCGATGTGCGGAGTAGCCTTGTGCCCTATGCTGCGACTCCTGTCTACCTGTTGCGTTGTCTGGGCGCTTGCGGTGACTGGCATGTGCTCTGCTCAATCGACGCTGCCCGGGCCAGAGCATCACCACGATCACGACGACGCGCCGGCCCCAGGCGAAAAACTGGGGCAAGTATCCTTCCCGACTTCCTGTGCGAGCCGCTCGCAGGCGGCAATGGAGCGGGGAGTGGCCCTGCTCCACTCCTTCGGCTACACCATCTCGAAGATGCAGTTCGAGGCGATTGCCAAGGACGACGCAGCGTGCGCTATGGCGCACTGGGGCATTGCCATGACGCAATTCACGGAACTGTGGCAGCAGCCGGACGAGGCGCAATGGAAACGGGGAACGGCAGAGATGGCCGAAGCTCGCGCGCTGGCTGCGCCGCCGGCCAGGATCACTTCCCGCGAGCAGGCCTATATCGATGCGCTGAGCGCATTTTTCGATCCTGCGAAGACGTCGTTCCAACAACGCGCGGATGCCTATGAGGCCAAGATGAATGCCCTCCACGCCATGTTCCCGGATGACGTCGAGGGCGCGGCCTTTGACGCTCTTTCAATGCTGGCCTCAGTGCCACCGGGTGATCCGTCGTTGTCGCATGAGCACCAGGCCTTGGCAATCCTGGTGCCGCTGTTCGCTTCTCATCCAGATCATCCAGGATTAGCGCACTACATCATTCACACCTGCGACACTCCGGCGCTGGCTCCCGACGGCCTTGCCGCGGCTCGGGAGTATGCGAGGATCGCACCCTCTTCCCCGCACGCTCTCCATATGCCGGGACATATCTTTGCCCGTCTGGGCATGTGGCAGGAAGACATCGATTCGAACCTCGCCTCGGTGAAGGCCTCGGCGAAGGCACAGGCGGCCGGAGAGCCGGGCGCTGCCCACCAGATGCATGCGGACGAGTTCCTGATCTATGCCTATCTCCAGGTGGGCGAGGATGAAAAGGCGCGATTGCTGACTTCCAGAATGGCGGAGATCGGGCAGCAGATGGCAGCGATGCCGGGCATGGACGACATGAAGGACGGCGGCCCATTATTTGCCAACGAACTCAACGCTGTTTATGCCGTGGAGATGCACGATTGGAAGACCGCCGCCGCGCTGAAGCCGGCAGCCGGTTCGCCGCCTGGCCAGAGCTTCGACACCTACTGGGGACAGGGCATTGCAGCAGGCCATCTGCACGATGCGAAGCTGGCGGCCAGCGCGTTAGCCGGTCTCGATCGCGATGGAGACGCAATGAAAAACTCGCCGTACGCGGCATATTTTGTCAACAGCTTCGGCATCAAGCGCGATGAGCTACTTGGCTGGCAAGCTCTCGCAGAAGACCATCCTGAAGCCGCGGTGACAGCGATGCGCAGGGCTGCCGATCAGCAGGACAAGCTGGGCCAGGATGAGGTGGATATTCCCGCGCGTGAGATGCTCGGAGACCTTCTTCTGCTGGAGCACAAGCCGGCGGATGCGCTGGCCGAGTACCGGGTAGCGCTCAAGTTAAGCCCAAACCGCCTCAATGGCTTGCTGAGCGCGGGAAACGCGGCGGAGCAGGCAGTGCTGACCGACCAGGCGCGGACATTTTACGGCGCTGCGGCGCGTCAGACCAGCTCCGGCGCGAATAGCGCACGGCCTGAGCTGGCGCATGCCGTACAGGTCGCAGCGAGTGCGGTTGCGGCGAAGACCGATTAAAGCAGCCGCGGTTACGGATCTTCTAGGCCAGAATCAGGTTGCAGCCTGATCCACGCACCTTGTCCTGAATCTCGGTGCGCAGGCCAGTATCGCTGATGATGATGTCGATCTCAGAAAAGGGCGCGATGCGCACCATGCTGCGTTTGGAGAATTTGCTTGCGTCGGCGACCAGAATGATTTCCCGAGCGATACGCAGCATGGCCCGGTTGACCATGGTTTCATCCAGGTTCGCGCCGCTCACTCCGAAATCGGGATCGCAGCCCGCGCCGCTCAGAAACACTTTGTCGGCCGAGAACTGCTCGAACATCTCCTCCGCCGAACGGCCAACAATCGATGCTGAGTCGCCCCGGATTGTGCCCCCCACCATAAACGTCTGCACACCCCGCGCATCCAGCAACTCCGCGGCAATGTTTACCCCGTTGGTGATGACCTGCAGTCCCTGCTTGGTTTTGATCTGGCGCGCGATTTCGAGCGTGGTCGTTCCTGAATCGAGGATGATGGTTTCCCCGTCCTGAATGAGGGTGGCGGCCATTGCCCCAATCCGCCGCTTCTGCTCTGAGTGCGTTTTCAGCCGCTCATAGACCGGGGACTCGCGCAGGATTTTTTCCGGGAGCACGGCTCCGCCGTGGGAACGCAAGACCAACCCGCGCTGGTGCAGTTCGTTCAGGTCGTTGCGGATGGTCACCGCCGAGCTGCTGAAGCGGTTGGCCAATTCGTTAACCCGGGCGCGGCCTTCGCTGCGCACAATTTGCAGGATCTGGGTCCGCCGCTCTTCCGCCATCATGCCGTCCAGCGGGCGGGGCAGGGCGGACTCGTCCGCGGCCGGGTAGGGATCGGCCTCCAACTCATTTAATATGGGACGGGCCTTGCGCGCGCTCAATTCACATTCTCTTTCGCTATCTTGCGGTTCGCCAAACAGTCTAACCCAGAGCCCATTCAGATGCGGGTTCGATAGCCATGGCTTTTGCCTCCGGCGCTTCATACATATCTTATTCGAAGGCAAAAGGTGTTAAGTGAAAGAATCGGTTGACAACTCGAAATTAAACGATACGATCATAGCTCATAATCGAGTGCGCGGCTCAACGCGCCTTGTAAAAGTCTTTATTCCGGGCTCAACACCGATGTAGCCCTTTCTGCATCGGCAACGAATAACTGCCCAGGCAAAAGATGCGGAGCACACAATGAGCGAGGTACTGCAGGCTGAGCAGCCAACAGCAGCGGGCGTAAAAACCGTAGTCGCCCCGCCTGCCCGTCCGTCCACAGATGTTGCTACCGTGCGCAATCTGGCGGTAGACGCGTATCGCGGGCTGGTCATGCTGTTGATGATGGGAGAAGTTCTCTCGTTCTCCAAAGTTTCTGCGTACTTCCACGATAGTGTTTTCTGGAAAGTTCTTGCTTTTAACCAGTCCCACACCGAGTGGTTCGGTTGTTCCCTGCACGACATGATCCAGCCCTCCTTCTCGTTCCTGGTGGGCGTAGCCCTCCCCTATTCCATCAGGAGCCGCCAGCGCAAGGGCACTCCATTTCCCAGAATGCTCGGCCATACCATCTGGCGGTCGTTGCTGCTGATCGCGCTGGGCATCTTTCTTCGTTCGCTCCACAGCAGCCAGACAAACTTCACCTTTGAAGACACGCTGACGCAAATCGGCCTGGGCTATACCTTTCTCTTCCTGTTAGCCTTCCGGCCAACCCGCGATCAATGGATTGCGTTCGGCGCGCTCCTTTTTGGATACTGGCTGGCTTGGGCGCTCTATCCAGCTCCCGGCCCGAACTTCAACTACGCCGCGGTCGGCGTGCCCTCCGATTGGCATCACCTTTACACCGGCTTTCGCTCCCACTGGAATAAGAACAGCAACTTTGGGCAGGCCTTCGATCTGTGGTTCCTGAACCTGTTTCCGCGCGAACAACCATTCGTTTTCAACGAGGGCGGTTATCTTACCCTGAGCTTTATCCCTACACTTGGCACCATGATCCTGGGCCTGTTTGCGGGGCAATGGTTTCAAGCTGCGGCGCCCCGGCAGCCCATCCGCAAGTTCCTCATCACGGGTGTCATTCTCATCGCACTCGGGCTTTTCTTCCATCTGACCGGCGTTTGCCCCATCGTCAAGCGCATCTGGACCCCGAGCTGGACCTTATTCAGCGGTGGCATCTGCTTCCTCTTCTTATCCGCGTTCAGCTGGATCATTGACGTCAAGCAGTATCGGCGCTGGGCCTTTTTCCTCATCGTCGTGGGAACCAATTCCATTGCCGCCTATCTCATTGCCCACTTGTGGGAAGAATTTCTTCACCGCAATCTCCTCACCAACCTGGGGAACGCGCCGTTTCTCATTTTTGGTCCCGGCCTGCAGCCCTTGATTCTGGGCGCTTCCATCCTGCTGCTCGACTGGCTGTTTCTTTTCTGGATGTACCGGCGCAAGATCTTCCTGCGTATTTGAGAGGACAAACCCATGACTGATACTCCTAGCCGGCGGCAATTTCTGCAGCTTGGCGCCATGGCCACTGCCGCGTTCAAACTCGATCAGTCCGCGATTGCGGATGTAGTTCACCCATCGCCTGGGCGATCCATGATCGACACGCCCTTTGCTGCGACCAAGGATCCTCGTTTCGGCTTCATCGGAGTAGGCGGAAGAGGCACCAACCTGCTGCAATGGTTCCTGGCCCAGAATGCGCAGGTCGTTGCGATCTGCGACGTTGTCCCCGAAAAGGCGGAGCACGCCGGGCAATTGGTCACCAAGGCGGGGCAGAAGGCGCCCGAACTTTATACCAAGGGTACTCACGACTACGAGTCCCTGACCAAACGAAGCGATATCGATATGGTGGTCATCGCCACGCCGTGGGACTGGCATACACCCATGGCGCTTTCCGCGATGGAAAACGGCAAACACGCCGCAGTGGAGGTACCGCTCGCTTATACCCTGGAAGACTTGTGGAAGCTGGTCGACACGTCAGAATCCACCCGCCGACACTGCATCATGCTGGATGAGTGTTGCTACGGCTACACCGAGACTCTGGTTCTGAACATGGTGCGCAAAGGAGTGTTGGGCCAGATTCTTTATGGAGAGGCTGCCTACCTGCACGACTTGCGGGAAGAGATGTTCTCATCCAAGGGGGAGGGCCTGTGGCGCCGCGCTTTCCATACGCTCAGTGACGGTAACCTTTACCCTACGCATGGGTTGGGGCCGGTAGCCAACTATATGAACATCAACCGCGGCGACCGCTTCGATTACATGGTCTCCATGAGCACCCCCGCTCGGGGTCTGGCTGCTTACCGGGAAGCGAATACCCCAAAGGGCGATCCCAAGTGGACAGAGAAGTACATCGACGGGGATTTGAATACCTCCCTCATCAAGACGGCTGCCGGGCTGACCATCACGCTCAAGCACGATGTTTCCAATCCGCAGCCCTATAGCCGCATCAACCTGGTCGGCGGCACCAAGGGTATTTTTGCCGACTACCCGCCGCGTATCTATGTCGACGGACAGGAGGGAAAGGAAGAGTGGGGAACACTCGACTCGTACAAGAAGGAATACGAGAGTCCGCTTTGGGCCAAGGAGGGCGCCATGGCCAGCACCTCTGGCGGACACGGCGGCATGGACTTCATCATGATCTACCGTTTGTTGCAGTGCATGCGCGAAGGGCTGCCGCCGGATATGGACGTGTACGACGGCGCCTCCTGGTCTGTGCCCGCTCCCCTGAGCAAAACCTCAGTGGCGCAGGGCAGTGCGCCAGTCAAGTTTCCTGACTTCACGCGTGGATTGTGGAATAAGCGCAACGGTTGTTCCATATAGCAGTCGGGGGAAAAGTTCACAAACTGCTTGGGAAGCAGCCACCAGGGTTAAAGAATCTGCGTGAGAACGCGGTCTCTCTTGAAGGGCACGGCTTCAGCCGTGCCACACAATGACACTGCCGTACCCGGCTTTAGCCGCTGAGGTACGTTTTTTCCATCCTCCAAATTCTCTTATGCGTTGATAAAAGATGCCCTCAGGGGCTAAAGCCCGGAAGTTTTCCACGAATTACGGCACGGCTGAAGCCGTGCCCTTCCTCAAGACCGGGCTCCCACGCAGAATTTAAAGGCCGCGTGTATTTCAATCGGTTACGCGCCCAAGGCACAATCCACGCGAAATTTTCGTTCATAGGCAATTCTGGCCACCACCGCTCCCGTTATAGCAATATGTGACAATCCACGCGCTAACCGGTTGCTTTACAGTCGGGCTACCCGATCGGAGCGGGTAAGTCGTGCGCGACAAGGCCAGGTTTCGGCGGACCACGATCGGTGTGCTCATCCTGCAGATGTGGTTCGTGTGGCAGGCCCTGGCGCTTGATCCGCAGGCAAGCAGCTATCTGCGTCGCGATTTCACCGTCGAAGAGGGCTTGCCCGACAACGAAGTGAATGCCATCACGCAAACACGAAATGGATTCCTTTGGGTGGGAACGGACGGCGGACTGGCCAGGTTTGATGGAGAGCACTTCACTCAGATCCGTCTGCGCGCCGGAAAGCGAAAAGAAATTCCCGTAAGGTTTTTATTGACGGCGCAGGACGGCGCACTCTGGGTTGGCACCGATTCCGGCCTTGCCTACATACCAAGCGCAGCCATCGACCACTTCGATCGCTCGCTGGTGACCATGTATCACCCGGGCGTGGGCGCGAGCGATCGGATCGCGTGCCTGCTGATCCGCGACAGCATTCTGTGGGTGGGAACCGCCCACGGGCTTTATCGGTTTGAGCGCGGCCACTTCGTGACCGTAATCCCAGACGAGCCGATCAGCACGATGGACCGAACCTCAGATGGCCACCTGCTCATCATCACCGAACACGAATTCGTGGAATGGGACGGTGCGCATCCTACGGTATCCCGAACTTCCCCGGCAGCTTGATGTGACTAGCGATGGAATCTTTCAAGTGCACGAAGATCGCAACCGGGTTCGGTGGTTCTGCACCAGCTCGGGTGTTGCACGCTTGGTGAACGGTTCGTTCCAGAAGCTCGCACCGTATGGCCATGCCGGAGGATGGGGGGCCTTTCGGATTTACGAGGACCCGCAAGGGAATTTGTGGGCCAACAAAGAGTCAGGACTCTTTCGAGTTGGCGACAAGGGCGTGAACGGTCTGGCGTTGGGTGTGCACCCGAGGTACATGTACTCGGATACGGATGGCAATCTATGGGTGGCGACCAACAGCGAGGGACTTATTCGTTTCACAGACCGCACCTTCAAGATGTACACCGTGGCCGATGGACTGCCCTCCTCCAATATCCCTATGGCCGTCCTGGCGGCGCACGACGGAACGCTTTGGGTGGGCAGCAATTGCGGGGGCCTTTCGCGTTTTGACGGCAAACGCTTCAAGACCTATAGCGAGAAGGATGGGTTGCTGAATTCCTGTGTATGGAGCCTGGCGGAAGACGCGAACCACGATCTTTGGATTGGCACCTGGGGTGGCGGGCTCTTCCGTTTTCGCAACGGCCGCTTTACCCAGTATTCGACTCCACAAGGGGTGCCCAGTGTTGTGGTGCTGAGCCTGGCGGCGGCGCAGGACGGATCGCTCTGGATTGCGACGACCAACGGCTTAAGCCACATGCAGAATGAGCATTTGCACAATTACGGCAGGGCTGACGGGCTTTCCAGTGACCGCATCATTACCGTGGTCCAGGATCGCGGTGGAGGCATCTGGGCAGCGACGGATGCAGGTGTCAATCACCTCGCGGGTGACCACTTTGTGCCGGTTCGGGGGACTCCGGAGGAGGGAGAGGTTCCCTACGGTCCACTCAAAGAAGACTCCTTCGGTAACCTCTACGCGTTTTCGTTGGTGAACGGCATCAGCCGCATCGAAGACAATCGGCTTGTTAGCGTCAACGACGCGCTGCAACCGGCGGGCATGGTCGAGTCCCACGATCATGACTTTTGGTTTAGCGGAAGAGACGGCATCTATCGGGTTGCCGCCGGTGACCTCAGACGCGCCGAGCTGGATCCTGATTCACCGGTTGATTACACCTCCTACGGCCCCGCCGATGGGTTGAGCACCAGGGAGTGCACCACGGGTCAGCCCAACATCGCGATCACCCCGGACGATAAGCTTTGGATTGGAACCCTGAAAGGGCTGGCGATGCTCGACCTGCGGCGCCAGCTGAAGAAGAATCGCAAGCCGGCGATCTTTATGGATGAAATCGAGGTGGGAAAAACAAGAAGAAATCCTGGCCGCGAATTGATCCTGGAACCGGGCAAGGACCACGTGGAGTTGCACTTTACCGCCGTCGATCTGGCATCACCGGAAAACGTCCGCATCCAGTATCGGCTTGACGGAGTGGATGCGGCATGGTTCGATGCCGACTCGACGCGCACCGCAATCTACACCAACATTCCTGCCGGTGTTCATTCCTTTCATATCCGTGCGAGTAATGGCGACGGGGTGTGGGACCGCGAAGGCATTGTCTACAACGTCACTCAGAAGCCGTTCTTCTACCAAACCACGACCTTTCGGCTGGCGGCCGTGACGGCGGGAGTTTTGCTGGTGGCTGCTTTGTACCAGTTCCGGCTCCGCCAGACTGCGGCACGGTTGAACGCGCGGCTGGAAGAGCGGCTGTTGGAGAGGGAACGCATCGCCCGCGATCTGCACGACACGCTGTTGCAGGGGTTCCAGGGTCTTATCCTGCGGTTTCACGACGCGATGATGATGATCCCCGAACGTGAGCCCGCGCGGCCACGGATGGAAGCCGCCCTCGATCGCGCGGATGAGGTCATGGCAGAGGGCC
>CAZSUK010000619.1:0-2587 GCA_964609355.1 uncultured Acidobacteriaceae bacterium | reverse complement strand
GAGCAGAATCTCGGCCCCGACCGCACTCAAATTACGAAGAAGATTGAAGCCTTCATGCAGTTGATTCGGGGAAAGGGATGAATGTGCCTTCGACGAAGTCGCTGGAAAGCGCCACGGCCCACGTATCCCGGATTTCCTGTCGAGGTTGGTGGCGTTGAGCAACTTCATGCGTTTGAGAGAGAGCCGCATGCGCGGTCGTGGCTGGTGCTGCGTAGTAGGAAATCCGGGCAACGCTGGGGCGAACGTAGGGCACCCGTGAAGATCTGTCACCCCGCGGAAGGCTTGAGGGGTAGGCCTCTGGTATCCCACATCTCGCGAAAAACGAGCGGGATGCCCCTAATTTCCTGTACGCAGCTCTGGATAGGACAGCGTGTGCGCCCTTTCATTAAGGAAAGGCGCAGGAAGTCAGAGAACAAACGAAACTCCACCGGACGGGGGTGTGGGGCACCAGGCAATTGTGGCGTGGATAGAGCGCAAAGCGCTGCCGGCAAGTCGTTTCGGTCGTTATCGCCGCAACGCCACTGAGCATACGCTGGGCAGCCTCAACGGAACACACAGGTCTCCTAAGGAACAAGTCGTTGTTGAGGTAGAAGAGCGTACCTCAGGGGCTAAAGCCCGACGTATTTGTAGTCGTTTACGGCCCGACTGAAGTCGTGCCCTGATACAAAACAAAGTTTTTCCGCAGCCTGCTAAGGAACAAGTCTGTTTTGCGTGGGAGGTTGAGGGGTGAGATCTGATCGTCCCACCCTTCGCAAAGAGCGCGAAGGATGGGGCACCCGTCGACTAGTGGAGGGGACAGGCCCACTTAGCCCTTCGGTGTGACGCGGAACAGACCGCCTGTCCTGGAATCCTCGAGCATCCACAGCGCGCCATCGGGACCGACTTCTACGTCGCGGATTCGGTGACCAACGTCCCACCGTTCCGCAGGTTTGGCGCCGCCCTGAGCATCGAAGACAATGCGGTTGAGTGTCTTGCTCCCCAGGCCGCTCACGAGTGCGGAGCCCTTCCACTGAGGGAACATCGCACCGTTATAGAAGATGAGATTGCCTGGCGCGATGACCGGCGTCCAGTAGATGACAGGCTTGGTCAAATCAGTTCGCGTATCCGGACTGGGGATCGGCACACCATCGTAGTTGGTGGCATACGAGACCAGTGGCCATCCATAATTCTTGGTGGGCTCGATCAGGTTCAGCTCATCGCCCCCTTTCGGTCCATGTTCGATCTCCCACAAGCGGCCGTCCGGCGCGAACGCCAGACCATAGGGCGTGCGGTGTCCGGAACTCCAGGTCTCAGCCGGCGTCAGGTTTGGTCCGGGGAAGGTATACGTTCTCACGATGGGAGCAGTTTTCGCGGCTTCAGTATCCTGCGGTGGATCAATCACGGGAACGCTCGCCGCGCCAGTCTTTCCGGCCATCGGATTGCCTTTAGCAGGTTTGCCATCCAACGTTAGGCGCAAGATCTTTCCCAAAGGCTGGTTAGGATCCTGAGCCGGCGTCATACGCTGCCGATCGCCAACGGTCAGGAATAGATAACGGCCATCCGGGGAAAAGGCGATCTGCGCGCCGAATTGTCCACCGTCGCCCCGCTCGCCATCGCGCCAGATCACCTTTAGATCCTCGAGGCTCGCCGAATCCTGGCCCAGCGCCAGCCGGGCTCGCGCAAGAGCCAGGCTCGAACCGCCGGGCTCCCCTGGCTCTGAGTAGGTGAGGTAGACAAAGTGATCCTTGGCGTGGTGCGGGGAGAGAAAGACACCCAGCTGGCCGCCTTGTCCCTTGCTGAGAACAGGCGGCACATTTTTGACAGGCGTCTTGGCTCCTTGCTGAGTGACCAACTGCACACCACCGACTTTCTCGGTGATCAGCATCCGCCCGTCAGGCAGGAAAGCAATCCGCCAGGGTAGATTGAGGGTCGTCACCTGAACCATGTTGAACGGTAGGCTAGGCTCGGGCTGCTGCTCGCCCGCATTGATCTGTGCATTCGCTTGGGTCGCTACGAGAGCAAGAAATAGCCCCGCGATCACTGACTGCTTCATCTAGTTTTCCCTCTATTTTGTCGATTGGTTCGGTGTTCGCAAACCGCAATTCCCACTAAACTTGTGAACAAGCCAGGGGGCGCAGCACGAGGCTGGTTACATTTGATACCGTTGGTGGGTTTAAGTTGAACCTCGGATCGGCAGAAAGCTTTTTCCAGTCGGGATCGGCGGAAAACTTATCCCAGGCTGCCTCAAGCGATGGCATATCAGGAAAGCTGAGCATATAGGTAAGATTCGGTAGATTCGGTCCGACCAGCGTGTCGGCGTAGAAAACTCCTGTAGCGCCGGCCTTTTCGAAAATGCCGAACTCGCCGTTATGAAACATCTCCACCTTTCGCACGTGATCCATGTTAGTCGGCGACTGATACTGGCGAAGTTGATAGATGCGTTTTCCCTTGGTCGCGGCGGAGGCTGGCGGAGTGACCTTGGGATATCCCGGGAACGCCCGCAGCAGGGAACTCTCGATGCGAATGTAGGGTGGCGTGGCGGCGGGAGCATTCCAGAACGGCGCAGCCGCCTTCATAAAAACATCATCCTTCGCCAACTCAAGATCAG
>CAZSUK010000618.1:0-7335 GCA_964609355.1 uncultured Acidobacteriaceae bacterium | reverse complement strand
CCATGATATTCTATAACTCTTTGAAGGACGTGCGTCTACTTGCCCAAACGGTTTATTAACCGTCCGGAATATGCCCTTAGCGGCTCGCATAGCACCCTGTCCTTTCTGAGCACGGACCGATCCGAAAAATAAGGCACGGGATAGGATTTGCTTGGCTATCGAAGACAAGTACGAAGAAGATATTCAGAAACTGATTGATGCTGGTAAGGAAAAGGGTTACTTGACCTACAACGAGGTCAATGACCTGATTCCTGGCGACCTGCATTCACCGGACGATCTCGACGATCTGCTGACCACCATCGGGACCCAGGGCATTGATGTGCTCGAGGGCGGCCCTAAGTTTGGCGCAGATAAGTTCGAGAGCGAGGGTGAGGAGGGCGAGGACGTCGAACTCGACCTTACACCGGGCACACTCGAGAAAACTAATGACCCCGTTCGCATGTACCTGCGCGAAATGGGAACTGTACCACTACTGACCAGAGAAGGCGAAGTTGAGATTGCCAAACGCATTGAGCGTGGGCAATTGCGGGTTCTCAAGGCTATCTCCCGTTCGCCCATCGTCATTCGCGAGATCGTCGCCTTAGGCGAGGACCTCAAGCGTGGCGTTCGCAATATCAAAGAAGTTGTGATCTTCGACGAAGAAGAGATCACGGAAGAGATTTTGCAGGCGCGCATCCGGGTGACGATCGGCCGCGTCGATACTCTGCTCAAGCACCAGAAGAAAGCGTCTCTGCTGTTCGAAAAGCTGGAGACGATCAACCCTAAGGCGAAAGCTAAGGAACATCGCAAAACGCGCTGGATGATGAACCGCGAACGGGTTGAAGTCTCGCGCATCGTTCGTGAACTGAAGTACACCAACGCGGAACGCAAGCGCCTGTTGGACAAGGTCAATAAGACCGTCGACGCCATGCGCATGCTCGAGCGGCAGGTCAAGTCGCTCGAACAGAAACACGATCAGTCCAAGAGCGAAGAGCTGCGTAAGGAGTATCGCCGGCAGCAGAAGAATTGCAAAACCGATCTCGAAAAACTGGAGCAGGAGGCCGGCGTTTCCATCGCCGAGCTCAAGCGCACCCAGCGCGAGATGATCCAGGGCGATATGGACGCCGAGCAGGCCAAGCGCGAGCTGATCGAGGCTAACCTGCGACTCGTGGTTTCGATTGCCAAGAAGTACACCAACCGCGGTTTGCAATTCCTCGATCTGATCCAGGAAGGCAACATCGGTTTGATGAAGGCGGTCGATAAGTTCGAATACCGTCGTGGTTACAAGTTCTCCACCTACGCAACCTGGTGGATTCGCCAGGCGATTACGCGTGCCATTGCCGATCAGGCCCGGACCATCCGTATCCCGGTGCACATGATCGAAACCATCAACAAGCTGATTCGTACTTCGCGGCAGTTGGTGCAGGAGCTGGGACGCGAACCCACTTCCGAAGAGATCGCGCGCCGGATGGATATCCCGGTAGCCAAGGTCCGCAAGGTGCTGAAGATCGCACAGGAACCTATCTCGCTCGAAACTCCGATTGGCGAGGAAGAAGATTCTCACCTTGGCGACTTCATCGAAGATCGCCAGGCGGTTTCGCCTTCCGAAGCTGTGATCAGCGTGAACCTGAAGGAATATACCTCGCAGGTGCTGCGTACCTTGACCCCGCGCGAGGAGCGTGTGATCAAGATGCGTTTCGGTCTCGAAGATGGTTCCGAGCATACCCTGGAAGAAGTGGGCCAGAGCTTCCAGGTCACGCGCGAGCGGATCCGGCAAATCGAAGCCAAGGCGCTGCGTAAGTTGCGGCATCCTTCGCGCTCACGCAAGCTGAAGGCCTTCGTAGAAGGCGTCCGCGAATAAGAAACGCGGATGGAATAGCACGAATAGATGACACGCCTGCTCTCGTGGGAGAGCAGGCGATTTTCGTTGCGACGTTCCTTTTCTCTCTTTATCTAACAAACTGGCCCCTTACCTTCTTGCAGGAGTGACCCCTTGCCCGAGACCTCGCCCGAAGCTATCGATAAACTGAAGCATGCCCCCGCTGTGCCTGGCGTGCATGAGACGATTCGTCGCCGCTGGAGCCCCCGCGCCTTTGCCGACAAGGAAGTCTCCTCAGAGACACTTAAGTCGATCTTTGAGGCTGCACGCTGGGCTGCGTCTTCGTCCAACGAGCAACCGTGGCGGTTCCTGGTCGGCCGGCGTGGTGATGAGACTTACCAAAAAATCTTCAATTCGCTGGTGCCGGGCAACCAGTCATGGGCCAAAAGCGCGCCGGTTCTGATCCTCTCCGTGGCTAAGAAGACCTTCACTGCAAAAGGCAATCCCAACCGCACTGCCTTGCACGACACCGGCGCGGCTACAGCGACTCTGTCGTTGCAAGCGACGGCGAGCGGGTTGCACACGCATTCCATGGCGGGTTTTGACAGTGATCAGGTGCGGGCTTCGTTTGCCATTCCTTCCGACTATGAGATTGGCGCCGTTATCGCGATCGGATACTTTGGCGAACCGTCCACTTTGCCCGAGCACCTGCTCAAGATTGAAGTAACTCCGCGCCAACGGAAGCCTTTAGAAGAGATCGTGTTCTCCGATTGGGAAAAACCGGCGCAACTCTAACGCGCCATGAAGAAGATCCTGCTCTTTGTTAATCCCGTACTCCAGCGAACACGTGCACGGCGCAGAGATATCGCCGGTGTGCTCAAGGTTCTTCGCAAGTCGGGTGCTGCAATCGACATTCTGGAGACAGGGGAAAACCGCGCAGCCGGAGCAAAAGCCAGGCGAGCAGCAAACCAGGGTTACGACGCCATGCTTGTCTGCGGCGGTGATGGCACCATCTTTGACGTTATCCAGGGACTCGCCGGATCCACAGTTCCTCTGGGCATCATTCCTTTCGGAACTGGCAATGTGATGGCGCAAAACCTCCACCTTCCCCGGGATCCTGTGGACGCGGTGCGCAGCATCCTCAGCAGCCATCCCATCCGGGTTCCACTGGGAAAGATCACCTGCTGTGAGCAAAGCTGGTTGTTTGTCATGGCAGCCGGGATGGGTGTTCATGCCGCTCTGATGTCGGAAGCGCGACGTTCGGGGAAGGATACGACCGGCAGGGCCGCCTATTTTGTGGCTGGCGCGAAGTTGCTGCTCAACCATCCGGTTCGGCCATTCGACATTGCGATCACCACCACCAGTGGTTCAGTTGTCCACGAACGCGTCTGCGAGGCCCTCGCCGTGCGCGTAGCGGAGTTGAACCGGTGGCGGCCCGGTGGCGGTCTCAACTTTCCCTTTCTCCGGTTGGCGACGGTAGCCGGTGCGTCTCGTGCGCGCCTCGCCGTCGCGTCGTACGATGCTCTGTTTCGAGGAGGCGGTGTTCGCGATCGCGAGCAGGCGGACGATGCATCTGCAATTTATCGCGACGTCGTTCGTGTTGTTTGCCGCCCCATTTCCGATCGCGTCTACGAGCCGCCAATAACTGTGCAAGCCGACGGCGAAGTGCTCGGCGTCTCCTGCGCAACCATGGAAATGGCCGGCCTGGATGTGTACCTGCTATCAGCGACCGGAGCGAAGGGTGGGCCTGCGGTTTGCGATTTTTCCGGAGACTCTTCAACCCCTGAGGGCACTAAAAGTTAAACAGCGCCTGAAAATTGAAATCCCGTACCGCCGACCCGTGAGAGAAAAAGCCGCTTGCCAGCTGATTCGACTTTCCAAAGAAAGGAGAATCAGTGGTCCCGTCGGGCGGTCCGCCCAGAGTTCCATTCGGCGGCGCCAGGTTCACAACGTTGAAGATGTTGTGCGCAAACGCGCTCAACGTAATGCTGTAGCGGCGATCGACCCGCGCAGTTTGGTTATGAGGGCCACCGCCGGTTCCACCCAGACCCATCCCCGGCATTCCGTGCCCGCCTCCACCACCTCCACCAGGTCCGCCTCCGCCGCCCCCGGCGACCGCTCCTTTGCCTTCCTCCACCTTAGGGCCAACGCCAAAGCTCTTGGCCACACGCAGATTCATCGCAAATTGAACCGGACCGTTTCCATAATTAATTGGAATCAAATGCGACCCAGCCGGCGGAGTCGGGCTGATATCAAAATTTCCGTACTTCGTGGTATCCACGGTCGCCGGACTGGAAAGCGAGGAGGCAAATACCGGGCGATCATTAAAGAAAGAATCGCCATTAATATCCTGGCTTAGTTGGATATTGAAAGGTGCTCCCGAGGCCGCGCTAAGAAAAGGGCTGATCCTGAACCCGAACGGTGCCGAGTAATTCGCGAACGCAAACACCCGGTTACGGACGTCGAAGAACTGCCGCCCATAATCCTGCATGATGTCGTACTGATTCGAAGGATGATAGCCGGGACCACCCGTGTCGCTATTGGCCTTGCTGTAAATATAAAACCCGGTAAACGTAAGCTTCCGGCCGTAAGCCACATTCAAATTCAGAAATATCTGGTTTTCTTTGAACACCGCCAGCGAATCGTACTCGTAGATGTTGCATGGCGTACCTTGCGGGCACAATCCCAAAGCCGGGCGCGAACCATCGGGCAATGGAGCATCGATGTTGCGCGATAAAAGCTGGTGAATGCCGCGAGAGTAGAGGTACGTCGCCGAGACACTTACACTCTTATTGACCTGGTGCTCGATCCCGGTTCCAGTCTCTATGCTGGCCGGCGCGTTCAAGCCGGGTTGTATGCGATAGAAAGTGGGCAACGGGGAAGATTCCTGTGCCGCGCTGTCAGGAGGGGTTCCGTTGGGATTGGACTGAATCGTCTGCACCTGACCCAGGCCGTCGAGGCTGTAGCGATTTGCATTCAGCAGCAGGTCGTACGTGAAGCGGTGATAAAAAATACCATAGCCGGCCCGCACCACCGTCTTGGGCGGCTTTCCGCCTCCACCAATGCCGTAGGAAAGCGCGACCCGGGGAGCGAAGTTTACCTTGTTGTGAATCTGGTTCTGGCTCTCGAAACGAAGACCATAGCTAATAGTGAAATTTGGCCTGGCCTTCCAGTCGTCTTCTGCATAAAGCCCCAGATCGGTTACGCTGGCCTTCTGCGTGGGCGTTCCGGTGGTGATGGAGAACTGACTCGGTTTTCCGGCAAGGTAGTCATTGAGATCCGAATAAGTGTACGTGCCTTCAAAGTTGGCGCTAGAAAAATTGGTGTCTCGATTGTTGCGCAGCCGGCCACCGAAGCGGATGTAATGGTTCTTGAGCGCAAGTGACGCGTAATTCTGGATCTCCCACTCCTGCTGCGTATCGTGCACCGTACCCAGCGGACTGCCGCCTCCCTCGAAATTTTGCAGCACGTTGATCGCTGGAGCGACCAGTTGGGGTGTCTGGTCGGTGGTGTCGCGGATATATTGAAAACGAGTATTGTTGACGAATTTCGCGCCGTAGACCTGGCTATCGCTGACCTGAATCCTGTTCTCCAGTTCGTTTGTGTTGTAGGCCTGGCTAGGCAGCACAAACGCGCTGGTGCCCAATCCGCTGTTGTTCTGGCTTTCCTGCCAGTAGCTATAGCGAACCGTTAAGGTCTGGCTGGGCGTCAGCTGGTAGTCGATACGTGGGCTGATCCAGGTGCGCGTTTGCGGGGAGGGAACGGCGAGGTTGCACAGCGTGCCCGAGGTCTCGGTGACGACTCCGTTGAGTGGCCCGCAAGTAGCAGGATCCGGCACATACGGCACATTGGCGTTGACGATGCTGTTGTCCTGGATGTCCCGCCGGTCAAAGGTGAGAAAGAAGGAAGCCTTCTTCCCCAGCCCTCCGCTTACGTTACCGTCCCATTGCAGCGTATGGTAAGGCGGCTCATTCGAAGCAAAGGGATTGGACGTGTTGAAGGCGGAAGCACTGGCGTTCATGAAGACCTGACCGTGCAGTTTGTCGGTGCCCGGCTTGGTCAGGATCTCTACCCGTCCGTACCCCGGCGTGTCATATTGGGCGGAGAACGGATTCTGGTTGATGATGATGGCGCGGATCGCCGACTTGGGCGGTAACTGCCCGCCGGTGAACCCGTCAGTATAGATCTGGCCCCCGCTTGGGCCCGCGGCCGGACCGGCCAGCGCAGTCAGTTCGTTCGATAATTCGTCAGGATCGTCAGAAAGCGCATCCAGATCCTTGCCGGTGAGCACGACCGCGCTCACATTGTTATCCGGGTCTACACTCACGCCCGGCGTATCGCCGGAGACCTGCACCTGCTGCTGCTCGATCTGAATCGTAAGCGAAATATTCAAGTGCTGTGTTTGTCCCGCCGCAATCTGCACCGATGACGAGGTGAATTGAGAAAAGCCGGCAGCTTGCACGGTGACCGTATATTGGCCCGGAGCCAGGCCGGAGATTGTGTATTGACCGGTAGCATCGGAAGTTCCCGTATGACTTGCGCCGGCCGTCGATGTCACGGTAAGAGAAGCCTGTGGGATGACAGCCCCACTGGGATCCGCGACCTGGCCGCGTAGTGTTCCTGTGGCGGTTTGAGGCAAAGCATGGGGTGTAGAAAAAAAGAACAGAGTCGTCAGGCAGAAAACGAGCAGTCGGTGCAAAACTTCTCCTCAGGTGTTTAGTATTTCTCTTGTCTCAGCAGCTTTGAATAAAGCGGCGTTAATTACTGCTGGCCTTCTCCACCCCCGCCACCCTCTCCGCCGCCACCACCCAGGTTCCAGCTGGAAGAGAGCAAGGCCTGGCTCGCGCTGGCAGAAGCCTGCAGCATAGGCTCTACGCCGGCGACAACGGTAATGGCGGTTGCGGAGGCGGGGGTTTGGCCCTCGGTTGCGACAACAATGACCATGTTGCCTTTTTGCAGGTCTTTTAACGTGACAGAAGGCGAACGAGCCAACAGCTGCTGAAAATCAGGTCCCCCTCCACCAGGTCCACGGCCCTGACCTCCGGCAGGATGATCCCCACCGGCACCAGCACCTCCGGGTCCGGCCCCGCCAGATCCCTGCCCCCCTGCGGGCCCTGCAGCAGATCCGTCCGGTCGTTTCGCTGCCCCGCTCATGCGCGCGGCAAGCCGTTGGGCAACAACCGGGTCAAGCTTTTTCACTTCACTGTCAGCCGTAACAGAGATAAGCACAGGCTTCTTAGTGGCCGTATCGGTCAGCGTAATCGTAGACGTGGATGGATCTACGGCTTGAATGGGCCCAGCAAGATTCAGGAAACTGCCACTGACAATCTCTTCTGCGTCAAGCGACGTGCCATCGGCACTCTTGGAACCGCGGGCGCGAAGCTGATCGCCAGGCTTGATCTCATCCAGAGTACCTTTTACAGCCTGGTCGAATTTCACCGAGCCGGGAGCGTAGCGGCGAACGATCGTCGCCGGCGTGGCGTGGATCGTGATCATCCGGGTGCCACCGGCTCCAGTGGAAACGGTCACTGTTTGCG
>CAZSUK010000617.1:0-3157 GCA_964609355.1 uncultured Acidobacteriaceae bacterium | reverse complement strand
ACGCACACAACTCCACCAGGCTTTGTTCGGCTTCGCCTACCAGCACAAAGTCGGCCCCGTTTTGCAGGTACTCTTTGGCATGGTCGGTTGCGTCCGAACCGTGAGCAATGACGATGGCTCCCGCGTCCCGTGCGGTTTGGGCCAGTTGCCACGCCAGCTCACGCATCCGCGTTAAGCACATCTTGGAAAGAAAGTTGAAGTCGTCTTCATAAATGGCGAGAATGGCCGGTTTTTCGTGCCGCAGCATTTCGAGGAAACCGCTCACCGGGTCTTGCAGCATCGGATCGAATACGGCTGCGGACATTCCGTGCTGGCGCAAAGCCGTGGCCGCATAAAGAGTGCCGAGCGGCGGATACGGTTGCATCTTCCGTACCTGCTTAGGGTCGTAAGGGAGATGATACGAATGTGCCAACAGGATATCCGCCACAACTTACCTCAAAGGTCCATCTGACTAACACGCACTTGCTGGAAGCTTAGGGAGCGACTGGCCGGTTATGAGCGAACGCCGCTCGGTTAGCCGCTCGGAGATGGCAGCAAGCCAAAGCTCCCAGGGAAAGGAGCACCGGCTCGAATTCAAACGCCAGCGAATGGGCGAGCGAATGACGGATTGCACTGCGTGTCGCAACCGCGACTGACTTTCCGTCTGGCGGCATATCTGGCTGTTGAGCAGAAAATATTCCACCAGCCGATTCAGCCGAGCCAGTTCCTTTCCCTTGAGCCAGGGAAGCATATTCGCGCCCAGCGGCATCTCCATCCAATCTTGCAGGGATTGCGGTTCAGGCACGCCGAGTTCCCGTAGCTGGGGCCAGATGGGAATGCCAGGATACGGAGTAAAGATATTGGGCGAGAACCTCACATTAGGAAATTGCCGGGCGATATCGCTCATGGTCTGAAACGTAACCGTGCGATCGGCCTCAGTCTCACCCGGATAAGCAAAGATGAGATTGAACGTGACGCGTATTCCGGCAAGATTCGCTTTGCGCGCCGTCTCGTACATCTCATTGACGCGTTGGTGCCGCTTGTTCATCAACTTCAGTACCGGCTCAGAAGTGGACTCGGTGCCGAAGCCCATATGCGAAACGCCGCTCTGGCCCAGCAGCAGAACCTCCTCTTCGCTCATGCGGCAGAGGAAGTCGGTCGAAGCCTGGAATGTCCACCGAAATTTGACTCCGGAGGCGATGATTCCGCGAGCGATGGCTATCGCCCGGTCAAGCTGCACGGGGAAGTTCGAGTCGAGCAGGGCCACTTCTTCAATCCGGTACCTAGTGACGAGTTCTGTGAGTTCAGAGACCACGCGCTCCGCCGAAAGAGCATTGAAACGCCGCTTGTAAAAGACCATGTCTGTGCAGTAGTTGCAGGCATAGGGGCAGCCGACGCTGGTGGCGTATCCAATTTTCCTTTCGCCGCTGAGCTTCTCGTAAGCATCGAAATCCATCAGGTCAAAAGCAGGAATGGGAAGCGCATCCAGCGGTTCAACGTGGCGGTCTGGATTGTGCCTGCGCTGCCCTTTCCATTTCCACGAAACTCCCGGGATTCCATCCAGCGACCGCTGTTCCAGTAGCGCTTCCGCTAATTCGACCAGTGTGACTTCACCCTGCCCGCGCACCACGATGTCGACAAACGGTTCGCTCAGTGTTTCGTCAGGCAGCAGCGTCGGATGCCAACCGCCAAAAATAATTGGCAGCCAGGGAAGGTCGCTCTTGATCGCGGTCGCGATTTCGATAGCACCCTTGATCATCGGCCCGGTAAGCACCGAGATGCCGATGCACAGCGCGTCCACGCTTTCACACATGATGTGCGTTCGATAGTCGGGATCAATGGCCGCGTCGATCACCAGGACCTCAAAGTTGGCCTCGCGGAGTGTTGAAGCCAGAGCCAGCATGCAAAGCGGGGCCCCAAGAGGCGGCCCATCGTAGGCCGGGTAGAAGAGGATGACCTTCCTCTTACTCAGCATGTCGCCTCCACCGTGTTCGGCTCCAGCCGCTTCGCATCGACCGCCGGCTTGAGTGCTGCCGTCCGTTCTTTCAGCTTCTTGTTCAGCCAGAGTTCCACCGGAAAGCGATAAGCCCCGTGGTCGAGACGCCAGCGTGCCGGGAGCGAAATGCATTTCTGCGCCAGCCGGACCATGGGCTTGCGCGTATCTGCCGAGATGGGAATGCGATCGAAGGCGATGCGAAGATAGTCGCGCATCACTTGCAGCTCCTCGTGATCGCGTCCGTTCAACCAAGGCAGCTTAGTATAGCGGGGAAAGAAGTCAACCCAGCCTTCCAGCGAGTCCGGGGTCTGAATGCCAAGCTCGGCAACCTTATCCATGATGGGAGCGCCGGGATACGGGGTGAAAATATTGGTCCAGAACTCCGCCCCGGGCAGCTTCCGGCATACATCCATCACAAAATTGATGGTTTCTTTCCGTTCTTTGGCGCCTTCGCCTGGAAAGGCGAAGATGATATTGAACGAGGGGCGGATTCCAGCAGCCAGGCACCGTGCGGCGCTTTCGTAAATGGTCGGGAAGTCCTGGAAGTCCTTGTTCATGGCCTTCCACACTTTGCGAGAACCCGATTCGGCGCCCTGGCAAATCTGGTGCAGTCCGCTTTTGTGCAGCAGCTTCAGATCTTCCAGAGAGAGGCGTGCGGTAAGGTTCGTAGTCGCCTGAATGCTCCACTTAAAGTGTGCCCCCGCCCGCACCAGTCCCTCAGAGATGGCCCGCGCGCGGTCCAGGTCGACGAGGAAGTTGTCATCGACAATCCACAGCATCTCCAAACCGTATCTGCGGCTGAGATCGACCGTCTCTTCTACAAACTGCTCTGCCGGCAAAGCATTCCACTTGCGTCCGTACACACCCGCATTGGTGCAATAAGCGCAGTTGAAAGGGCACGCGAGACTGGACGTGTACATTGCCCACCGTTTGCCACACAGCCGTTCGTAAGCATCAAAGTCCGCGAGGTGATAGGCCTTTGGGGGCATATCAACCAGCGGTTTCAACGGGCGCTCTGAGGTAAAAACGAGTTTGTTATCCCGTTTAAAGCCGATACCCGCAACAAAGTCCGGCGCGGAACCTTTGGCGATGTGGTGTACCAACTCCAGCAGAGAATCTTCGCCCTGCCCTTTGACCACTTAGTCGATATAAGGCGCTTGCAGCGTTTGCGTCGGCAGCAGG
>CAZSUK010000616.1:0-5687 GCA_964609355.1 uncultured Acidobacteriaceae bacterium | reverse complement strand
GCTCGGTCCCGCACCAGCGCTGTTCCAGTACGGCCTGCATGATGAAGACTGGGTGCCCTTACAAGATGCGAAAGACTACATCGCCATGAGTTCAGGACCGAAGACGGTTCAGTTCTACGATGCGGATCACGCACTGAACATCGAAGCGCGTGTTGATCGTGATGCCTTTCTACGCAAAACACTCCATCTGACGCCGTGACAGGTCCAATCGCGATTTCCGCACGTTCTCGATGCCGTAGAGGCCGGCTTGTCGGATAGGCGTCCGTTCGGCTCGGGGCAGGAAGTCTGATTCGCCCGAAAACCGATCTCGACCAACGCTTGGGCACTTTACAATTGCGCCGGGTGTCCAGGTGTGACAACATTTCGACGATGTTTGTCCGGACCTCGACGATCCTCACGACGGTCTTTCGCGCTTTGCTGTTGGTGGCCGCCACCTGTGTCGGCCAGGCCCAGGTCTTCGATTTCCAAAACAGCCATTCCCCGACAATCACCTTGGACGGCCTGTGGCGTTTCCATTTGGGCGACGACCCCGAAGGAACCCTCGGCTGGAGCGATCCGGCGCTCGATGATTCAAACTGGCCGCTCCTGCGGTCGGACATAAATTGGCGTGAGCAAGGTTTTAAGAACTATTCCGGGTTCGCATGGTATCGATTCAAAGTAATCCTCCCCTCCGTGCGCAAGCCATTGGCTATTTGCATTCCGCGCTTGCGTACCAGCTACCAGATCTTCGCCGATGGAAAACTCATCGGCCAATTTGGCGGCATGCCACCCCACGGTGAGTCCATTGTCGACTTCGACCAAATTTTTCCGCTTCCTTCGAAGGCGCAACCGTCTGGAGGTGTGCTCTCCATTGCCATCCGCGTGTGGCAAATGGGTTGGTTTGACGATGCCGGCGGCGGCCCCCAGGGAGCGGCAACTCTCGGCGAAATAAACGCGTTGAAAGATCTGAAGTTACAACATGATCGGTTTAGATTCTGGTCGCTTGCTTCAGGAAACGCGCTGATGTTGATGAACCTATTGGCTGGGTTAGCCGGCTTTTTTCTCTTCTGGATGCGGCCCGCCGACCGCGAATACCTTTGGTTTGCGATTTATGAGATGCTCACCGCCGTCGGACACTTGTGGACAGATTGGGAGATGTTCTATCCCACTGGCGGGAAGAATGATTTTCTACTCGGGCAATGCTTGGCAAGTGCGAGCTGGTTTTTCTTTTTGTTATTTGTGTTCAGGATTCTAAATGGGCGGAGGAACTGGCTCTTCTGGGCTGCAGTCGGAGCCGTGGTTGCGACTCCACTGACTAGCGTGGCATTCCTCGTGCAGTGGATCAGCTTAGATCATTGGCGGATCGCCCGGGCGGTCTACCTGGTCCCCTACTTTGCCTGCATTCTCAACCTTCTTTACCGAAAAGCCCGGGAAGGTGTTTCGGATGGCCAACTGATGCTTGTTCCCGTTGCCCTCTGTTACACGTCATGGTTTATTGAGCTCTTACTGATTGAATTTAGAACGTCGGAGGGAAACTTCGTCGGCCGGAATTTTCAGTGGTTTTTTGAGCTGTCCAGATGGCCCTTTCCTTTCTCGCTTCAGGACGTGACCGATATGCTCATGCTCCTGGCCGTACTTGCGGTCCTTCCCTTGCGCTTTGCTCGCTCTCGCCACGACGAAGAACGACTCTCTGCAGAGATGGAGTCCGCACGAACCGTGCAACAGGTCCTCATCCCTAACGAAATCCCATCGGTTCCCGGATTCGAGATTCAATGTGTATACAAGCCCGCCGGCTATGTCGGCGGGGACTTCTTCCAAATCATTCCGATCGCCACCGGAGGCATCTTGATCGCCATTGGTGACGTCAGCGGCAAGGGAATGGCTGCTGCAATGACCGTCTCTCTCCTCGTCGGCACCTTGCGCACCCTGGCTCATTACACGCAGAGTCCAGCTGAGATTCTTGCTTCTATGAACCAGCGTATGTTGGCGCGCAGCCAAGGCGGCTTCACTACGTGCCTTGTTCTTCGTGTTGCAGAGGATTGCACTCTCACCGTAGCCAACGCAGGACACCTAGCTCCCTATCTTCAGGGCGCGGAATTGCAACTCGAGAACGGGCTGCCATTGGGCCTTGTGGCAGAATTAGTCTACCCAGAAACCATTTTCCAACTTCCCGAAGACGCGCAGCTCACACTTGTCACTGACGGCGTCGTTGAGGCCCGCGATCGCACCGGTGAGCTTTTGGGCTTCGAGCGTGCCGCTGTCCTGTCGACTCAGCCCGCCGAGTCCATTGCCCGTGCAGCCGAGGTCTTTGGGCAGGAGGATGACATTACAGTTCTGACCCTGGCTTACCGCTCCGCGGAGGCGAAACGTAAGGCCGTTCTAGCCGAACTGTCTGGATCATGACCTCCACTTCTGGAGAGCTTCAGAAAACGGGGACAGAGAGCACCGGGGAGATATGAAATAACCCCTAAATGAGTTAGGACTACGGCGCGAATCACTTGTTGAACTTTGAACGGCCGATCATCGAGCTGTGTGTGGAAAGGCTCTAGAAGCGATCAAAAGGGGTCGAAGGAGAAAATGGCCTGTTGCTGGCCGGGCTGGAACCGGGGACGTTCCCCACGTTGAGGGCAATGTTTGTGACGACCCTCGTTTGCCTTGCAATGACATATAAACGAGGAAACTTGCGGTCTGGCCCCCGGGCTTGTAAAGTGGTTGGTTCAGTTTCTAGGCAATTGATAACCTGCGCGAGGCAGTAGCATCTTGGCGATGATCCCGGTCCATCCTGTCTGGTGGGACGCCCCTACTCCCCTGGCGGTGTCACCATCGAAGTACTCGTAGAAGGGTACGTAATCACGAAAGTGCTCGTCTTTCTGGAAACGAGGGTACAGCGCGTTTACCTGGCGCTTCCCTTCACTATCTTTGAGGAAGATCCTGGTCAAGCGCTTGGCGAGTTCTGCGGCTACCTGATCGATGGTCATAAAAACTCCTGAACCCGTCGGGCACTCGATCGTGAAGTCGTCGCCGTAGTAGTGGTGAAACTTCTGCAGCGATTCAATGATCAGGAAATTCAATGGAAACCATATGGGGCCACGCCAGTTCGAGTTGCCCCCAAATAGCCGCGAACGAGACTCAGACGGTTCATAGTCCACACTCAACGCCTGATCGTGCGCCCAAAAGATGTAGGGATGCTCAAGATGGTATCGGGATACAGAACGGACGCCGTAGTCCGAAAGAAACTCATTGGGATCAAGCATTCTCCGCAGGAGCGCCTTCATGCGATGTCCGCGGAGCAACGAGAGCAGTCTGCGCTCGCCTTCCCCGGGCACAAGCCAATGCGATACCAGCCCGGCAAGATCGGGCCTGTACGTCAGAAACCATTCCAGGCGGCTGCTGAAACCGGGAACCTTGCGGAGCAGCCCGGGATCCAAAGTCTCCACGGCAAACAATGGTACCAAGCCCACCATAGAACGAACTTGCAGGGGCACGGTCTGGCCAGTCGATAGATTGAGCACGTCATAATAAAACCCGTCTTGTTCGTGCCAAAGACCTACGCCGCGGCCGCCCATATCCGTCATCGCTTCGGCGATATAAAGAAAGTGCTCAAGGAACTTGGTCGCCGTGTCGTCATAGGCGATGTTGTGCTGCGCCAGTTCGAGAGCGATTCGCATCAAGGACAGGCTGTACATCGCCATCCAACTGGTGCCATCGGACTGGCTGAGAAAGGCACCGTTGGGCAGGGCCTGGTCGCGATTGAAGACTCCGATGTTGTCCAAACCGAGGAAGCCACCTTGAAAGAGATCGCGTCCATGAAGATCTTTCTGATTGACCCACCAGGTGAAGTTGAGCAGTAATTTCTGGAAAGCACGCTCGAGAAAGATGAGGTCGCCGGGGTCATCCGGGTTCTCATTGCGCCGATGCTTACGGTCAATCTGGAATACCCGCCAGGCCGCCCATCCGTGAACCGGGGGATTGGCGTCGGAAAAGTTCCACTCGTAAGCAGGGAGCTGGCCGTTGGGATGGAGATACCAGACATTGAGAAGTTTGAGCAACTGATGCTTGGCGAAGTGAGGATCGATCAAGGCGAAGGTGATTGCATGAAAAGCCAGATCCCACGACGCAAACCAGGGATACTCCCACTTGTCTGGCATGGAAAGGATGGTGCCGCTGTTGACATGTTGCCACTCTGCGTTGCGGCCGGACTTACGTTCAGCAGGCGGAGGTGGAGAGCCGGAATCGCCCAATAACCAGAGGCGAACATCGTAGGCGTAATACTGTTTGCTCCAGATCATTCCGGCGAACGCCTGCCTTTGCACCAGGCGAGCGTCGGCGTCGTCCATGCCGGCCTGAATTGCTGCGTAGAATTCATCGCACCCGCGGATTCGGGTGCTTGCGATTTGATCGAAGTGGGTAAAGGGCGCCGGATTCTCAACGCTCGAAAGGCGCAGCCGGAACCTCGCACCCGCACCGGCATCCACCCGCGCGCGGAAATGCGCGCACGCCTTGGAGCCACGCAGCAGCGGGTTCACCGCCGACCGATTGCCTTGCACAAGGTACTCGTGAAAGGCGTCTTTGTAATAGCCCTGAGGTGGATCCCCATACAGCCGCAGACCATTGGTCTGGTTTTCACAGAACAATAGGTGGGCGTGCCCTTCCACGTAGAGATGATAGGTGCCTAACTCGGGATGTTTCGCCACCAGAGTCGAACCGCTTGCCCTGATCTCCGGTTTTGTCACCGGCCCACCCCACGACCATGTGTTGCGGAACCACAGTTGAGGAAGCAGATGCAGTTCAGCAGGCTCAGGGCCGCGATTGTGAACGGTTATCTGGATCAGGATGTCATCCGGTGCAGCGTTGAAATACTCGACGAAAACGTCCCAGTAGCGATTTTCATCGAAAACTCCGGTATCGATCAGTTCGAACTCATTGTCCTGAAGGCCGCGGCTGCGATTCTCATTCACCAGCTGCGCGTATGGGTATGCAGCCTGGGGGTACTTATAAAGCATTTTGAGATAGGAATGGTCGGGCGCGGCGTCGAGGTAGTAATAGTATTCCTTGACGTCTTCCCCGTGGTTGCCCTCGCCGTTGGTAAGGCCGAACAACCGCTCTTTTAAAATTGGGTCTTGGCCGTTCCACAGGGCGAGCGCAAGGCACAGCCTCTGCTCCTGATCGCAAATTCCCGCCAGGCCGTCTTCGCCCCAGCGATACGCCCGGCTGCGTGCGTGGTCGTGGGGAAAGTAGTTCCAGGCATCGCCGTTGGCGGAATAATCTTCGCGCACTGTTCCCCATTGGCGTTCGCTGAGGTATGGGCCCCAGAGGGCGTTAGGGCTAGGGGGCACAGATTGGCCGGTTGCAGGCATGAGTCTTCCAGGCAGCGGATTTTGGCCCGAGGGAACATGCCCGATTGTACAGAAACCAGAGGTGGGCCAGACTGCGCTGCAAGGCGACAACGACAGCCTGGGTGCGGGCCAGCCACATCCAGGCGCATCAGTATTACGGACGTGCGACTTAACAGGGGCCTCATTGATGGACAGCTCGCCGGCGATTTCCCGGTTGCTCTTACCGCGGACCAGTAGGGCCAGCACTTCACGCTCTGCGCTCACCGACCTAAAGGAAGCTGTTAGAATCCGCCTACATTCGCATTGCTGTCATCCGCGGCACTATGGCATTCACAGCGGGAATAAAGATCGATGCTTATGAAATTCTCAGCC
>CAZSUK010000615.1:0-4463 GCA_964609355.1 uncultured Acidobacteriaceae bacterium | reverse complement strand
GATAGCGGAGCTGTGCAAAAAGGGAAAACAACTCGTTCGTGAGACGTATCAACCACCGAATAGTCTTGACTTAGCAAGGAGCGGCAATTTATAAGGCCGGTCTACGGTCCAAATACCTCCCAGTTTCGATACAAGACGGAAAGCCACTTCGTCATTCGGTGTGGGGCTGCCGAAAAAAGAGGACGTAATGCTGACTAAGAAAGCGCTGCTGGTTGTAGTCTTTTCGCTTGGTGTCTCGGTTTGTCCGCTCCTGTACGGTCAAGCCAACGGCAGTTTTTCAGGCACAGTTTCCGATAAATCCGGTGCGGTTGTCTCTGGCGCGACGGTGAAGGTGACCTCGCAAGGCACAGGCGCGTCCCGCGAGGCGAAAACGAACGACTCCGGATATTACCTCGTCCCCTTGCTGCCGGTTGCGTTCTACACGATTCGAGTCGAGTCGCAGGGCTTCGCGACTTCGGAGCAGAAGGATATTCGTCTGCAGGTGGATGAGCATCTTGAAGTGAATTTCGCCCTTGTGCCTGCGTCGGCCTCCTCGACGGTTCAAGTCAGTGCCACCGAGGTGGCCGTCGAAACCGCGAACCCGACCCTGGGTCAGGTCATCACATCCGAGCAAGTCGCCGACCTCCCTCTCAACGGACGCAACTTCGTCCAGCTCGCGACCCTGACGCCGGGCACGACATCCTCAACCAGCCCAGTCAGCTTCTTCACCAACGCTGCCAGCAGCGAGGCGGCGACACGCGGATCATTCTCGCTTTCATCTGGCGGTTCGCGCGAGCAGGAAACCGATTGGCTCCTTGATGGCAACGACAACAATCAACTGGATGAGGGTGGCATTGCGATTTTTTCGTCGATCGATGACATCCAGGAATTCAAGGTGCTGACCTACAGCTACTCTGCGGAATATGGAGAACGTGCCGGCCCTACGGTATTAGTGACCACGAAGTCGGGATCAAACCAGTTTCACGGCTCTCTGTTTGAGTTCTTCCGCAATACATCACTTGATGCGACTCGCTATTTCTTTTCGTCTCCGCAGAAGTTCAACTTGAATCAGTTTGGAGGATCGCTGGGCGGCCCGATTAGGAGAGACAAGACGTTTTTCTTTATCGATTATCAGGCCAAGATGCAGCGTGAGGGCGTTCCTTTCACCGGCTTCGTTCCCACTGCAGGAATGACGACGCCCTTCGACGCTGCTGGCGATTATGATTTCAGTAGCGATCCAGTTGGCGTCACGCCTACAAACCCCTATGCCGGCGGTACGCCATTTCAATGCGTACCCGGCACCAAGACACCAGAACCAGTAAATCCAGCAAACGGAACGCAGACTGCAGGCCAGGCGTGCGCCACAATTCCCGCAGCATTGGTCAATCCGTTCGGCGCAGCCGTGGTCCAGCTTTATCCCGGCCCCAATACAACCGGCTCGGGCTTCAACTACGAGAACCAGCCCACGAGGAAGCTTAACGAGGGGACTTGGGACATTCGCCTCGATCACAATTTTTCCAGCAAAGACTCTGTTTTCGCCCGCTTCAGCTATGACCAGGCAACTAACTTTGTGCCCGGGGGCTCACCGACGTGGTCGGAAGCCAACGCCTTTGGCAGCAACCAGCACATTGAAAACCACGGGCGCAATGCAGTAGTGACCGAAACCCACGTTTTTTCCCCGAACTTGATCAACCAGGCCACTGCCGGCTACAGTCGGATTTTCAACCACATCCTTTCCTTTGGCACCGGCAGCTGTGAAGCCGCGATCATTGGCATTCCCGGCGCCGATTTAGGGAGTAAGTGCGATAGTTTGACCGGCTACCCTGCAAGCCTGAACCAGGCCACTAACGACTGCGAAAGTTGCGGCATGACTTCGTTCCAGATGTCTGCCTACTTTTCTGTCGGTGATCGCGGATATGCGCCGTACCAGGGCGGTACCAACGTCTATTCACTTTCCGATACTCTCGACTGGATTCACGGCAAACACGAGATTCGGGCCGGACTGGTGTTTCGCGCCGAGGAAATGAACGTAAGAAATAATGCGTTTCAAGACGGGTACGTTGTAGAAGCCGGCACGGGAACAGGCGATGACATCGCCGACTTACTTCTGGGCAGCACGGGCGTTTTTGCGGCCCACGATCAAACATTTCTGGGAGCTACTACCGGTCGCCGCTGGAAGCTGTTTCGTCCCTTCGTGCAGGACAATTGGCGGCTTACCAACAATTTGACTTTGAACCTCGGATTTGCATGGGCCTTGGCGACGCCCGAAACCGAGGAGGCCAACCGGCAGGCAAACTACGATGTTGCGAGCCTTAAGTGGTACGTGCCATCAGGCAGCCCGGGGCTCAGTGGCTGCACGGTTTGCGTAGCTACCGATGGACGCGTGGGCATCCAGTTTGACAAGACTGCTCTGGAACCGCGCATCGGATTCGCGTGGAAACCCATGGGGAGTGATAAAACGTCGGTCCGTGGCGGATATGCGATCTTCCACGATTCCGCCTGGAACCAGGGCGGCCAGGGACTATGGCAGAACCCGCCGTACTATGCAGAAATAGACCCCGACATCTTTCCGAATGTGCTGTTGACTCCGTCCTTTCTTTCGACTGGTCTCTGCAATCCCTTTGGAAACACGCAATGCGGTCTGTCTTACGGCTTCCAGCAGGCCACTCCCGCGAACCCGGCATGCCCCCCGGCGGGGATTCTGACTTCGCCCGTGAACCCCGGCTGTTACACCGGAACTATTCAGTCTGAGAACCGGAATTTCAAGCAAGGAATGGTTCAGCAATTCAATCTGAACATTGAACGCCAGCTCCCAGGGAATGTAGTGCTGACCGTGGGCTATGCCGGCTCCCGCAGCGCGCACATTCTGGTGAGTCAGTTAAACGAAAATCTTTCGTCGCCCGCTGCTTGCCCCGGCGGCTTCGATTTCACGCCCGGCTCCACTTACAACGTGGGCTGCAACTTTCCGTCCTTCCCGTACGCAGTAAACCAGCCTAACGGAGGAGCCTTTCAGTCTGTTGACACTAACAACAGCATCGGTGCCGCCCGTTATGATTCTCTCCAAGTCAAGGCAGAAACCAAGAGCGCGCGGCATGGTCTCTATGCCCTCATTGGCTATACTTATTCCCGCAATTTCGACTCCGGCCTTACGGATGGTCTGGGTACGAACCCCGGCGCGATGTACTATCCGCTCCCCGGATTCAACAAGCTAGATTGGGGTCTATCTCAGTTGAATCTAAACGACAGCTTTACCGCCAGCGTTATTTATGACTTGCCATTCGGCAAGGGCAAGAAATACGGCGGGAACTGGAGCGGAGCCGCCAACGCCATTCTTGGAAATTGGCAAGTGAATCTAATTGAGCGAGCGACGTCGGGTTTCCCACTGTTTGTGGTCGATAGCGGCGATGAGTCGGGTGTCTTCTTCTCTTATAACGGGAACACTTTTCAGCGTCCGAACGAAGTGGGTGACCCAAACAAAGGAGGACCGGAGGGCGGCAGTACGAATTGCCCAGCCCAGATCCACACACTCCAGAATTGGTTCAACCCGTGCGCTTTCGCCAAGGCGCCGGCCGGCGAACTTGGAACAGCCCCACGTGCTCCGGTTTATGGCCCGCGTTTTGTAAATACGGACTTCTCGGTGTTCAAGGACTTTCCTTTGCGCGAGGCGATGAAACTGCAATTCCGGGCTGAGTTCTTTAACCTTTTCAACCATGCCCAGTTCTACCTGAACGGTGTCTCCGACACCGGAGAGCAGGACATAAATACTCCCTCCAGCTTCGGGGTGGTCAATAACACGGTAAATAATCCACGTCTGATTCAGTTTGCTCTCAGGCTGAATTTCTAGGGGCGTTTCGCGTGTCTTAATATAGGGCAGACTGAGTCCAACTCAGTCTGCCTTTAACTTTGTCAGGTGAGGAATCTGCATTCGCAAGGAGTCTGGCGGCGAAGTGGGCAGATCGGCGAGGAATCGATGAGATTGGACAGATCGCGGTTCTTTGTGGTGGCGCTGCTGATGTGCTCCCTGGCCTGCTGCTGGGCGCAGGAGAAACGGAAGATCATAATCGATCAGGATGCTGCTGGCCCCGCCGGGACCGACCAGCAGTCGATGCTGCTACTGATCCAGTCGCCGCAGACGGAGGTCTTGGGGATCACGGTGGTGACGGGTGATCAGTGGCTTCATGAGGAAGTGGCACACACCTTGCGGATGCTGGAACTGATCGGACGCACGGACATTCCGGTTGTTCCGGGAGCCGAGTATCCGCTGGTGAGGCGGAAAGAGGAGGCGGAGCGTTGGGAACAGCAATACGGCAACGTCGCGTGGCTGGGAGCGTGGACTCCGAGGTTTTATCATCCGCCTGAGCAGTTAGGAGAGATGCCGGAAGGCAAGCCGACGACCCCAGCCGCCGAGGAGGATGCTGCGCATTTTCTTCTGCGCATGGTGCATAAGTTTCCGAATCAGGTGACTATTTATGCAGGCGGGCCTA
>CAZSUK010000614.1:0-10526 GCA_964609355.1 uncultured Acidobacteriaceae bacterium | reverse complement strand
TTTGATGTTCTCGGTTTTAGCGCCTTGCGTGCACCAAAGGCGGTCGTCAACCTTTCGTCACGGCGGATTTCGGAGAAGACCGGGATGCGCGTTATCGCGATGGAGGAGCGTGACTACGTCTCCGGTAGATTGCTGAGTGAGGTGTGGGAGATCACGGTCGACGAATGGCGGGCAAAAAGGCAAGGGGTGCGGAATATACTGGAAGCCGAGGACTAGTCGTGAAATCACATGCGATGAAGCTGACGATGGCCTGGGCGCTGTGCTTCTGCGCCTTTTCTTATGCCCAACAAGCGACACAGCAGCAGCCGTCCCAGGCGCCCGCGGATAAAAACCCTGAACTTCCCGCTGGTCCAGGGAAGTCCACTCTGGTTCGGGTTTGCAGCTCGTGCCATTCCCCTGACAACGTCATCGCCAATGGCCAGGATAGAGCCGGGTGGGAAGCTACCATCACCAAGATGGCTGGATTCGGCGCCACCGGTACCGACGAGGAATACACGGAGATTCTGGAGTACCTGGTAAAGAACTTTCCGGCGGGGTCAAGCACGCCCGTGAATGTGAATAAAGCGACTGCGGCGCAACTTGAAAGCGGTTTGGGATTTACGACCGCAGAGGCAGAGGCGACTGTTAAGTATCGGGAAAAGAATGGGGATTTTAAAACAATCGACGATTTGAAAAAGGTACCCGATCTCGATGCCAAGAAGCTAGATGCCAAGAAAGCCAAGCTGGCGTTTTAGGGAAAACATTTCCAAGTAAGAGCATCCACACAGAGATCTCTCCACTGCGCTTCGCTCCGGTCGAGATGACAAAGGGGAGGGCGGTTATGGCCCGGAGCCGAGGTCCGGGGAGCAGAAGCTGCAGATCTCTCCACTGCGCTTTGCTCCGGTCGAGATGACAAAGGGGAGAGCGGTTGTGGCCCGCAAGGGAACTGAGACCGCAGGTCCCTCCACTGCTGCGCTCCGTCGAGATGACAAATTTGTTGAGCACCTGGAGCGGGCGCTACGGCAGCTCTTTCAGCCAGACGTTGCGATGGGAAATTTTTAGCACACCTGGGCCTTCTATCTCGAAAGCGATCAGGCCTTTCGATTGGCTGAAGGTTGGATCGTTGTCGATCAGGACAGCCATCACATGCCCGTTGAGGATGTGGATCAGTGTGTTTCCATCCGCAATCACCTCGAACTGGTTCCAGTCGCCGACTTTGATGTAGGACTTCAGTTCATCCGAGCTTCCTAACGTACCAAGCAAACGCGGATGCTTGCCCTGGCTGGTTTCTACCACCTGGCCACGCCAGGCAACGATTCCCCGGCTGCTGCTCTGCTCGTAGAGCTGCCCGGTGTACTTGTTGCCGTAGTCGAAATCAGCCTGGTAGCCCTTCATGTTCCATTTCGGATACTTGACCTGCTGGTTCGGGCGCGGGGGCGCCAGCAAACTACGGTACTGGATGCCTCCATTCGCGCCGGCACCCTCCAGCTTCATCTCCACCTTAAGCATGAAGTTGGCCGGCTGACCGCCTTTCCAGATGATGTTAGTCGTCCCAGATGGGTGCTCAGGGCTCGATTCGCCGACTATGCAGCCATCCTCCACATGCCATACTTCGCTGGGCCCGTCCCAACCATCCAAAGTCTTGCCGTCGAAAATCTGCTTCCATCCTTCGTGGTTGTCAAAGTCGATGGGGTCGGGTTGGGTGAAGAAGCTGCCGCCAGTATGATGAGCCGGCGCCTGGTACCCGTGCGAAGAAGACATCAACAACAAAAAGACTAAAGCGATGGCGGAGTTTCTCATGCTTCCCCCTCAACCTTTTCCCACTGCCTGGTACGGGCCGATTTAAGAACCGCATCGGTTACATAGTCTGTGGCCAGGCCATCGGCAAACGTCGGCGCCGCGTTCTCTTTCCTGCCCACGGATTGAAGAAAGTCCGCCACCTGGTGGATGAAGGTGTGCTCATAGCCAATTTGCAGGCCCGGCACCCACCAGTTCTTCATGTAAGGATGGTCGCCGTCTGTAATGTGCACGTTTTTCCAGCCACGCAGGCGCGATTCATCGCGATGATCAAAGTATTCCAGGCGGTGCAGGTCATGCAGGTCCCACGCTGCGGAAGCCTGCTCGCCGTTCACTTCGAGGGTAAAGAGCGCTTTGTGGCCACGGGCGTAACGGGTCGCTTCAAAGGTGGCCGTCGATCCATTGGCAAAGCGGCACAGGAACGAGGACGCATCGTCGATGCCCACCGCTTCCACCTTGCCAGTGAGGTTGTGCTTCCGTTCTTTCACGAAGGTCTCGGTCATGGCGGTCACTTCGATGATGGGCCCGTTCAGCCATAACGCCATATCGATGTTGTGAGCGAGCAGTCGCCGGTGACTCCGCTGCCGGCTACCGAGACATCCAGACGCCACAGGCCTTCGCCGCCTTGCGGCAGGTCGCTGGAGATGGTCCAATCCTGCAGAAATTGGGAGCGGTAATGGAAGATGCGGCCGAAGCGCCCCTCGTCCAACAACTGTTTGAGCAGAACGACGGCAGGCACACGGCGGTAGTTGTACCAAACCATGTTGGGCACGTTAGCGGACTTGACTGCGGCCACCATTCCCTTTGCTTCCGCGGCGGTGCGCCCCAAGGGCTTTTCGCACAGCACCATCTTGCCTGCTTTGGCGGCGGCAATGGCAATTTCCGCGTGGGTGTCGTTGGGGCTTGCAATGTCGACCAGGTCGATGTCTTTTCGTTCGACCAGGGTTCGCCAGTCTGTCTCAATCGACTGATAGCCCCAGTTTTCCGCAAAACCTCTGACCCGCTCGGCACTGCGCGCGCATACGGCCTTGAGTACCGGTTTGTAGGGCAGGTCGAAGAACCGGGGCGCCTGCAGGAAGGCATTCGAATGGGTGCGACCCATGAAGCCGTAGCCGACCAGTCCGACATTTACGTTGGTAGCGATTTAGGGCCTCCTATACTCCGGAAAAGCTGCGCGATAAGCGCGGTATGCGCGTTAAGTCCCCCAACCGTGGGCATTACGGACTGCAATCAGGGTCCCGAGAACCTCGTTCCAGGTCTTTGGCGCCAGCATGGTGGAATTGGGAAACATGCAGCCGTCCCAGCAGATGTGCTCGTAAGCCCTCGTCGGCTTGCCGCTGTCGTCCCGCATCCATAGACCAGCCACGGTCACGATGTCCATCTTGCCCTTGGGATCGGTGGCGGTGCAGTGGCGTCCGGTCTTGTCGTGGGAGCCCGTACCATGCACCGTTCCGTCGTTCTGGGCAACGTGGAAATCGATGGTCCAGGGACGCAGAGCATGGGTTACCTTGCGCAGCGCGTCCATCAGGACGTCCTGCTGGGACCAGTCAAAATTCTCCGGCAGCAGACGATCTTCGGCAGCGTTGTAGCCGAGCGTGTAGAGGAACGAATGCGCCATGTCCGCTTGAAAGCCGAAAGTTTTGGGCCGGTTCACCATTTCCAGTAATTCGAGCATGCGCTTCCAGCTGTGCATCCCGCCCCAACAGATTTCTCCTTCGGCAGCAAGGCGCTCGCCATGGTCTTCGGCAATGGTGGCGGCTTCGCGAAAGGTCTGGGCGATGCGTTTGGTATTGCCTGCCGGGTCTTTTGCCCAGTCCGCGGGCGACGCAGCAGAGTCAACGCGTATCACCCCGTAGCGGCGGATGCCTAATTGGCGCAGTTTCCTGCCGATGGCGCAAGCTTTGGTTACCTGGGTGAGGAAGGCGGCCCGCTCCTGCTCGGAACCCATCGCCGAGCCGCCGCCGGTCGGAGGCCAGACCGGAGCAACGAGCGAGCCCACAACCAGGCCGCGCCGGGCGATGCTGTCGGCAAGACGCTTGAGATCATCATCGGTGGAATCGATGCTGGTGTGCGGCAGGGACAGGAACAGATCGACGCCGTCGAAGTGGATGCCGTCGACCTCGGCCTGGGCGGTCAGATCGAGCATGGTCTCGAGCGGGATAAATGGTTCCGAGTCCGGCCCCTTGCCTACGAGGCCGGGCCACATGGCGTTGTGGATTGCCGGGTGCTTATGCTGCTGGGCTGCGCTCACAGGTTTATTTCCGTAACAGTGGTTGTACGTCCGGATTGCCGGGCCCGAAATGCTTGAGCATGACGAGCGGGTCGGATGCGCTTGGATTCTCGATGCGGACGCCTGTTTTCGCGACATCCGCAGTTACGAATACTTCGTCCTCGGTCATTTCTCCGAAACGAATCATCGAAGGCGTGGAGACGGCCTGCTTTGCGAGGGTCCCGTAGCCCTGGGTCACGATGACTCCATAGGAGGCGCTGTCTTTGATGGTCACGGAACGCCGAGGAAGCACTGTCAGTTCTTTGGCGGAGTAATAAGGGGTTCCGTAGGTGACCCATTTCTCGACATAACCATCCGTTCCGGATTTTTCTACCGGGCGCGGAAAGGTCTTATTGGTCTCGGCGAAGCGGGGATTTATGTTGGCTTCCCAATCGAGCATGCTGATCAGAAAATCTAGGTCCTTTTTGTGTTCCGCAGGCACGTCCTTGGTCAGCAGGTCCCAGCCGACGATGCGTCCCTCGACTTCGGACTGAAACATGGCAAAGACATCGCTGTTCACCTGCGGTTCATAGGTCACGAGCGATCCGGGAGCGTGGAGAATACCCGGATTGATCTGCCATCCCGCACCCGGCTCCAGACGATAGGCGCGGGCGTGAAAGAGGATTCCGTTATCCCCCTGGTTCCATTTCTCCAGGCACTTGCGGATGTCTTCTTTGGTGGTTCCCGGTTCCAGCCCCATGTAGGTGTGGGGAAAATTATTTTGTATCTGGTTGTACTGCGGTGGGAAGTAATAGGCTTCCGGCTTGCCCTTCTGCCCCACCAGCTTGGCGAATGCATCGCTCTGATGCATGTGGTGGGGGATGGGGCCCATGTTGTCAAAGAACTTGCAGAGCAGGTTCCATCCGCCTTCGCGCTCCATTACGTCGGCGCCGAGCAAGAGGTCTCCCGCAACTTCGACGGCTTCCTTGAGAAGGAATTTCCCGCCGCTGCCGGGACGCACATAGCTGAGCCCCTCGTCGGGCAGAGTGTCGGGGCCGTTCGAAGCTTTCGTGGTCGAGGAGAACCAGCGCTCGTTGATGCCTCCGCGATGGCCGCCAAAGGCGTAAAGATCGTCCGGATGGAGTTTCAGCCTGCGTCCGGGAATCATGAACGATCGCGGAACCCAGCATGGTTCGAGCCTTAGAATTCCGTTTCCTGCGTCGATTGCTTCTTTGATCTGAGATCTGTTTGGCATTTCCTGATCATCCCGGATTATTTTAGTGCTCCAGCGGAATTCCGAAGGAGTAGAGCGTGTTGTCGTGCGTGGTAAAGAAAACGTGGCCGTCGCCAATGGACATTCCAGACAGATGAGTATAGGTGTGGACTGTGTCTCCACTGGAAAATAGCTGCTTGCCGGTCGCGGCGTCCAATGCGTAAAGGGTTGCGTGATGTCTACCATTTCCGCCGTCGAGCGCAAACACGACTCCGTTGGCAACGGCGGGGGGCGCGGGGTTCATGAGATCCTGCGAGACCCAGGCCGGCGTCAACGTCATATGCCCGTCCTGGTCTTCCACCTTGAACGCAACGATGCTGCCATGGGTGGCCGCACCGTTGGAGGCGGCAAACTTAACGCCTGGATCGACTGGGCCTATGATCGACGCGAGGATCCAAGCCGCGCCGGACTTATCCTGCCAGGTGGCCATGCCTTCCCAGGATGTGCGCTTCCGTGCTTTCGCCAGCTCTGCTGTCTGGGCTAAGGGGGTGTGATGATCGGCTCCGCCCAAAGAGGTGCTGTCCAGTAGAACCAGGGTGCCGTTTCCTCCAGGAGCCGCGATCAGCTGCTTCTCCTTGTAGGTAAATACCACCGGGCCGGCGTTGAAAGACTTTGCGGGGTTGGCCGGAGTGTACGAGTCTTTGACCTTAAGATCTTTTGCGGACAAGGCCAGCACGCTACCGTCATAGACGTACGCGGTCCCATCTGCGCCGATTGCCGGCCCCGTTAAGCCAGCCAGGTGGATGTTCTGCGTCTTATAGCTGTTTACCGCGTAGTCGGGGGTGTTCAGGTCGATGGCCCAAAGGGCATCCGCATCCTTGCGGCAACCGGACGTCGCCATCTCGTACACCACTTTGTCGTTCATGTTCAGCCCGAAGGAGTCACCGGCCAGGGGCGCGGGCAAAAACTTAACCGGGGGTGCGTAGTCCAACCCGGTGGCCAGGATCTGCTCATGAATGTAACCGTCACTGGTGAGTACGTAGATTCCCCGCAAGCCGAAGTAGCCACCGCCGGGTGCGACGCCGACGCGACGCTGGGAACGAGGAAGCGGCGGCTGCTCAGGAGGGCGTGGCGGAGGAGGTTGACCTGGCTTGGCCACGGGCCGGGCGCCGAAGCGGATCACGGGTGGCGCCTCGGTCACGATCTGAATATTGGCGCAGGCGCTGTGGCTGGCTGGAAAGTCTTTCTTCCAGACGAGCTCTCCCAGTTCGGAATCGACCGAGTACACCGTGTTTTCGCCGGCCACGAGGGCCATGTCTTTAAAGCCGCGACCGGTGATCAGGCCGGGATAGAGGAGCGGCTCAGTAAAAGAATCTGATTTAGTTGGCCCGCTGCCCAACTTGAGTTTCCAAAGAAATTTGAAGTCTTTAGTAACCGTGTCGGGGCTAATTTCTGTCTCGGCCTTCTGCGCGTTAGTGTGTGCCGCGTTGGCGTCGGGAGCGGTCCAGAACCCACGCGGTGGACCCTGTGCGTAAGCCAGGCCGGAAAACAAGCACGCGGCCGCGAAACAGATAGATGCTGGTTGTGCCAGAAATCTCATAGAGTCTTTCATTCCAGACCAAAGCAATAGATTGTGCCGTCGAACGTGCCGAAAATCACCTTGCCGTCTGCTACCGCAATGCCGGCCTGGTGCAGAAAGGAGCTGATTTGGTCTCCACTGGAATACAGCTCCTTTCCAGTGGCTGCGTCGAGGGCGTAGAGTTTGGCCGGAATGGAATGTTGGATTCGTGCTTCGTAGCTGTAGAGTCCCCCGTCTTCGTCATTGGCCTGTCCCGTGAATTCGCCTGCGGCGAGCACGAAGACGATTCCGTTGGCAACCACAGGCGGCTCGGCACTCATCATGTCGCGCGAGAGCCAGGCGGGAGCGAGCTCTATTTTGCCTGCCGCGTCGGTCAGCTTGAGGGCGACTACGCCGCCGTTTGGTGTCGGGCCGTAAGAGACGGGAAAGTCCACTGCTACAGGCCCACCAATAGGCGCCAGCACCCAGCGAGTGCCGTCCTTACCTTCCCAGCTGGCAAAACTGCCCCAGCTGCCTTCAGTTTGGAAATTGACGTTTTTGTTTGATACCAGAGGTGAGCGATAGAGCGGGGTCTTATGGTCGGGTCCACCCAGTGACTGGCTGTCCATCAAAAAGTAACGGCCTTCTTTGCCCGAGCCAACCAGGAGATCTCTCCCCTTGTAGGGAAATACGACCGGGGTGGTGTTCATGTCCAGGTCTCGCTTGGTCAGCCAGGCGTGATTGCTGGGCGTGTAGTAGTCCTTGAGGGTGAGGGCATCGTCAGCGGATTTGTAGGCCAGCACAGAGGTCGACAGTTTTCCCGCAGCGACATCGTAGACACCGTCTCCGGTTTCTAAATAGATAGTTCCATCATTGCCGACCGCGGGACCGGCGGTACCGAAGATGCCTCCCTGTGGCGGGGTGGAGGAGAAAGCCTTTTTGGTGGTCAGGTCCACGGCATACAAGGCGTTTGGTACTCCGTGGCAGGCTTGCCCACTCACGGTGTAGACCACGTTGTTCACCAGGTTCAGCCCGTACGCTTTGCCGTAGGGCGCCGGTAGCATCTGGATGGGCGTGTCCTTGTCCTCGCCAGTAGCCAGTTCCAGGGTGTGCAGGTAGCCATCGTTGGTGAGCACATAGACGAGTCTCTGGGCAGCCCCCGCCGGGGTGACCACAGGGGTGGCCGTCAAGGCGTTGTTGCAAATAAAGCCCGCACCCTCGCCTGGCTCCGGGGGCGTATCGGCTGACCACTTGAGGTGCTTTTGCCACAACAGTGATCCGTTCGCTACATCGACTGCGTACACATCGTCGGAGCTGCCCGACAGGATGGCAACGGTTTTCACACCGTTGGGTATGGCTACCCCCGCCACGATGATCGGTTCGCGGAAGGATTGCATGCCCTTCGGCTTGTTGTCGGTCTTCAGTTTCCAAAGCAGGCGGGTGTTCTTAACGTTGTCGACGGTGAATTTGTTTTCGTCTCTCTGCCAGCCGTCACGCTGCTGATTGAAGCTGCCAGTTGGCCACTCCGCAGCACCGGTGGACTGCCCGAAGGACCCATTGAGCCCTGAAACACCAAGGGTTAGGAACACAGCAAATGGAAGCAGCTTCACGCTGGGAACATTATCAATAAGGAAACGCGCTGTCAAAAGGTTGGGATAAGCTGCGCTTCGATCTTAATGACACACAATAGGTAGGGTCCGGAACGAAAGGCTGTGGCGGGCTACCCCTGTGGATCTGTGGACCCGCAGCAGGCTTGAGGGGGCGCGAACGCGCAGATGGTGGTCAGTTATCATGGGGTTGAGCACGTCCTCTGGAGGATGCCTTGTCTACAGCCGCCAATCATTCCGCTGTTTTCGCGTCTCCTGCTGCCGGCGTTGCGGTTCAGACGCAGAGTGCCCGGATCCCCTGGTACATCTGGACCGGCGTACTGGCCATTACTTCCTCTTCCATCGGGGGCGCGTGGGATGTTTCCTGGCACCGGTCCATCGGCCGCGATACCTTCTGGACCCCTGCTCACATGGCGATTCAAGCCTGCGGTGTGCTCGCCGGCATCATCTGCGTCTGGCTCATCGCGCAAGCGACGCTGGGTCACGACAGCAAGCTCAAAGCGGCCTCGGTCAATGTCTTTGGACTCCGTGCCCCGCTGGGTATTTTTCTCGCCGGCTGGGGATGTGTCGCCGTGCTCACCTCGGCGCCCTTCGATAACTGGTGGCATAACGCCTACGGCCTCGACGTCAAAATCGTAAGTCCGCCCCACGCGCTGCTCATTCTTGGTCTTCGCGGTATCTCGACCGGGGTCATGTTCCTCATCCTGGCAGCCATGAACCGGGCGGCGGAAAACGACGAAATCACCTTCAAACGGCTGCAGGCGCTTCTTCTTTATGTCGGAGGCCTGGCAGTCGTGGGACAGATGTTCTTCGTGCAGGAGTACACCTGGGACGTGAAGCTTCACCAAGCGGCTGCTTATATCGCCATGGGAATCGGGTTGCCGCTGTTTTTGGCGCTGTTTTCGCAGGCCTCCCGCTCGCGCTGGGCAGCAACCGCAACGGCTACGGTCTATACCGTTTTCGTCATCGCGGAAATCCTCATTCTTCCGCTCTTTCCCGCTCATCCGAAGCTTGGTCCGGTCTACAACACGGTCACGCACATGGTTCCAGCGAAATTCCCTATTCTGATCCTGGTGCCGGCACTGGCGCTTGATCTGCTGTGGCAGCGGGTGAAGAACTGGAAAATGTGGCAGATTGCCCTGCTCTCGGGCTTGGTGTTCATTGCCGTTCTGACGGCAGTCGAGTGGCCTTTTGCCAACTTCCTGCTCTCTGACGCCAGCAAGAACCGCTTCTTCGGCACCGACTATTTCCAATACAATTCCCCAGCCGACGGCTTTGATCGCTTGCGGAAGTGGTTCTATCCGGATCACGGAATCGTGCTGTACGCCGGGCTGCTGAAGGCCGCGGTGTTCGCGTCCATCTCCACCTGGATTGGGCTACTGTTCGGCCGCTGGATGCGTGGCGTGCAGCGATGAAGAGGTGGTTGTCCCTTCTTTTTACCCTTGCGCTGACCCTCCCGGCATACGCCCATATCGGCAGCAAGGACGTTTACGAGGAAGTGAGCGCTGGGCCATACAAGCTCTACGTCACCATCCGCCCGCCCAATGTCATTCCCGGTGTGGCCGCCATTGAAGTGCGCAGCTCGGGCGCGCCGGTTCGGTCCATCAGCATCACGCCCACGCCGCTAACCGGCGAAGCCTCGAAGCACCCACCCACCTCGGACGCCATGAAGGTCTCAACCGCCGACCCGGCTTTCTTTACCGGATCACTTTGGTTAATGGCCTCCGGGTCGTGGCAAGTTCACTTCGATATCGACGGCAGCGCGGGTAAGGCCAACACCAGTGTTCCCGTGGCCGCTATGCCTCTTTCGGTGCTACCCATGGAGCGTTCCCTTGGGATTCTGCTTGCGTTGCTGGGTATTTTGCTGGTGGTGGGGATTACGGGGATTGTCGCCGCGGCAGTGGGCCAGTCGCGTCTGAATCCTGGCGTGGCTCCCGGCCCGAGCCAGCGCCGCCGGGCGGTGGCCGCCAGTGCCGTTACGCTGGCCGTGACCCTGCTTATCGTTTATGGCGGATACAAGTGGTGGAACGCGGAAGCGATTGCCTATGCAGGGGACATCTACCACCCTCTCAGCCTGAGCCCGATACTCCGGGGAAACACCCTCGATCTCAAAATCGGGCGGTACGACGACAAGGAGCACGCCTTCAGGACGCGAACCAACGA
>CAZSUK010000613.1:0-3566 GCA_964609355.1 uncultured Acidobacteriaceae bacterium | reverse complement strand
TGCTTATGAGATTCTCAGCCTCCTGGGTGCGGGCGGCATGGGCGAGGTGTACCGCGCTCGCGACTCGGTTTTGAAGCGGGATGTGGCCATCAAAGTCCTGCCATCCTTTGTTTCTTCACAGGTGTTCGGGTGCCCCATCCTTCGCGCTTTTTGCGAAAGGTGGGATACCACTGCTCTGCCCCGAGACCATTCCCCCGCACATTCTGCTATCCCACCCTTCGCAAAAAGCGCGAAGGATGGGGCACCCGGTCATCTGTGACTCGTGCTGGTTCCTTCGGGCCTGGACCGGATAAACGTCCATCTGTGTGACGCACTACACTAGCCGCTCAGTGTCAGACTGACAAGCGAATGGTCGAATTGGGCGAGGGTGTCGAGGAGGAAGCAGCACCAGTCATGGTTACCAAAGAATTCGTCTTAGCCTCTTGTTGAGTTCTGAAAACCGCACTACGCTCATAAGTAAGAACTGTATGTCGGAGCCCTCTTGCCACGACGGCTCTGCTTGGCTTTGCACCGCTGCGCTCTGCGCGTGCATCTGCCGCCAACAAGGAACCATCATCGCTGCAAGCTTGATGAATCGGTGACCTCGAACAACAAAGTGACATCGAAATGACTTAAACGCGCTGTCCGCAGCATTCTCCCGCCCTGAGGGCGCGATGGCGAGCAGAAAACATCACATGAGCAGGGAGCGCTCAGTGCGCCCTCTTGATTGAGCGGTCTTTGACAACTTGAGAAAGGCCTCACCGGCGCAAGACCCGGCCAGCCGAGGCCGAGCCGCAACGCACGCAGCTTGGCGCTGACGCTAGCAATAGCCCTGCCGGAGGCAAGGTGGCCAAGTTAATAAATTAGAAAAGCTTGGCCACCTTCATGAAACAAAGCACTTAGCTGTGAAAGCTTGCCACCTTCGATGAAATACAGGACTTAGTGAGGCAAGATGCTCAAATTAATTAATTTGAAATTTGAGCATCTTCATGAAACAAAGGACTTAGCCGTAAAGCTTGAGCACCTTCGATGAAACAAAGGACTTAGCGACACGCATTCCCGCATGAAAGCGCCGGCCGGCGGGCTTATCTCTCTTTTCTCTCACGAAATGCATTCTTTTTTCGGAAAGCTTTGCGCGTCCGCGACCTCTCACAACACCTATACCTTCAAACAGACGGAAGGTTACCGTTTCTTCAACGATCTTATTGGTCAGGTTGGGTTAGCGAAAGACTACACTGGGTGGCATTCAACCACGGAGGATGCTTCCGTTGAAATGATGCGGGTGAGCGAGAATCGGGTGGATGCGAGAAGGGACCGAAAATCCGCTTCGCTACGTTCGCGGCCCCCGATCGCCAGCATCAGCATGTCCGCCAGACCAGCAGGGCGCGCCTTGGAATCCACAAGAGACTCGACAAGCAGGAGAGTACCGCCCAGAGGGATGACGCGCCGGATATTTTGAAGGATCTTGACGGCGTCGTCATCCGGCCAGTCGTGAATCACACCCTTCATCAAATAGGCATTGCCCCCTTTGGGTACAGAGTCAAAAAAGCTACCGCCCACGATCTGACAGCGTGCAGCGACATCGCCTGAGAGGATTGCCGGAGCGCCGGCCACTACCTGCGGTAGATCGAAGAGAATGCCTCTGAGTTCTGGAGTTGCCGCAAGAATGTCCCGCAGCAGCCCGCCTTCGCCGCCTCCCACATCCACGATGCATTGGAACCGCGAGAAATCGTATGCAGCCAGCAAAGCCGGCGTAGTCCATTGGATGCCCTGCGTCATGACTGTGTTGAAGATTTCTGCATCGTCGGGATGTGCGGAGAGATATGGAAAGAAGTGCTGTCCGAAGATCCGGGGAAATGCAGGCTCGCCGGTGCGAACAGAATCGTACAGTTCGCCAAGCGGGCGCCAGAGAAATGGCGCCGGCAAGAAGAGAACACTCTCGCGCTGAGACTCAGGATGGTCGGCGCGAAGAACCTCTGTAAGCGGCGTGTTACAAAAGCGACCATCAGGGTCAAGCGCGAACATTTCGATGCTGGCAAGAGCACGCAATAGACGCTCGAGCGTCGGCGGGTGCGCATCGCAATCGGAGGCCAGTTCTGCGACGGACCTGGGGCCAGGAGCAAGAAGGTCAGGAATACGCAACTTGGTCGCAGCGTAAATCGCCTGGGCGGCAATGATTCCAGGCCAGATGTAGTCCATTGGAGTGGCCGGCATAGGCTGCGATTCTCCTTCCATGCTGGAAATCGGCGGGATTGCAGCAAATCTGCCGCAACACCCCAGCTTATATCATCCAGGCCTACTCCCGAATCAGCTGTTACGGCTAGCGTGGAAGTCGAAATTCTGCGGAACATAAATTGCCGATCGTGCGTATTTCTCTCCCCAGAGGCCGAAATGCAGACTCTGCGCCAGGACATCGCCTACGCATTCCGACAGATGCGTCAGTCCTCCGTCTTTACCCTGACCGCCATGCTCACGCTGGCGCTCGGCATCGGAGCCACGACCGCCATCTTTTCTCTTGTCCATACCGTGATGCTCAAGTCTCTGCCCGTGGTGGATCCGTCCAGTCTCTACCGCATCGGCGACGCAACGGACTGCTGCGTCCAAGGTAGCCCACAGGATGACTGGGGCATGTTCTCTTATCCCTTCTACGAACTCATGAAGAAGAACACGCCTGAGTTCGAAGAACTGGCCGCGTTTCAGGCCGGAGGCGCACAAGTCAGCACCCGCCGCAGCGAGCGCGATCGCGTCGCCAAGCCGCTGCGCGGCGAATTCGTCAGCGGCAACTACTTCCATACCTTTGGCCTTGGCGCTTTCGCCGGACGCACCATCCAGCCCACCGACGACCAGGCATCTGCGCCTCCTGTTGCCATGCTTAGCTATCGCGCCTGGCAGCAGGAATACGGCTCTGACGAGAAAATCGCCGGCTCGAGCTTCATCCTCAATGGACATCCCTTTACCATCGTCGGCATCACGCCTCCCGGCTTCTTCGGAGAGACCCTGCGCAGCGACCCTCCCGATCTCTGGATTCCGATCAATCAGGAGCCCCTGTTCTCTGGAGCAAACTCCTTCCTGCATCACTTCCAGGCATGGCTGCGCGTGATCGGAAGGCTTCGTCCCGGCGCAAACGCCAACGCTGTGCCCGACCGCATGACGGCCCTCATCCGGCAATGGCTGGTCAGTGACAGCGGCATGCCGCCTGACTGGATGGCTGGGATCAAGGCCGGGCTGCCCAAGCAGGTGGTCAAGGTCGTTCCCGCAGGCAACGGCGTCGGCAGGATGAAAGCCGATTACGGTGACAATCTTCGAATCCTGCTCGGGGTCTGCTCACTGGTGCTGCTCATCGCCTGCGCAAATATTGCCAATCTGCTGCTGGCGCGAGGAGCGTCGCGCCGCGCGCAGACCTCCATCCGTCTCGCCCTCGGAGCCTCGCGCAGCCGCCTCATCCGCCAATCGCTGACCGAAAGCATCGTTCTTTCGGTCCTTGGCGGCGTCGCGGGTCTGGTTGTGGCCTACCTCGGCGTCAAGTTGATGGTCGCGCTCACCTTCCACGGCGCGAAGTTCGTTCCCATTGACGCCACGCCGTCCCT
>CAZSUK010000612.1:0-14843 GCA_964609355.1 uncultured Acidobacteriaceae bacterium | reverse complement strand
GAGGAAGTTGTCATCGACAATCCACAGCATCTCCAAACCGTATCTGCGGCTGAGATCGACCGTCTCTTCTACAAACTGTTCGGCCGGCAAAGCATTCCACTTGCGTCCGTACACACCCGCATTGGTGCAATAAGCGCAATTGAAAGGGCACGCGAGACTGGATGTGTACATTGCCCACCGCTTGCCACATAGCCGTTCGTAAGCATCGAAGTCTGCCAGGTGATAGGCCTTGGGGGGCATGTCAACCAGCGGTTTCAACGGGCGTTCCGAGGTAAAGACGAGCTTGTTATCACGTTTAAAGCCGATACCCGCAACAAAGTCCGGCGCAGAACCCTTGGCGATGTGGTGTACCAGCTCGAGCAGAGAATCTTCGCCCTGCCCTTTGACGACGTAGTCGATATAAGGCGCTTGCAGCGTTTGCGTCGGCAGCAGGGAAGGATGCCATCCGCCCAAAATGATTGGGAAGTCAGGGTCCCATTCCTTGATCGCGCGAGCAATTTCAACCGTCTCCCGGATCATCGGTCCGGTCACAAGAGAGATACCAAGGCAGAGTGCATCGCGTACTTCTTCGAGCACGCGTTTTTTATAATTTGGAGTGATCGTAGAATCGATGAGGCAGATTTCAAATCCGGCGCGCAGCAAAGGTGTGGCCACTGCCAGGATGCCCAAAGGCGCCGTCGCATCGCTGCTGGCGAACGACGGGAAGAAGAAAACAATTTTGCGGGATTTGCGCAACGCGTTCTCCTTGCTTAAAGAGAACGATAACTTTTCAGGCGTTCGCAGTTGTCACACGATTGTCAGCACTTTGTAACACATTTCAGCAGAGCGCTTCAGACCGGCGAAAAGGCCCCAGGCCAGCTGATGAGATAGACTTGAGCATCCCGCCCGAATTGCTTGCGCGGGCGCCCCAGAATTGCCGGCAGAGCGCCGTTTGCAGAAGGACGACGAGCATGACAAAGAAGATCAGCATACTCTCAGTGGACGACCATCCTCTTTTGCGCGAAGGGATTGCCGCGGTTCTCCAGGACGAGGTCGACATCGTCCTGGCGGCGGAAGCCACCAACGGAAAGGAAGCCATTGAGAGCTTCCGTGCTCACCGCCCTGATGTGACCCTGATGGATCTGCAGATGCCTGTCATGAATGGCATCGAAGCGATTGTCGAGATACGTCGTGAATTTCCCAGCGCCCGATTCATTGTGCTGACGACCTACCAGGGAGACGCTCAGGCTTTACGCGCACTGAAGGCCGGCGCCTCGGGTTACCTGCTCAAGAATATGCTGCGCAAAAACCTGGTGGACACCATCCGCTCGGTTCACGCCGGCAAGCGCTGCATCCCGCCGGAGATTGCAGCGGGACTGGCCGATCATGTCACCGAAGACGCTTTGACAGAACGCGAAGTCCAGGTTTTGCGGGCGGTAGCCTTGGGAAACTCCAACAAAATCATCGCCGGCCGCCTGAACGTGTCTGAAGCCACCGTTAAGGGCCACATGAAGAGCATCCTTTCCAAGCTGGCTGCAAATGACCGTACCCACGCAGTCACCATCGCCATGAGAAGAGGCTTCATCGACGGGTAGCAAGTAGCTTTTCTGGCGGCCCATCCAGGGTGGCCAAAACGGCTCCCGTTCAGAAACTTCTCTTTCTGGAAGCGCTCCTCTCCCCCTTTGTCATCTCGACCGGAGTATCGATTGGCCCATGGCCTCAATTGCGCGGACGAATGTTGAGTGGGTGGCCCAGGTCTCGATTCTGAGACCTGGGTTTTCCTCGCAAATGGGTCCTGGCCGGAACACCCAGGTCTCAAAAACGAGACCTGGGCCACCCACTTATAAGTTTGCGGGTTGCAACGGAGCGAAGTGGAGAGATCTCTCTGTAGACGCTATTTCTTGGAAATGTCTTTCGATGTACCCGATTTCACCGAACCACATAGCTCCGATAGCCCATCAAACTGCTGTAGATTGGGCGGCAGGAGGGTGAACGTGAACGTCGTGGTCTCGGTCAATGTCGGTCTTCCACACGACGTCCCATGGCAAGGGAAAGTGGTGTACACGGCCGTCTGGAAAAAGTCAGTTTCCGGCAGGGTGATGGCGCGGCGCCTGAATATTGACGGCGATGGGCAGGGAGACCTGGGCGGGCATGGCGGCGAGAATCGCGCTGTGATGGTCTATCAGCTCGACTCCTACCGCTACTGGCAGAACCAGCTAAAGCGGAATGACTTCGAGTACGGTCAGTTCGGCGAGAACCTGACCGTCGAGGGTCTTGCCGATAACGAGGTCTGCATCGGCGACCGTTACCGCATTGGCGGTGCACTGTTCGAGGTATCCCAGCCGCGAGTTACCTGCTACCGCGTCGGCATTCGCATGGGTGAGCCCCAAATGCCCAGCCTGCTCGTTTCCCACAAGCGCCCTGGGTTTTACTTCCGCGTCATCGAAGAAGGGGAAATCGGTGCCGGAGATGAAGTCGTGAAGGTAGCCGACGGGCCAGAGCAGGTCACCGTGGCGGAAGTCGACGGCCTGCTTTATCTGCCTGGCCATCCGCGCGAACAGCTGCAACGCGCGTTACGTATTCCAGCGCTCGCCGCGGGATGGAAAGGATCGCTGGGGGCTTTGCTCGCAGACGAAGAAAAAGGCAAGCAGGGAGGGAATTCCGGGCTTGCTCCTTCTGCACCTCCGCCAGCCTGGCCGGGCTATCGGCCGCTTCGTGTGGCATCAGTGCAGCAAGAGTGTGCCGATGTGCGCTCCTTTGCTCTGGAGGCCCTTGAGTCCAAGGATGGAGCCCCTTTACCGGCACAGCTTCCCGGGCAATACCTGGCCTTCAGGCTCAACCTGGAGCCGCCCATCTTCCGCAGTTATTCCATGTCAGGCCCGCAGGGTGTGGGGACCTATCGCATCAGCGTAAAGCGTGCCGACGGTAGAGGGAGCCGTTTCTTTCATGACCATGTCTACGCCGGCGACACGCTTCAGGTAAGCGCCCCAAGAGGTAGCTTCACGCTCGAGGCAAGCGATAATCCGGTCGTCTTGTTGAGCGCCGGGATCGGCGCCACTCCAGTGCTCGCCATGCTTCATGCACTCGCAAGTGCATCAGACACACGAGAGATCTGGTGGTGTTACGGAGCGCGCAATGGCATCGAACACCCGTTTGCAGCCGAGTCCCGTGAGCTGCTTCATCGTCTTCCCTATGGCCATTCGTTCGTCGCCTACAGCGAACCGGAAGATCAAGATCAGCAGGGTAAGGACTACGACGCGAAAGGGCGCTTGAATCTTTCGTTGTTGAAAAAACTGCAAGTGCCGCCGACGGCCGACTTCTATCTCTGCGGTCCCCCTGCGTTTCTCACAGAGCTCACCGCTGGGCTGAAATCCTGGGGCGTGCCTTATTCACGGATCCATTCCGAGACCTTCGGAACAGAATCCGCCATCACGCCGGGCATTGCCGCCACGCCGGCTACGGCGCCCCACCCACCGGCTGGCCCGCCAGGACCAGGTCCACAGGTAACCTTTACCCGCAGTGGTCTGTCAGTCCCCTGGAATCCCAGCTTTCAGACGCTCCTCGAATTCGCGGAAGCCTGCGACGTTCCCGTCAGATGGTCGTGCCGGGTGGGCGTCTGCCACATGTGCGAGTCGGGCTTGATCGATGGCGAGGTTCGTTATGCTCCCGAGCCGCTCGACCGGCCCGCTGCGGGAAATGTTTTACTTTGCTGTTCGTCTCCGTTGGCAGAGATCGGGCTAGATCTATAGAACCCCAGCCGGCAATGTTTTCGACACAGCCTCTCACACACGCTCTTAAAGCCCAAGCGCGCTCAAGCCCGGGTGATCATCCGGCCGTCTTCCGAGGGGCCAATGATACTTCCGTTCAGATTCTTTGAGGGGGAGTTCGTTGATACTGGCGTGCCGGGCATACATAAGGCCCTGCGGATCGAACTCCCAATTCTCATTGCCGTACGCGCGAAACCAATTCCCGGAATCGTCGTGATATTCGTAGGCGAAACGCACCGCAATCCGGTTGCCGGTAAAAGCCCACAACTCCTTAATTAACCGGTAATCCAGCTCTCGTGTCCATTTACTCTTCAGAAAGGCGATGATTTGCTCCCGCCCTGTAGGGAATTCGGCGCGGTTGCGCCAGCGCGAATCGAGCGTGTAAGCCAGCGCGACCTTTTCCGGGTCACGTGTATTCCAGCCATCTTCAGCCAGTCGAACCTTTTCTATGGCTGTCTGTTCATTAAATGGCGGTACGGGAGGGCGTGAGCTCATGCTGGTATGCTCCTTCAAACCTTTGAACCGGACCGTGCCGCGGCCAGTTCTTTGCGCAATCTTTCGTTCTCCTGCTCAAGCGATTGCAGACGTTTCTCCACGTCTCTCATCCCCTCGCGCAACTCTTCCACCGAGTAGCGCGGCGTAATGTGCTGCGGGCAATTCCAGTCGTACGCTTCGACATGGATAACGATCACTCTTTCGATGGGCGTCTCCTCCCCTGGCGTGCGCACCCGGGGCAGCCACTCGGCTGCTTTCTCTCCCTCAAAGATCTCCACTCGTCCTAATATTTTCAGCCGCGCCTGCCGCGGATAATCGACCATGATCAGTGCCACACGGTCGTCGGTGAGCAAGTTTCCCGTGCTGATGTATTGCTTATTTCCCCGCAGATCTCCAAATGCCAGCGTATGATCGTCGATCACTTTGAGAAATCCTTTAGGGCCGCCGCGATGCTGCACATAGGGCCAGCCCGTGGATCCGGTTGTAGCCATGTAAAAGCTATCCCGCTGCGCCAGAAACTGTGTCTCAAATTCAGTGAAACGATCCTGCGGTGGGCCGGAATTCTCCATGCGCTCATATTGCCGCCGGCTGCCGTAGCGTTCCTGCAGTTTCTTGACCAGCGGTGTGAAGACCAGCGATCCGAAGCTCATTGCGGCCTTTCTGTGGGTCGATCATTCGGCCCGCCGGCTGTTTCTCGAGTGCCGACCAGCATGGTTGCTCCCCTGCGAAGCGCATCGGGATTGCGCGCCACAAGCCACTGCATATAACCAAAACCCACGATGAGCATCGCCGTAAACAAATACGGCGCTATGTTGTACGGCCAGGTGGGTACGGGATAAATCGTAACAAACAAGACCGGCAACAGCGCCAGTGTGGCAATCCAGGGACAAACCAGGTGATGCCAGACACTGAAGTTGGCCCGATGTTCCCGCCGGATGTAAGCCGTGAGAGCCAGATTCGCCATGCAATAAAGCACGATGACCGCCAATGTGGCGATGGTCTCTAATAACCCGAAAATGTATTCCGGCTTTAACAACACCCCGACCAGCAACACCGCTGCGATGCCGGCTATCTGCAGAAAAGCGATAGCGAACGTGGGCGTCCGGTGGACGGGATGGATCCGTCCGAAACGCGCCGGGAGAGTTCCCGCCTGCCCCATGGTGTACAGCACCCGCGAGGCCGCGTTTGTCCCCGCCAGGCCAACCGCGATCGCGCTATTGATCAGGGCGAGCACCACCAACCACCAGCCCATTCCCCAAAGCGCATGTCCAAGAGCGTAATACGGATTGGGGTGGGCCGCGAACGCGGCCATGTTACCGGTTCCCCAACCAATTGCGCTCGCATAGGAAGTGAAAACATAGAACGCGCCAGTAGCGACGAGCGAAAGAATAACCGCCTGGGCAACAAATTTTCCGGCACGCCTGCTCTCCTGTGCCAGGGGCGCCGGCCCCTCGAATCCGCTGAGCGAAAGAATTGAGAAAACCATCCCCGCGAGAATGCCGCCAAGATGCCCCGGCGACGACGCAGGATCCAGCGGCGCGAGGTAGCTGGAGCCTGGTCCCGGCCGGACCAGGAAGGTGACTGCCAGCGACAGCATGATCAGCAACTCCAGTCCCCCGAGCAGCGCGGCCACTCGCATCGACAGCTGAATTCCGTGATGGGTGAAGATCCAGATCACGGCAAAGGCCACCAGCGCAATCAGCCACCATGGAATAGGCAATCCGAACCCTGTCCGCAGCATGTCTGCGATCAAGTAGCCAAGGAAGCCCGTCGATCCCGCCGGCCCCACCAGGTCGTAAATCAGGTAACTCCAGGCCGCGATAAACCCCGCATGGCCCCCGAGCCCGCGGGTGGCAAAGGAGTAGTAGCCGCCGCTCGACGGCATATACCTGGAAAACTGTGCGACTGTATTCCCGATGAAGAAGCAAACAATGGTAGCCAGCAGAAACGCGAGCGGCATGTCCGGTCCCGCCTTCAGGGCGATGATGGGGAACGCGAACACCATGTTGGTGGCCGGGGCGATGTGGGTGACACCCTGGAAAACCAGTTCCGGAAGCCCCAGCGAGTTATGTCGAAGTTGAGGATCGATCGACTCAGTCGTCACCCGGTGTGTGACCTCCTTCTGATCAGGATGAACCGGCCGAGTATCTATTAGTACCAAACTTGTCGCTGGAATCGCTGACGATAAACAAGCCCCAATGGAAACCGGCCGTTAGAAATTATTTGGCCTCCAATGGAATAAAGCGAAGCCATGCCAGTTTCCTGCTATAGGCAACTCACGATGAAGAAGGAGATCGATATGAAACGGAACAACCAGGACGAAGCCGGCGAGCCAAAGCAGATCGCTGGAGATGGAATTGATCGGCGAAATTTCCTGCAGTGCATGGCATGGGCTGGCACCGGATTGGTTTGGTCCATGGTCGCCGGCGTGCCAACGTCTAAGTTACTTGCGGATACGGGGGGTTCCTCTCCAGTCAAGACGGGGAAAGTAGAAGATTTTTCTTTCGTGCAGATCAGCGACAGCCACATCGGATTCAACAAAGCAGCGAACCAGAATGTAACCGGCACGCTCCAGAAGACGATCGAAAAGATCAACGTGGTTCAGCCGGGAATGAAGCAGCCTGATTTCATGATTCACACCGGCGACATCACTCAGAACTCCAAGCCAACCGAATTCGATACCGCCGCACAGGTAATCCAAGGCGCCAAAGCCGGCCAGGTCTTCTATGTTCCCGGGGAGCATGACTTCGCGCTCGATGATGGAGAGCAGTACAAACAGCGGTTCGGTAAGGGAACACTGGGAAATGGGTGGTACAGCCACAACTACAAGGGGGTTCACTTCGTTGGGCTGAACAACGTCGTTCAGGTGGACGCGATGGGCAACCTCGGCGCCGACCAACTGGCATGGCTGAAAGCCGATTTGAGTGATTTGAGTAGCTCAACGCCCGTGGTGGTGTTTGCCCACATCCCTCTGTGGATGGTCTACGAGAAATGGGGCTGGGGCACCCAGGACGGGGCTACAGCACTGGGATACGTGAAGCGGTTTGGCTCAGTCACTGTGTTGAACGGTCACATTCATCAGGTGGTACAGAAGGTTGAGGGCAATGTGAGCTTCCACACAGCTATGTCAACGGCCTTTCCTCAGCCAGCACCAGGAGCAGCACCGGGACCCGGCCCCATGGCGGTTCCTGCAGGCAAGTTGGAAAGCGTGCTGGGAGTGACCGATGTCAAGGTGGTGCGCGGGCATGCCCATTTGGCTGTAATTGACTCCACCTTGGCAGTGTAAGTTCCAATCTCCGGGAGAAACATGTGGAAAGCTCAGATAAGGACCGTTCCCTGATTCGCGCTGCGCAAGCCGGGAATCAAGTCGCCTTTGAGCAGTTGGTCCACTCTTACGATCAGGGCGTTCTGAGACTCGCGTTTCGCATTACTGGGTCTGAGAGCGATGCCCAGGACGTCCATCAAGAGGCGTTCCTGAAAGTTTATAAGAAGCTCGATGGCTTTCGGTTCGAGTGCGCCTTTTCTACCTGGGTCTATCGCATTGCCACCAACGTCTGCCTGGACCAACTGCGGAGAAAGCGGGTTCGGGCAGAAGGTCTTGCCATCGAATCAAACATTGACAACTGCCTCTCCAATGTCTCTGACGACAAGCCGGTCAACAATCCTGAGCAGCAATTGCTACGTCAGGAATTAGGGTGCCAAATTGCACGCGCTCTGGGGAGATTGACGCCGCGCGAGCGCCTGGTGTTTGAGCTCAAGCATTTCCAGGAGTTGAAATTGCAGCAGGTGAGTGAAATCCTCGATTGCTCTGAACCCGCCGTCAAGACCAGCTTGTTTCGGGCCACGAAAAAATTACGTCTCAATTTGGCGAGATATACGAAGAGGACCGCAAAGCAGCGCGCTCAAGGCCTGAATCATCGCCAGATACCAGTTATCACACTTAGGGAAAGACAAGCGCTCCCACTAAGATGAAGTGACACGGTAGACATATGCCAATCATTCACCGGCCATGAATCAACACGAGACAACCAGATGACCCTTCATGACAACTGTGTTTTTTTGTCCGGCATTGTTAAGTCCTCAGGACATCTTATCGGGCGGAGTTCGCAAATCCGGAGGTGCGATGGCCACCATCGCAAGCTTCACCGCCGGCGGGCTTTTTGCAGGACAAACGCCGGAGTTCTTTGAAGTAGTCAACCAACTTGCGCAAGCCGCTGATGCGGCCAAACGTGAGGGCTAACACCCGTTAGCCGGTCCAGATTGTAAGCCCCATTTACGCCGAACAAGGCCAGCCGGCAACATTCGCTGGCCTTTTCTTTTGCTTCAGCTGCACACCTTACCAACGGCCCTATATCTGGCTGACAGTGGAAACGTTAGAAACTGGTCCGCTGTGATCATGACCATGCGTCAAACGCCATGATTGGTAAATCCCGTGGACCATGAAGCACTGCTCACCTGCAGCGCGGCGTTCATCTCCGACCACACGCGAAACAAAAAGCGTATGACTCCCCAGATTGCGGGCCGTCTCAAGCTGCAACTCGATCACGCGTGAGGCGAAGCAGGGCACTGGAATCCCGAGTGCCGTGGATGGTGTGGTGGAGAAAGGCAGCTGGCTCCACGGTACAGATTCCTTCTTGTGATTTTTCCCTAACTGCTGCGCGACCTGGGCTCGCCCCACCGGAATACCACTGAGAGCGACCGTCCCGGCGCCAGCCACCAAGGGCGCGGCGAGCCTGGTGCTATCCAGTGAGAAGGCGAAGTAGCCGTCGCTCAGGCTGCCCAGCAGATTCATAGGAAATATATTGCTGCGATCACCCCATACGGCACTCACCAGAACTACACGTCGTGGGCAGATGAAAGACGCGGTCATCGCCTGCGCCTCAAGGCCAGAGAGTCGAATATGCGAACTGCTCCGCCAGCGAAGATAGGCGTGATGCAGATAATGAGCCCACAACCTGCCGGCTGACAAACAATAATTCCGGCAGCGGTTGACTTGAAACAGATGTAATGCCGGACCATCCGTAAGGATGGTGGCAGTGTGGCGAAGACCCAGTTCAGCCAGCAGCCGCCCTTCACCATCGTGCTCTCGAAACTCCAGCGTCGGACCCTTCCCCGCATCTCTGAGCTGCCAATCACCGCCACCAATGCAAATCGTGAATGGCGAAGCGCACGCGATCGAGTGTTCAAAGGTCACATCCCGCGGTGCACCTGCGCCGTGCAGCCAGACGCTCACCTCTTCCTGGGGATCATGGATCCCAACGGTGCATTGCTGCGGCGAATTCGTCTTGCCCAGAAGCATCCGTTTCAAGGCCACTCCCACCTTGTGCTTGAAACTCACGGCTGACCCTTTCGCGCCTTTACACATTCGAATTCCAGAAGCACGCAGTCCGCCATGCGGCGGAAGAACGGAAGATCGCCGATCGCACGGTCAAAGCCGGCCAGTCCTCGAACCAGACGTGGAAAGTGCCGCATCCGATTCTCTGTATAGGTAGGTGGCACGGCGATGCCAATTCCACCCCATCTCGTCAGCCTGAACCCGGGTGACATGATCCTCGTCATTTCCCTCACCGATGGGCGTTGAATGCGGACGCTCCCAGGGTCGGCAGAGCGAAAGTCTTTCCTGCGAAGACGGCGCAGTGCCTTCCCCGGCTCTCCGCGAGCCATGAACCAGGCAATTTCCCAGGGGACGAAGCGACCCATCATACAAAGCAGAATGGGCCCGCCAGGCCTCACCAGCCGCGTCAGATCTCGCGCCACTGCTTCCAGATCCTCAACACAATTCAGGCCGCAGAAATTCGAGAAGGCCCCATCGAAGACATCTTCTCCTTCCAGCGAGCCGATCTCCTCGTTAGGTAGCACCTTGAAATCGATAAGCTCGCCGGTGTTTGTGGAGATGGCATGTTGCCGGGCAAATTCAATCATGCGCGAGGAAATGTCACAGGCAACGAGTTGAATCCCTTGTCGGGCGAGATGAACAGCGTCGATGCCCGTGCCACAGTTAAGTTCGAGTAGCTTCTGGCCTGGGGAGAAGATTTTCGCGAATCGCCTCCAAACGGCATAGCGTCGCGTCTCGCCAATGCCGGTACCGCTGAAATCCTGGACATAGGTCTCAGCTGCAGTGTCCCAGTATGTTTGCGCAAATTGAGTCGGATCAGTACTCATATTAGCTTTCGCCCAAAGGACTGGACACAGATCGAAGGCGCTCTCGGCTGTATTAGTATCCAATAACGCCGGTAAGCGGTATGTCTTTACATTGTCACGTTTTGGAGGGTTTTCGGCGGTCCAGATTGCGGCTCAACGCCAGCAGCGGTCTGCCTAGCCGAAAAGTCGAAGCTGCGGGGATGAGTTTGGACGCCTCCCAGACGGCTTGTCATCGAATACCGTTCTGCCTCCGAGGGATGAGGAGATGCTTCGTTCATGAGCCAATTTGGCGTCGAAGTCCGCTACCGGGGCACGGTCTCTCTCGACCGTGCGTGTGAGCCGATCGAGGCGCTTGAATCCGTCTACCTTCTCGGTATGTCCCAAACGCGCAGCAGACAAGGAGCGCCGCAAAACTGCAAGCGATTCATCGTAAGTCTTAAGTGGAACCGGAAACGGATGACCGTCCTTCCCGCCATGCGCAAAGGAGAACCGGGCGGGATCAGAGAAACGGCTCGGTGCGCCGTGTACCACTTCTGCGATGAGTGCGAGAGACTGCAGAGTTCGTGGACCCAGTCGTTCCAGCAACAGCAGGGAAGCGAAGTCACGAAGATCCTGTTGGTGCGCGACGGCAAGCACCGCGCCCAATCGCTTCAGATCAATGTCTTTGGCGCGAACTTCGTGATGGGTTGGCATGGTGAGTTTGCGTGCGTCGTTCAGCGAACTCTCGATAGGTTCCCGCGTAATCGTAAGCAGCGCTTGTTGAGCCTTCTCCGCGCGAGCGTCGACCAGGTTAAGAATCGTTCCTTGGGGCTTACCGACAATGGCCGTGTGCGGATCGGAGACAAAGTCGCGCACAGCCGCGGAATGCCAGTGATAACGGCGCGCGAGACGGTTTTGAAGATTCATTCCCTGTTGCACCACGGCCCATTCTCCTGACCTCAAAATTACGAATGAGTGGAGATACAACTGGAAGCCGTCGGCCACAGCATTGTTATCGATTCGAGCCGTGAGGCGACTGGTGCGTGCCAGTGCCTCTCCATCCAGGTTGTTCTGTAGAGAAAAGGAGCGGAGTTCCTCGGGTGTGTGTACAGAGTGCCGGCCACGTCCTCCACACACAGCCAGACCAAGCTCCGCGCAGAGTGGGTTCAGTCCTCGTTTCAGTGCTCCCATCACAGATGTTGTAATTCCCGAAGAATGCCAATCCATCCCCAATACACAGCCGAACGCCTGAAACCAAAACGGATCGCTGAGACGGGTAAGAAGCTCCGCGGGCCCCGAGGTAGCCACGATGTTCTCGGCGATGGCGGTGCCCAGCGCTGTCATTCGGCCAGCCAGCCAGGGCGGGACGCGCCCGCCGTGAAGCGGAAGATCGGCCGTGCCGGATCTCTTCATCTCGTTCCCCCCAAGCACTAGTTTCGCCCTTCATTCGCCTGTAATCAAGTGGAGGGCGGACTAGACTGGTCGCAATCAGCTCCTCGCCGGAAAATCAGAAGTGGCGCAAAATGTCACTCCACGTCAAAGTTTTGCTTTTGAGACCTGGGTATTTCGGTAAACAAAACATTCGCTTCGACCTACAGCTCCAACCGCCTCAGGAGCCATCCTTCAATTTGGTCAATCAAACCTTAGTGATATTAACCACTGGTGTTCTTCCAGGTATTCCGCCCATTTGAGTGAGCACGAGGGTCTGTCCCTCCCTTGTGTGAGTGAGCGGATCCATCGCAGAATTGACTAATGAATGAAATTGGTCGGCGCCCAAGAGAGAGACCTGGCGCAGGGGTCGAAACCAACTCATAAGCCACATGCCGGCATCCAACGCGCCAGTTTTCCTTGGAGCTTTAGGTTACCGGCACGAAAGCGCTGGCTTCCGAGTGCTCCGCCATGGTGTTGAAGAGCCAGGCGAACGGCGAGGGTCTCACCGCCGGTTCACTCCCTGTGCATACTTCAGGAGATTTAGATGAAGAAGAACGGAGCAACTACGCTGACCGCGCCTGAGGGACACTCGATTCGGAAGCCAAGGTCGAATGGGCATAGCACCAGCGTCGCAGAACAAAACCCACCAGAATTAGTGCTCATCCTGGAGCGCATGCAAGCCATGCGTGACGGTGATTTTTCCGTGCGCCTTCCTGGTTCCTGGACCGGGCTCAGCGGAAAACTGGCTGACACGTTCAATGAGATTGCGATGGCGAATCAACGGATCGCCAAAGAACTTCGCCGGGTCGGTCAAGTTGTGGGCAAAAGGGGTAGAACTCGCGAAAGGGCACGATTCGACGAATCCCGTGGTGCCTGGGGGGAGATCGAAGATTCGGTCAACACCCTGGTCGAGGATCTCTTGCGGCCCACCACCGAGGTTACCCGCGCGATCGCAGCCGTGGCCGAGGGCAATCTAACGCAAACCGTGCGCATGGACGTGGATGGACGCCCCCTGGAGGGTGACTTTCTTCGCTCGGCCAAAATCGTCAACACCATGATCCAGCAGCTCGGGGTATTTACGTCGGAAGTAACCCGCGTAGCGCGCGAAGTCGGGACTGACGGTAAGCTCGGCGGCCAGGCACAGGTCCCCGGTGTAGCCGGAACTTGGAAAGACCTCACCGACTCGGTCAACTCCATGGCCAGCAACCTCACCAGCCAGGTGCGCAACATTGCTGAAGTTGCCACCGCGGTGGCCAGTGGCGACTTGTCACGCAAGATCACGGTCGATGTGCGTGGAGAGATCCTGCAGCTCAAGGAAGCCATTAACACCATGGTCGACCAGCTGCGATCCTTCGCCTCGGAGGTAACGCGTGTTGCCCGCGAAGTCGGCACAGACGGTAAGTTGGGCGGCCAGGCGGTGGTGCTCGGTGTAGCCGGTACCTGGAAAGATCTAACCGACTCAGTCAACGCCATGGCGGGCAACTTGACCGCTCAGGTGCGCAACATCGCGGAAGTCACAACGGCAGTCGCTCGCGGCGACTTGTCGCGCAAGATTACGGTGGACGTCAAAGGCGAGATCCTTGAACTGAAGAACACCATCAACACCATGGTCGATCAGCTCAACGCATTCGCCGGCGAGGTAACGCGCGTTGCGCGCGAAGTGGGCACCGAAGGCAAACTCGGCGGCCAGGCCCAGGTGCCCGGCGTAGGCGGTACCTGGAAGGATCTTACGGACAACGTTAACTTCATGGCCAGTAACTTGACCGGCCAGGTCCGTAACATCGCCGAGGTCGCGACCGCAATTGCGAGCGGCGACTTATCCCGCAAAATCACAGTGGACGTCCGCGGGGAGATCCTGCAGCTTAAAGAAACACTGAACACAATGGTAGACCAGCTGAACCGGTTTGCCGGTGAGGTCACTCGTGTAGCCCGTGAAGTTGGTTCAGAAGGCCGGCTTGGCGGCCAGGCCAACGTTCCTGGTGTGGCCGGCACCTGGAAAGATCTTACTGACTCGGTCAACTCCATGGCTGGAAACCTGACCGCCCAGGTGCGCAATATCGCCGAGGTCACAACTGCCGTGGCTCGCGGCGATCTCTCGCGCAAAATCACGGTCGCCGTGAAGGGCGAAATTCTTGAACTCAAAGACACCATCAATACCATGGTGGATCAGCTCAACGCCTTCGCCGGCGAAGTCACCCGCGTCGCTCGTGAGGTCGGAACGGAAGGCAAACTCGGCGGACAAGCTCAAGTGCCGGGCGTGGCCGGAACCTGGAAAGATCTTACGGACAACGTGAACTTCATGGCCAGTAATTTGACTGGTCAGGTACGCAACATTGCCGAGGTGGCGACCGCCGTGGCTCGCGGCGACTTGTCACGCAAGATCACGGTGGATGTGAAGGGCGAAATTCTCGAGCTCAAAGACACCATCAATACTATGGTCGAGCAGCTAAGGTCGTTCGCCTCAGAAGTGACGCGAGTTGCGCGTGAGGTTGGCACCGACGGTAAGCTCGGAGGACAAGCACAGGTGCCAGGCGTCGGTGGCACATGGAAGGATCTCACCGACTCGGTCAACTCCATGGCCAGTAACCTAACGGGCCAGGTGCGTAACATTGCTGAAGTGGCCACCGCTATCGCCAGCGGCGATTTATCAAAGAAAATCACCGTCGACGTCAGCGGTGAGATCCTGCTGCTCAAAGACACCATTAACACCATGGTGGACCAACTCAACGCGTTTGCCGGTGAGGTGACGCGCGTTGCCCGCGAGGTCGGATCTGAGGGCCGTTTGGGCGGTCAGGCAAACGTTCCTGGTGTGGCCGGCACCTGGAAGGATCTCACCGACTCCGTCAACTCGATGGCCGGAAATCTCACAGCCCAGGTCCGCAATATTGCCGAGGTAACCACTGCCGTCGCGCGTGGCGATTTGTCGCGCAAGATTACGGTCGACGTGCGCGGCGAAATTTTGGAGCTGAAAGACACGATCAACACGATGGTGGACCAGCTCAACGCTTTTGCCGGTGAAGTGACGCGCGTCGCGCGCGAGGTCGGCACCGA
>CAZSUK010000611.1:0-18504 GCA_964609355.1 uncultured Acidobacteriaceae bacterium | reverse complement strand
CTGGAAAACGACTGTTGTACCAGTGCATCCAGATAGGTGTAGCCGCCCCTGGCAAAGAGATGACTCCCGATCTTATACTCGGTCGCCACCTCGGCGCCCTGGGCGCGGAAGGCCTGGGAGTTGACCGCCGCTCCAAATTCGACCGCAGGATCGCTGGCGGCGGGCAGACCAAGTGCGATCAGGGCCGATTGCGGCACGAATTCCACACCGTTGGTGAATTCGTTGTGAAAGTAAGTCAAGGTGATGCGGGCGCGGCCGTTCCAGAGCTGTTGATCGATGCCTCCATCGAAAGTGCGGGAAGTTTCCGGGCCGATTGGAGACACGTGATACTGCTGGATCAGCTCGCTGCCGTTCGGCAATGCATCGAGGGTGTCGAACAGAGAAATGCTCTGATAATAGATACTGGGCTCTTTGATGCCCTTGCCGAAGCTGAAATTCAGCTTGGTTCCGCTCAGCCATCTGGCGTTGCTGGGGCGGAACAGATAGTAGGCGAGGGAAGCGCGAGGCGTAGCGGCGAAACCAAAGAGACCATTATCTTCGAGCCCGCTGCCCACTGTGTAATAGAGACGGTTCCACAGGTCGCCCGCAAGTTGAACGGTGTAGCTGTAGTTGCCGCGCTCGATGGCGGTCGGCGTCCCCCCTGAGGTGAGCGTTGAGCCGCGTTCGTCTTCATATTTGAACGCGCCCAGGGCTACGATATGCGCGTTGATCCGGTAATCAGTCTGGGCATATACAAAATCTCGCTTACTGGGGGCGAAATAGTAGTTTGGATAGGTTGATCCGTAACTCGCACCATATTGAAAGATCGCCTGGCCGCTTACACTATAGCCATTCGCTCCTTGGATGTTGACCGGGGCGCCCAGATAGACGTCCTCTTCCGGGTTGTAAATTCCGGTCGCAGCGAAGTCAGTGTAGTTGTAGTGCAGGCGCAACCCGCCGTAGCGAATCTGGTTGTGCCATTTTTCCGTGCTCTGGTTGTTCCAGGCGCCGCTGTAATAACTGTCCTGTTCTTTAACATTTGCCTCTTCAGGGATGCCGTAAAGCAGGGTGGCATTGGGCTGATCGGAGGTCACGTTGATTTTCCGTAGGGTAAAACGCAGATCGTTGGCGGTATTCGGCGTCCAGCCAAAATTGCCCGCGTAGGTCACATTGTGAAAGGCATCGAAGGGTAGACTGTTGCGCGTGTCCGTGCGCGCCAGGGCGGAGTAGTAGTCGAAATGACGAAAGGTGCCGCCAAGCGTGCCCACCTGGCGAAAGGTGTTGAAATTGCCCCCATCGCCGGAATAGGTCAGCAAGGGAAGCAGAGTACTGCCGCGAGCGGTGGTAAGGCTCACCACTCCTGCCAGGGCATCGGAGCCGTAGAGCGCGCTATTCGGCTCCCGCAAAACCTCGATCTTATCGATGCCAACCGCATCGATATTGGCAAACTCTACCGCTCCGCCGATATCGTCGGCTGGAACTCCATCGATCAGCACCTTATTGGCGTTGGTGTTGCCGCCGCGAATCGACAAGCCGGTGGTGCCTCCGACCTGCCCCGTCTGCGTGAGTTGAGCGCCGGGAATCAGGCGCAGCGGATCCTGTATTTCGGGAGCATAGCGGTATTGATCCGCGTTTAACACGCTCACCGGAGCGCCTACCTGGGCTTCGGGAGTAGGCGTTCCGGTGGCGGTTACGGTCACTTGTTGGGTTAAGGTCTGCGTCGAGAGGGTAATATCCACCTGGGCCTGGGCCGTGGCCGAAACGAAGACAGAATTGCTGGTAGTGGACTGAAACGTTGGCGCGGCAGCTCGGACCTGGTAATGAGCGGTCTTCGCAAGATGAAAGGCGTAGTTGCCGTTGGCATCCGTGACGGTGCTTTGAACCACGGTCGTGCCGTCGAGTAACTCCACCGTCGCCGAAACAACCACTGCGCCCAACGGGTCTGTTACCGTTCCGTGCACACTGCCGCCCTCTGCGCCAAGCGCCGTCAACGGCGCGAGCAGCAGAGCCAACATCGCGAACCACCAGCGGAAAATCAAAAAGTCGAACATGTCTTACCCCCCTCGGGTTGTAAAGCAAGGCCGTTCTCCTGACTTACGCGTCAACAAACCCGTGGCTGCCTTCCCGGGAACTCATCCCAGTGGCGTTGATAATCCTTGCCTGGTTCTCTGCGCTTACAGTTACGGGGTAGTGGCGGATTTGCACCGCCTTCTCGTCACCTTGCTGTGCTTATGCATCTGTCTCTATTTTGGGTGCTCCACAGGTCGCGCGTTTGCGAGATGTGGGACAGTACCCCGTCTTGCTACGGATGAAATTCCCGAGCTATTTCCTCCAACGCATCGATGGCGACCGGACTCGGTTCCTGTATGCCACTATCGACGTAATAAACCTTGCCTGTCTGGATCGCCGGCAAACTGCTCCAACCGGGCCGCTTCTGCAACATATCCACCGAGATCTTTCCTCCGCGGATGAGCACCAAGGCGTCCGGCGCCCGGGTGATCACGGTTTCCATGCTGACTTCCGGCCAATCAGGCAGCAGGTCGTCGGTTACCGACTTGGCGCCCGCGGTCTCGATAATCTCGCTGATGAACGCATGCTTGCCAATCGTAAGGATGGGGTCATACCACACGGGAACCAATACTCGAAGCGCTGGCTTACCAGCAGCGTGCGTTCTGACGGCTTCGATACGCCGAGTAAGGCTGGCGTTGAGAGCTGCCGCCTGCGGCACCCGGTTGAGTGCTTCGCCTACGCTGTCGACGGAACGCAGAATCCCTGAGAGACCATGCGGGTCGACGAGATACACCGGGACGCCTACGTTCTGCAAATGGGCCGCGGTTTCCGTGGCTCCCGGTATGCTCATGCCCAGCACCAGGTCGGGATGAAAGGAGAGAATGGTTTCGATCGAGGGCTTTACCAGGCCACCAATACTCGGCTTCTTCAGGGCTTCGGGAGGATGCGTGGTGTAATCGCTGACCGCGACCACGTCATCCCCGGACCCAAGTGCGAACACCGTATCAGTAATGCTGGGCACCAGGCAGACCACTCGATGCGGATGGTCGGGTACAGTGACTGTCCGGCCGGTTTCATCCGTGAGCACGCGGCTGGCCTGCGCGGCGACGGCGGCCGCCAGCAGGACCAACAACAGCAGAGCTCTGCTCATGACGCTACCGCTCCCTTAAGCACCAAGGGCAAGCCGGCGACCAGCAAAAGCACGTCGGACGCGACCCGGGCCACGCGCTGGTTCATCTCCCCCAACAGGTCGCGGAAACGCCGGCCGGAGGCATACTCCGGCACCACGCCCATTCCAACTTCATTCGAGACCAGAACCACTGAGCAGGGGGGCGACTGCAGGGCAAGGCAGAGGGCATCGATCGAGGCTGGTTCATCGCTGCCGGCCTCGAGCAGGTTGGCGGCAAAAAAGGTGAGGCAATCGACGATTAACAGGTCACAGGCAGGACCGTGATGGACGATGGCCTCCGCCAGTGCGAGGGGCTCCTCAACAGTGTGCCAATGTTGTGGACGGTTGTGGCGGTGGAGATCAATTTTGCGCCGCATCTCGTCATCGCCGGCCCGGGCCGTGGCCACAAACATCACTCGTTCGGCGTGTTGGCCAAGCTGCTGTGCGTAGTGGCTTTTACCGCTGCGTGCACCTCCCAGCAAGAGGGTCACCGTGTTACTGCGGTTTGACTGCATGCATCGCCTCTTGCGCAGAGCGAAGCCCTGGCGGGAAGCGGGATCTAATAAGAAGGCAGCGTCCTCGCTGAGGAGCAAACAACGTCAGCGAAGTTGCTTTCCAGCTCTCCCATCGAAGCTGAAACGGCCCTGGTAGGCATCTGGCCGGTCTCCTGACTTACGCTTCCGCGAGCTTGAACAGCCTTCCCAGGATTTATATCCCAGTGGCTAGAGCAAATTGGTTCAAACTCTCAGCGCTTACAGTTACGGGGTAGTGGCGGATTCGCACCGCCTTCCCGAACACCAGATTGCTCAAAGATAGCTCGCCAGTCGCGGTGCGTCAATGGTGATCAGATCGTCATGACAGGAGGGTCGATGGTCCTGCGGTCCACCAACCCGATTGCATCCAGATTCTCCGCCGAGGCAAGAGTCGCCACGCGCTTGGGGGAAGGGTCAGAGCACCGCCGGCCGCTTCACAGATCTTTGAGCAGCCAGCGGACGGACCTCTTCTGAATTTCTATGTATTGAGGATTCCACATAGCATGGATCGTATGGCCGACTGCGGTGAATACCACTCGGCCTTGGCCGAAGTCATAGGCCCAGCCTGATATCGACCTGGTCCCCAGATCTTCGAACCTGAGGCCATCGATATTCTCCGCCTCAAGGATGATGTGCTTTGGATCCTTGTCATAAGTCACGTAATGCTGCTCATCGTTCACCATGAATGAGCTCATGCCCGCCGTGATCGGATGCTTGTCCTGCGAGGCATGAACTTGAAATGGCCGCAGCGGCGGGTGACCGATATACGCTCCACCCATCACCTCACGGTAATTCTTCGAGCTGAGCGAGATGTGGCTACTGTTGTGGAGAGCATAGAAGCCATTCCCTGCAGTCACAAAGTCTTTGATGGCTGCCCCTTGCTCCTCCGTGATCCAGTTAACGGGCTTTGCCTCGGGAAAGCTCTTCGGTGTTTCGAGATCTGCCTCATAGGCCGCGTACGCGTCCGGCCCCAGGTAACCGCCGGGCCAAATCATGCCGTCGCGCAGGATCAGCAGCAACTGATAGTCCTTCAATGAACTGGCCGAGAGCTGATCGTATTGAATGGTGTAGTCGATTGGAATATTGAGTTCCTGGAACACCCGGTTCAGGCTCACGCAAATGTAGTCCGGGTTGTGGTAGCGGTCGCCAACGAGTGCCAGGGCGCGCGGCTTCCCACGATCGCGGGCAGACGAAGAACCAAGGCCCAGCAATCCGGCACCGGCCACGAGCCCGGCATTCTGAACCAAAGCCCGTCGCGACAAGTTCGCTCGCGGCAATTTCATCGCGCCTCCAGATTCCGACTCCAGATTCCGACTCCAGGGCTACTCGGCAGGAACAAATAAAATAGCGATCGGGGATGGAGTATCGATTGGCTGGCCTTCCGGCTTCAACTGGCCGTCCTTCGGATCAACACTAAAAACCACCATAGTGCTCGAATCCTGATTCGCCGCGATCAGATACTTGCCTGTTGGGTCAAGGGCAAAGTTCCTGGGAGTTTTTCCTTGCGTGGGCACCACCTGAACCTTGGTCAGAGTGCCCTTGGCCGGATCAATAGAGAACACCGTGATACTGTCGTTCCCGCGGTTGGAGGCGTAAAGAAACCGGCCGCTTCGATCAACCTCTATTTCCGCTGAATTATCCTCTCCCTTGAAATCATCGGGCAGGTTGGAAATGGTTTGGACTGGCGTCAGCGATCCCTTCGCAGAATCGTAGGAAAAGACGGCCACACTGGAACCCATCTCGCACAATGCGTAGGCGTACTTTCCTCCACGTCCGAAGGCAAAATGCCGTGGTCCGTAACCTGCTTTCACTTGCCCGGACGCAGGATCGTTGGGAGAGAAGGTGCCTTTTCGCGCATCGACGCGATAAATCTTGACCTGGTCGGTACCCAGATCAGGGACAAAGAGAAAGCGATTGTCAGGCGAAAGCACCACCGCATGCGCATGCGGTCCCTTCTGCCGGGCAGGATCTACGCTGGAACCGCTGTGCTGATAGAACCCTGTTCTTTCGCCGATGCTGCCATCGGCCTTGATCGCGAACGAGGCCACGTTTCCACTTCCGTAGTTGGCCACGAACAGCATCTTGCCGGTTTTGTCGACGACCAGATGGCACGAGCCGCCTCCACCTGCATCGACCTTATTGAGAAACGTCAAGGCGCCGGTCTTACGGTCGATGGAGTAGCTGCTGACAAAGCCGTTCTTCTTATAGTCGTCCGCTCCGGGCTCCGGGCCCATCTCGGTAACAGCGTACAGAAAACGATGCTGGGGATCGGTGGCCAGAAACGAAGGATTTGGCAGCTCCGCCGCAACACCGATCGCTTTGAGTTGGCCGGTCGCAGGGTCGAAGCGGAAACTATAAATGCCTTTGCTGGAGGAAGCTGTGTAGGTGCCAACGTAAGCCAGGTACGAATTGGCGCCATATGATGGGACACTGGTCCCGGCTAATGTCATGTATCCAAGCATTGCTAACCTCATCCATTTCTTTAGAAATGTCATCGTTACCCTCGTAAATTCAGGACGCCGCCATCGAAGGGCAGGTCCGCTCCGGTAAGAAAACTGGCAAGATCCGAGCACAAATAAACCGCTAGCCCCGCCACTTCTTCTGGCCTGGCCATTCTGCCTACGGGTTGTGTCTTTGACAACTCGACCAGCATCTCGGCCTCGCGGCCGGGATAGTTCTGCTTCAGGTAGCCATCGACAAAGGGAGTATGAACGCGCGCCGGGGAGATGCAATTGCAGCGAATGTTCTTGTCCAGGAAGTCCTTGGCCACCGACAGAGTCATAGCGCGAACCGCGCCTTTGCTCATGGAGTAAGCGAATCGGTCTGGAATGCCGGCGACGGCGGCCATGGATGCCAGATTGATGATAACTCCGCCGGATTGCTTCAGCATGACCGCGATCGCAGCCTGCATACACAGAAAGGTGCCTTGCACATTGACCCGGAAGAGGCGATCGAAATCCTCGACGGTGGTGGTCGCAATGGTCCCTATGTGGGCGATGCCCGCACTATTAATGAGGATGTCGATGGGCCCCTGATCGGCGATCGCTTTGAATACCTGGCTAACGCTCTCCGGGTTGGCTACATCGCACGGCAGGGACGAGGCTCGTCCACCGGCGGCTTTTATCTCAGTAGCGCTTTGTTGGGCGGAGGTGGGATTGATATCCAGTACCCAGACCTTAGCCTGGTGTGCAGCTAAAGAGGCAGCTATGGCCTTGCCAATTCCGCTTGCCCCGCCGGTGACAACGGCGACTTTGCTATTGAGTTCAGTGCCATTCACTGCGGACCCCATATGCGCAACCGTTCTATAAGCTGCCACGGCCGGATGTCAAGCAAGCCGGGTTGAGCCGAAGTTCAGATATTCATCACTCTGATGGTTACGATGAAGTATTGCTTCATGCCACCTGGAAGGTGAAAATGGCGCGGACGAATGTTGAGTGGGTGGCCCAGGTCTCAAAAGCGAGACCTGGGCCACCCACACTCAAAGTCTGGACGTTGCAGCTTGTACAGAGCGAAGCGCAGTGGACCTGCGGTTCTTTTCGCGCTAGAAAGCTTCCTTGATGAAGTGCGCTGTTTTGGTTCCTGCTTTTTCGGTGTAGTAAACCGTTACCTTGGCTGATTTGTCCGCGCCCTCGGCAACGCCCTTGCCCGTGTCTTTAGCCGCGCGATCGGTCAAGTGGAAGGTTTCTTCGGTGCCGTCGGCGGTCTTAACGGCGATCGTTTTTGCTCCTCTGTCGATGTGCGAAACGGTTCCATCTGTCGTTTTCAAACCGTCATCGCCGATTTTATCGATCTCGTGCGCTGTATCCTTACCCCCGACGGAGGTGTAGTGGACGGCCACTTTGCTGCCTTCCGCCACCCCGTGGGCTGCGTCGACCGTTCCATGCTCGGTATCTTTGGCTCCGTCGACGGTGACGTTGCCGGCGTAGTGAAAGGTATGCTCGGTGCCGTCTTTCGTTTCGATCACCAGGGTCTTGGTACCCGAGTCGACCTTCTTCACCGTGCCATCCACCGCGTGAACCACATCTTGCGCCGCGAGACTTAACGACGTCGTCAACGCGAACGCACTCACCAGGGCTAATGTCTTGATCATGTCCAAATCCTCTTTCGTACTCTGTGAACACAATCTTATATCACCAGCCGCCACCCAATGCCTGGTAGAGCTGCACGTAGTTCTGCAGCTCGGCAAACCATGCCTGTGTGGTCTGGAGCTCGGCTGTGAAGTATTGCTGCTGGGTGGTTAACACTTCAAGAAAGCTGGTGGCTCCGCCAGTGAAACGAACATTTGCCAGGCGCGAAGTTTCTTTGTAGGTGGCTGCCTGCTCCTGCAACTTCACCCGGTATAGCCGCGATTGGCGATAGCCAACCAGGCTGTTGGAAACATCAGCGAATGCCTGCTGTACGGTTTGCCTATATGTAAGGTCGGCTTGATCTCGTTGCGCCAGCGCCAGGCGGTATTGGCTGGTGATCCGTCCTCCGGTGTAGAGGGGCTGTGCCAGCTGCCCACCGATGGTCCAGAAAGTGGCGGGACCTTGCAGGAAACTGGTCAACGCCGTGCTCTCGGCCCCAAAAGTGGCGGTTAAAGGGATCTGGGGGAAGAAGGCCGCCTTGGCGACACCGACATTCGCGTTGGCAGCGACCAATGACTCTTCAGCCTGGCGGACGTCGGGTCGGCGTTCCAGAATCGCTGAGGGCAGCCCGGCAGGAACTTCATCGAGATGTGGTTCATCGATGAGGTTGAGCCCGCGTGGGATGGAACCTGGATTCCGCCCGAGCAGGATACTGAGCTGGTTTTCAGTTTGTTCGATGGACTGCTTCAGGGTGATAATCTCTGCCTCCGCCTGCTCGACAAGTAGCTTTGCCTGATACACATCGGTAATCGCGTACTCACCGCCCTTGTAATTAATGGTGTTGATGCGCAGACTGTCCTGGTCAGAAGCGACAGTCTCCTGGGAAAAATCAAGTTGCGAATCCAATTGACGCAATTGAAAGTAATCCAACGCGACGGACGAGATCAGCGTCGTCTCAACCAAATGCCGCGCGTATTCCGAGGCCAGAAGATTGGCGCGAGCGGCCTCGGTCGCCCTGCGGTATTGTCCCCAGAAGTCGACGATGTAACTCAACTGCAAGCCGGCGATGTCGAATGTGGGAGAGCCCGGTATGCCGGCAGACTTCTCATTCTGCACTCCAAACGATCCGCTAAGGGACGGCAATTGATTGGACCGCGTAACCCCAAGAGATGCCTGAGCCTGCACAATATTGCTGGCCGCAATACGAATGTCGTAGTTATTGGTGAGCGCTTCTTTGATCAGGCTTTGCAGCACTTCATCCGGGAAAACCGACTGCCACTTCATCTCCGCAAAGTTCCCACCGGCGCCCGGGCCCGGCGCGAGGCCGCGATACTGGCCGGGCACGTCGAGCACGGGACGCTTGTAGTTCGGCCCCACTTTGCAGCCCGACAACGTGAGCAGCAATAACGGGGCGATGAAGACGCGGGTTCTCATTTTGCCGGTCCTGACTCCGTCGCGGTTTCTGGCGGCCGCTGCTCGCCGCTGAAAAAGAGACCCGCCTTCTCGACCACGTCAAAGGAAACGGGAATGAAGAAAATGGCGATGATCGACGCCGCGAGCATGCCGCCGATCACGGCCGTGCCCAGCACCCGTCTGGAGACGGCGCCTGCGCCGCTTGCGGTCCACAAGGGCACACAGCCGAGGATAAAGGCAAAAGCAGTCATCAAAATCGGCCGCAGTCGAAGCTTCGCACCCGCCAAAGATGCATCGAGCAGGGACTTGCCGCTCTCGTATTCGTCTTTGGCAAATTCGACGATCAAAATCGCATTTTTAGCGGATAGCCCGATCAGCATCACCAACCCAACCTGCGCGTATACGTCGTTGTCGAGACCCCTGAAGTACAAAGCAGCAAACGCTCCAAAAATTGCGATGGGCACTCCCAGAAGGACGCTGAAGGGGAGAGTCCAACTGTTGTACTGAGCGGCCATGATCAGAAATACGATCAGAAATGACAGGCCAAATACCACCGCCGGGTTAACCCCTTGTGCAGCTTTTACCTCCTGGTAGGTCATGCCGGTATAGTCGTATCCCATCTGCACCGGCATGGTTTGCCGGAAGACCTCTTCCAGGGCTGCGATCGCTTGACCCGAGCTATACCCTGGCGCAGGAGCTCCGTTGATTTGCACTGCCTGAAACTGGTTGTACCGGGTCACAAACTCGGGACCGCTTTGCTGATTGATCGCGGTCAGCGTGCTCAGCGGGACCAGCTGTCCCCCGGCATTGGTGACGTAGAACTTTCCCAGGTTGCCGGGCGACGTGCGGTAGCTGCCTTCCGCCTGGACATACACTTGCCACTGCCGGCCAAAGCGAGTGAAGTAGTTCACCAGTGCCCCACCCATAAAGGTTTGCAGCGTCTGATACACATCTCCAAGGTCTACCTGCTGGGTAAGCACTTTTGCTCGGTCCACAGACACTCCTACCTGGGGAACGCTCAGCAGGGCAGTGGTCATCACGCCCGCCAGCTCGGGCCGTTTTCTCGCCGCAGCGATAAAGATCTGCTCATTTTCCGCCAGAAACTCGGTGGTCCCCCCGGATCGATCTTCGAGCATAAAACTGAATCCTCCCGAGGTCCCCACACCCGGAATCGCAGGCGGAGGGAAGGAGAAGGCGATGCCCGAAGTAACGTGGGAGAGAGCGCCGGCCATGTGCCTCTTGATAGCGGCATAGCTTTCGTCGGGAGCGGTACGTTCCGCCCAGTCTTTGAAGGAAACGAAAAAGAAGGAGCTGTAGGTCGTGCTCACACCGCTCAACAGGCTGTATCCCACCACTGAGCTGACGTATTTTACCCCCGGCGTTTTCATGAGAATATCTTCTACTTCTCGCGAAGCTTCGGAGGTACGTTGCAGCGAGGAAGCCGGCGGCAGTTGAAGACCTACAAACATGAATCCCTGGTCTTCGTCGGGAAGAAAACTGCCGGGCACCGCCTTGCCGAATAACCACGCACCTGCTACGAGCACCCCAAGGAACAGAAAGGCTAGCCATGATTTATGGATGAGGTGCCGGCAGGCGCCTACGTAGCCATCTGTGGCGCGGCCGAATACTCGATTGAACCAGCGAAAGAAGGCGCCTAATGGCCCCCGAGATTCCTTCTTCGGACGCAGGAGCATAGAAGCCAGAGCAGGGCTGAGGGTCAGCGCATTGAACGCAGACAAAGCAACGGAAACCGCGATGGTGACCGCAAATTGTTGGTACAACCTGCCCGTAATACCGGGAATGAAAGCGGTTGGTATGAAAACCGCGGCCAGGATCAGGGCAATGGCGATCACCGGCCCGGAAACCTCCTCCATCGCTCGCAACGCCGCGTCATGCGGCGTCAAACCTCTCTCAATATGGTGTTCAACTGCCTCGACCACCACGATCGCGTCGTCCACCACCAGGCCCACCGCCAGCACCAGGCCAAACAGCGAGAGGGTGTTGATAGAAAATCCGAGCAGGGGAAACAGGATGAATGTTCCCACCAGCGAGACCGGCACGGCCAACAAAGGAATCAGCGTGGCCCTCCAGCCCTGAAGAAAGAGGAACACCACGAACGTTACCAGTGCCAGGGCTTCGAGGATGGTGTTTTGGATGTCCTTGATTCCTGAGGTGACCGCAAGCGTCGTGTCCAGCGCAACCACATAGTCCAGTCCCTGGGGAAACCTGGTCTTTGCCTCCGACATCACTTTGCGGATGGCGGCAGCGGTGGCGACCGCGTTACTTCCCGGAGCCTGATAGATGGCCAGCAGTGCGGCGGGCTTGCCGTTGTAGCGGCCAATGACGGAGTAATTTGCTGCCCCCAATTCGATCCGGGCAACATCTCTTAAGCGAAGGATGCCGCCGTTGCTATCGGCACGCACGATAATCTCACCAAACTCCTCAGCAGAGGGAAGCCGGCCGGGCGCACGAACGGTATAGGTGAATTGCTGCCCGGGTGGAACCGGCTCGCCGCCAATCTGGCCGGCCGGGTTCACCGTATTCTGCGCGCGCATGGCATTGATGATTTCGGGAACCGTGACACCCAGGTTGGCGAGCTTGTCAGGATTGACCCAGCAACGCATTGCGTATTGCCCGGCGCCAAAGATGGACACGGAGGCCACGCCCGGCACCCTGGTTAATTCGTCGTTGAGATTGATGAACGCGTAGTTGGCAAGAAATATATTGTCGAAGGCGGGATTGGTTGAGGAGAGATCGATCAACATCAGGGGCGCTGCTGTTGACTTTTGCACCGTCACGCCGTTGGCGAGGACCGCACTCGGCAGTTGCGAGTTGGCCTGCAAGACCCGCATCTGAGCCAGGATCTGGTCGGTGTTGGTGACAGTGTCGATGCCAAAGTCCACGGTCAAAGACATCTGGCCATTACTCGCATTTTGCGAGGACATGTAGTTCATCCCATCGACGCCCGCCATCTGCTGCTCAATGGGAGTGGCTACTGACTGAGCCACCGTGTTGGCATCGGCGCCGGTGTAATTGGCAGTAACCTGAATCTGCGGGTCGGCGATTTCAGGAAACTGTGCAGTCGGCAGGCCAAGCAAAGCCACCACGCCCGCAATGACCATCAAAATCGAGATAACAATGGCCACGATGGGCCGGTTGATGAAGAACTTTGACATTAGTTGTGCTCCGCGGGAGCGACGTATGGCTTCGCACTCACCGGCGTGCCGTCTCGGACCTTCATAAAACCCTGCACGATGACCTTTTCCCCTGGCTTCAATCCTTCGGTAATGATCCAGTCCGGGCCAACACGGCTGCCCACCGTCACCGTCCGGAAGCTGGCCCTATTGTCCGGATCGACCACCGCAACCTGATACATCGATTGCACTTCGATGACGGCTGCCTGCGGCACCAGCAGCGCCCCTTCATTCATCCGTGTCTGAAACCTGACACGTCCGAATCCGCCCGGGCGCAGAACCGCATCCGCATTGGGGAATTCGGCCACCAATTGGATGGTCCCGGTCTGGCTCGTAACCTCACGATTGACCAGCACAATGCGTCCCTTTTGCGGATAAGCGAGTCCGTTTGCCTGTATAAATTCCAGAACCGGGCTGGCCACGCGCTTCCCACTAATCAAGCGAAAAACTCTCTGCGCTTCGGTGAGATAGTCACTCTCGCTGATGTTGAAATAGGCCCAGATAGGGTTGACTTGCGAGACCGTGGTCATAGTCGTGGTGGTGCCCACCAGGTTGCCAACCTGGGCGGCAGAGAGCCCAGCGATGCCATTGATCGGGGAGTAGACCTTGGTCCAGGACAAATTCAATTCCGCCTGGGCCAACTGCGCTTTGGCCGCGTCCAGTTGGGCACGGTTCGCTGCCAGGGTTGCGACATCGGTATCCAGCTGTTTTTGTGGAATAGCGCTTTGTGCCGCCAGCGGCCGGTCGCGCGCGACGTTGGTTTCGGCATTGGACAAATTCGCCACCGCCTCGGCCACTTGCGCTTTCGCTTGGGCAATCGCCACTTCAAACGCGTGTGGATCTATTTCGTAGAGAAGCTGTCCCTTCTTCACGAAGAAACCATCGCGGTAGTTTTGCCGCAGCAGATAGCCCTGAACCCTGGGAGTGATTACGGCGTTGTAACGTCCGTTTAACTGGGCCACCCACTCCTGGTAGATGGGAACATTCCGCTGGGTAACCGCGGTGACGTCAACTTCAGGAGGTCCCGGTTCAGGAGCTTGCTGCTTTTCTTTACAACTAATCAGCAGGATAGTCAGGCACAACGCAGCCATATAGGCGCGAGCTTGGCGCTTGGGTCGGGAAGGCATGGCCACTCCTGGAGTCGATGAACTTTGCCGGGGCCCAGTCTCTAAGCTGCTCCTCAACTCGTACGGGAGTGCTTGCACGCAAATTGATTGTCGTGAATACCCAAGGACTTTAGCACATGGAACGCCTGCGCCCTGCTGCTTTGTTGAAGATTCTGATGGAGAGGCCGGTCTGGCGCGCGATGCCAAACCCAGGGCTTGTTGCCAGGCGAGGCGCAAGTATATCTTAGGACGGTATGGGGATCAGCCGAGGAGAATGGGCCGTGGTACTGCTCCTCGTTTTCCCGCTTTCCCAGTCTTGGGCGCAGGAGAGCGCGCCGGCCGCAAGCCAGGAAACGTCAACCCAGCAACAAGAAGATCCCAGGGGAATTCGCACTCGGGAGTTCCTTGGCCTGGGCAGGATGCCGGACGCCAGGATGGCCGCCGAGGGTGCAAAGATCTTCGGGTCAACGTGCGGCTTTTGCCACGGAGAGAATGCTCGCGGCGCAAGTGGTCCCGATCTATTGCGTTCCCCCGTGGTACTCGACGACAACCAGGGAGAACTCATCGGCCAAACCGTGCACGAGGGAAGACCGGCGAAAGGAATGCCCGCCTTCCCCTCATTAACCAGTGAGCAACTGCGCGATCTCGCGGAATATCTCCATCTGCAGGTGGAGCTGGCAGCGAACCGGGGAACCTACAAAGCGCTGAACGTGGTAACCGGAAATGCCAAGGCAGGCGAGGCCTATTTCAACGGCGCAGGAAAATGCAATACCTGCCACTCCGTTACTGGTGACCTGGCGCACATTGGTTCAAAGATGGACCCGCCCGATCTGCAACAAAGGTTTTTGTACCCGGGCCCCAGCCAGTCATCCGCTACCAAAGTTACAGTGATCCTAAAAGATGGTACGCAGATCAGCGGAACCCTCAAGCATCTCGATGACTTTTACGTCTCGCTCGACGACGCGGCCGGCAACTACCGCTCCATCGCTCTGGAAAAAGGCGTCACCGTAAGTGTGGAAGACAAGCTGGTCTTCCATCGCCAGATGTTGGATAAGTACACCAATCAGCAGATGCACGACCTTACGGCCTATCTGGTGACCCTTAAGTGAAAATAGTCTTTTGCTGCCTGATGGCATTGCTGCCCAACCTATCAACTGCCCAGGGCCTTGATCCCCACAAGCTGCTGCAAAAGGAACCCGTCGACACCTGGCCCATTTATAACGGAGACTACTCCGGCCGTCGATTCAGTCCTCTGACCCAGATCGAGACTGCGAATGTCCGCCATCTGTCCCTGGCCTGGATGTATCGCGTGAAGATCGCCGGCGGCGCCATGCGCGGCGTCGGAGAGCCCGATATCAAGTCCACACCCTTGATGGTGAACGGTGTTCTCTACTTCACCATTCCCGATCACGTGTATGCGCTCGACGCACGAACGGGTGCGGAGCTGTGGCATTACGACTGGGTCGACAAGGGTGGCCACCTGATAGGGAATCGGGGAGTTGGCATGTACCGCAGCTGGCTATACTTTATGGCCCCGGATGGCTGGTTCATCTCTCTCGATGCCGCGACCGGTAAAGAGCGCTGGAGAAAGAAAGTAGCCGACGAGAAGATGCAGTACTTCACCACCGGAGCGCCGATGGTGGTGGGGAACCACGTAATCATGGGCGTCGGCGGGGATGCCATCGACGTTCCTGGCTATCTGGAATCGCGCGATCCAGAGAACGGAGAGCTGCAGTGGCGTTGGAATAGCGAACCCGCCAAGGGCGAGCCCGGATCGGAGACTTGGCCGAACGAGAGCGCGATGAGCCATGGCGGCGGCATGACGTGGCTGCCCGGAACGTATGACCCCGAGCTCAACCTGCTCTATTGGGGAACAGGCAACGCGAATCCGGTAATGGCGGGGCAAGGCAGACCAGGCTCTAATCTTTGGACCTGTTCGATTGTTGCGCTCAACGCGGACACCGGCAAATTGGTCTGGTATTTTCAGGGGTCGCCTCACGATACTCACGACTGGGACAATACCGAAACACCTGTTCTCTTTGACGCCAAGGTCGATGGCAAGCCGCGAAAGCTGCTGGCCCAGGCAGCACGCAACGGTTATTTCTTCGTCCTCGATCGGACCAACGGAGCTCACATTGTCTCCAAGCCATTCGTTGGTCTGAACTGGTCCAAGGGGATTGATGCCAAAGGCCAGCCCATCCCCGACCCGCAGAGAGAACCGTCCGTCGATGGCAATCTGCTAACGATCAACGGAGGTGGTGGAACCAACTGGATGCCTCCCAGCTACAGCCCGCAGACCGGCCTGTTCTACGTCAACGCGACCCGTGGCTACAGCGTGACTTACCTCACGGATACCAGCGCCAATCCCGAAGGTTATGGGGGATCGAGTCGCAATCTGTGGTCGCAGCACGTTCTGGAAGCGCTGGATTATAAGACCGGAGAGGTGAAGTGGAGCCATCCTTATACAACCGCTGACTCGGCGGGAGGCGGTTACGTTGGTGCGGGAATCCTGACCACTGCAGGCGGCCTTCTCTTTAGCGGGGACTACAACAAGAATCTGATCGCCTTCAACGCGGCCAACGGCGAAATCCTATGGCATTTTCCTATGCTGCATTCCATGGGAAATGGGCCCGAGACCTATTTGTTGGATGGACATCAATATCTAGTCGCCGGAGGCGGCGACACACTTTACGCATTCACGCTGAATTAAGGCCATCACTTCTTCTCCGTCTCCGCGAGAAACGCAACCAGGTAATCTTTCCAGATGGCTGCCTGCGTGTGGGTGCCGTGTCCGTGAGTCTCCTCCGAAGCCGGAATAAGGATGAACGTCGCGTGAGGCATCCTGGTAACCATCTTTTGCGCGATACCGAGATCCGGTGGATTGATGAAGTCATCGGCGGAGTTGATCCATAGTACGGGAGCAGTGATGGTGTTGAGCTTCGGCTCCGGATTGTAGTTGCGCGACGCATTGACATAGTAAAGAAAGTCGTTGGCGTCGGTATGCGCAATCAGGGAGTCCAGCGTGTGATCGACATAGCCCTCCGCAAGCACCCGGGTTGGATAGTGTTTCTGCATCGGCAGCGGCGCGGATCCAGCGATGAGGATCAGATCATTCGCCCCCCGAAGGCCCTCGACTGGTTCCGTGGTGTAATCACCATTCTTCCATGCAGGATCGTCGCGGATCATCTGCATAGCCATGTATCGCCACATGCGATTGCGTCCCGCAAGTTCCACCGGCAGGCAAGCAAAGGGGGCGAGTGCGTCAGAGAAATTGGGATAGGTCTCGCCCCACACGAAAGACTGCATACATCCCATCGAGGTACCAAGAATCAGGCGCAGATGATCGACGTGGAGACCGTCGACCAACATTGTGTGCTGCCCAGCGACCATATCGTCGTAATCGTATTGAGGGAAGTGCATGCGCAAGCCATCGGAAGGCTTGCTCGATTCACCGTGGCCGATGTCGTCGGGAAGGATGATGTAAAACTTCATGATGTCGAGCGGCTGGCCGGGGCCGAAAAGCACGTCGGAAAAGACCGGGTTTAAGAGCGAATGAGCGTCGCCCCCGGTGCCGTGCAGGAGGAGAACCACGTTATCGGTATGACCGGCCGCATCGCGATGAGGCCTACCCAGCGTGAGGTAGTGGAGTTTCAGCTCGGGGATCGATTCACCGCTACCAAAGTGGAAATCCTTGATGACGTAGTTGCCGTCCTGAGCCGGCCAGTGGCTGGTCTGAGCATAAGAGGTCACACCCGCGAGCAGCGCAAACAATAGAAACCGGTGCATGCTTCTCCTGGAGCTATTGGCCATTCCCATACGGGCTCGGTGCTTTGCGAACGGGAGGCTTGTAGTTCACCAGCTCATCCACTGGCTTTTTTCCGGCCCAGGCGATACCACGCAGCACCATGGTCTGGATTTGCGGGTTGGCAAAATTGGCATACGTATGACCCTGCATCCAGACAAATGCCCGTGCCGGCTGTCCGCCCGCAAGCGTATGTTCGTAGGTCCAGATCTGGGGCACGACTTCGCCTTTGTGTGTGCCAGCGCTTGGAGTTCCCGGGATGATGGCCGTCGCCAGTACGTGGATTGCCGGATCCTTCGCCCACGTCATGTTGAAGAACGCTTCATCGAAGACCGTAATATCCGTCATGCCCGCCATGATGGGGTTTGTTTTATCGACGATCGTGTAGGGAATGTCCGCTCCCAGGGTGTAATTCACTTCGCCATGTTTCTTGGCACCGCCCACCAGGGTCGCGAAATAGGCGGGGTCGGGGCCGCACAGGGAATCATGGAGACTAACGATCCCGCCTCCGCGTTTCACAAAGGCCTCCAGCGCGGCTTTCGTGCTATCCGTCATGTACCCGTCGTCGCCCTTATAGATCACCAGGACATCGGTATTCTCAAGTTCCTGGGCGCTTGGCTGGTGTAGCGAGCCGTCCACGATGGCGCCGTGCTCGGTGAGAACCTTGCTCCAGTCAGCAAGAAACTGGGGGTAATCATGTTGGCCGGGCTGGTGTGTCTTGAGTCCCGCCTGCAGGTAGACCCGCATACCATTCGGGTTCTGATTCGACGGCCTGGGCGCGGAAGCGGGTTGTTGAGCGTGTAGGGGTAGAAAGCAAAGCGCGCCTAAGACTAAGGAGAAGACTGTTGAGAGCCGCGGTGTCATCATGTGCGGCATCCAGTATAGCCTTCGCTATGGATGTCCCACTTGTCGCGCAGCGGGATTTGGAAAATCCTCAAGCGCAAGCAAAATCGTGCACTGTATATACAGATGCCGCATAATGTATATATCAGGGGGAAACCCGTATGGCTGTCACGATGACTTCGATCCGGCTGGACACAAATCTGGCCGACGAAGCGGCGAAAATCCTGGGAGTGAAGTCGCGAACGGAAGCGATCCACGTTGCCCTCAGCGAAATCGTCGCATTGGAGCGCTTCAAGAACCTTATGAACAAACACTCGGGGAAGCTATTGTTTGGTGGATAGTTGATCTGACCGCGCTGCTTTTGAACTGATTGCGTCCTAGAAAGCTGC
>CAZSUK010000610.1:0-7050 GCA_964609355.1 uncultured Acidobacteriaceae bacterium | reverse complement strand
GGGTTCCTCCAGAAGTTCCGGGCTGCGAACATCCTGCCGGAAGACGACCTCGTGGAACTTCTTACTCAATACGAGCGATTAGCGGCGGCTTACTCATCTCTTGATCCGGCCCCGGCACCGAGTCATAACGACCTGTTCAAGCCGGACAACATGCTCTTCGATGGAAGCCGCCTGTGGATGATCGACTGGGAGGCTGCGTTCCAGAACGATCGGTATGCCGACCTGGCGGTGGTGGCGAATATGCTCTGCGCCAATGAAACGGAGGAACAGGCCTATCTTCAGGAATATTTTGGAGCCCCACCCGATTCATACCAGGCTGCCCGGTTCTATCTGATGAGGCAGCTCGCTCACATGTTTTACACCCTGGCTTTTCTTAGTCTGGGCTCCGACGGTAAGCCGATAGTCTGGAGCGAGCCCGTGCCCACATACAGCGATTTTCAGCGGCGCTTCTGGGCGCGCGAGATCGACCTGGCGGACAATCATTCAAAAACAGCTTACGGCAGGGTTCATTGGGAGCAGTTCAGGTACAACCTGCGCCAACCAAGATTCGAGGAAGCGTTGGGGATCGTCGCAAACGGAAACGTCGCCCCATAGTCGCGGGCCGATTACCGCTATTCGTCAGTGACTACTCGGTATATAGCATGTAGCAGTCGTCACTCTCTACAAAATGGAGCATTTTGTCGGGAGGGAAACGCCGGGGTGAATTGCTTACTCGAACGGTATCTCACCCCTGTGTAGCTGCCCGGTGTGGCTGTGAAGTGTGAAGTGGCCGTCCCTTTTGCACCTTATTTCCCCACGAATACCTGGCGGCGGCAACCGGCTCGCGCATCAAGCTGCCTGCAAAGTCTTGCCAGGCAGGAGCAATTTACCGATCCCGTTTTTCAGGAGCTACGTGGGGGTAACCTAGAGCTATCTTTCTGCACGTCCATTCCCCGGTCGTCGTACATGTACAAAAGGACCTCGGCTCGGGATCAAGGCTCGAGTTATTCTGTTACGAATCCAGTGATGACGTCGAATGTTGTTGGGGCGGATTGCATTATGCAGAGGAACACGCTATTCATCGTAATGGTTGCAGCCGGTTCAGCGATGTGCTGGTGGCCTAAAATCATTCCACCCAATCGCGATCTCCCTGGATGGAAAACTCCGCTGATCCTCATTGCGTTGATTACGGGGCTTGGCACCGCTTTGTCGAGCGAAGGATGGCGATGGCTTCTGATCGCGTCGCTCCTGGGCGGAATTGGTGGGATATGCTGTGGCTTCTGGTTTTGGTGGCCAACCGATGGAATCGATGCATCGTGGGTTCCATGGGTTATTGGTTTATCAACGTTGACCTCAATCCCGGTTTCCATCATCGCCCTATTTGCGGGAGTGGCGCTCCGAGACTCGAAGATCGCAACGAAGAACCGCCGATTACTCTGGTGTGCCTTCCTCGTCTCTTTCGCATTTGCGCCGACAGTATGTGCGCTTACGCCGCTCCTAATCACCCTCCGAAAGTGATAAAGCTGCTTTTTCCCCAAAAGAGGAGTTTCGGACAAGGGAAGATTCCGCAATCGAACGGGCCGCCGGAGGATGGTCAAGGTGCGCTCAGCGGACGCTTACTATCCGACAGTGATCGGGAACTTCCTGGAAAGTCACGCATTTTCGGTAACTTCTCTCACCGAGCAGCGACTGAGGCACGGCAAGTTACCGAGATCCCCGTTTCCCGGGAGCTTCGCGGGAATCCGGATCAAGCCGATCTATAATCTGCTCGATGCTATACGTCTGGACAATCAACCTCATTCCACCAGCGTTGATCGCTTCTGCTTGGTTTCTCCATTATGCCAAGCCTGTCAGTCTTCCGGAGAGCAGGCTAATTTTATTTGGATGCGGGCTCGCGTCTAGTATCTTGGGAGCGATTCTGCTGATCGGCTTTTTAATGGTCACCTTTGCAGACCCGTCACATGTCGGACATGTAAATGTGTGGGGAGGCAGACTATGGATCGCGGGCTCCGTGGCGGCGATTCTGAGCTTCCCTCTCTCGTGCACGGGCAGGGGAGCGCAGCGTGTTCTCGCCCTGTCCAGCAGCCTAACGATTGTCGTCCTTCTTTATGTCGGAGGGTTGGCAACTAGCATCTAGTGCTACGTGAAACGCGTCGCATCGATCTTCCCATCTCACACTTCCTGAAAAGTCGGTTCTCCGTAAATTTTCCCAGGGTCCCAGCTCGGGCAAGTTTCCTATAACCCCGTTTCACGGGAACTTGGGATGAACTTGGCGCGAAGTCGCTCGTTCGGAAGCCGTCGCCTATAATTCGCCGTATGACAACGTCGGATGGGACCTACGTCCTATACAAAGACGTGCCCCGAAAACGTTATCGCCGGATTGCTGCGATGAGGGAGGAGAGCCTGTCCCACCTCCAGTTCTTCGTCGAAATCACGGAAGGTGAACCGTTCGATGCAGAAAACAGTCATATGGACATCATTCAGTGCGCCACCATGAGCGAGGCATTTGCTAAGGCGGAGCAAGAGCGTGAATCGAGTTTGAAAAGCGGCTGGCGCGAATATCCCGACGCTCCTTTGTGAGCCCGACTCCTAATGAAACTCAATCCATGACGCTGTACGCCAGGTACGCTTGCGGGATGGCGACAATCGAGCCCCGTCCGTTGTCTTCCGAGTCATGCGCGGTCATGATCGTAAGGTTTAAAGTCTGGTTCCGGTTTGGCCGGTGACTCGATATCGAGATGATGCCAAGACCACGGATCAATGCTTTTTCCGAGAGCGTGTTTGGATGATCCAGAGAACGAGGACAATAGCCAGAACGGTCAACAACACGGAGCCAATTCCTATACGGTGGGTATGCATACTTCCCCCTTGCACGACGCCCAGATAGGCAGATTGTGAGGATATCGTTATGCTGAGGCAAGGTTCAGCTCGTAGCGATTAAACCTTGATCTGAACCGCCCCCATAAAGGTTGGGCTCCTGAAAAGTCGGGTTATCGGGAAGTTCCCTCAGTCAGCCAAACGGGGCGGGCGAGTTACCGAAAATCCCGTTTTCAAGGAGATTCGTCCGATCATGAAACGCCCTTGCTGAGTGCGTTGGGTTGGTTTCATCAATTGTTCCGTGCACGGTCTTTTGGCGTCGTATCTCGCTGGCATTCGCCATGACTAAACCACGTCTATGACGATGAGTGTGATGTCGTCCTGCTGGGCCGCCGAAGCCGATTGCCAAACCCGTATCTCGGACAGCAGCTGCTCCGATAACTCAGCAGGCGGGCGGGACTGGTTGTCGCGAACCACTTGCTCAAGCTTCTGGTCGCCAAAGCAATCGCCGGCGGCATTTTGGGGTTCAATCACGCCGTCTGTGTAAAGCAGGAAGCGGTCGCCAGAGTGGATCGACAGGTCATAAACGGGGTAGTCGGCCTCCGGGATGACCCCGAACAGCAGACCATTGCTTTCGATGCCTTCGAGTTTGCCTTCTCGCCAGCGGAGAAGCGGCGGGTGTCCTGCCGCTGAATACAGTGCCTTGCCATTCCCGGTATCAAGCCACAGATAGGCTGCAGAGACTAATTGATCGCGTAGCAGTCCGTAAAGGATGCGGTTCAAGCCATGCAATACTTGGCCCGGTTCATCCGCGCAGGCCATCACGGATTGCATCGCCACTTTGATCATCGAGGCGATCAGCGCGGCCGGCACACCATGTCCAGTGACGTCTGCCACGAGGAAGCCCACCTGCTCCCCATCCAGGGGAATGAACTCATAGAAGTCACCAGCGACGGCGGTCATGGGCCGATAGGCAACCGCGATTCGGAGGCTGCGGACCTCGGGAACAGCTGCCGGCAGGATTGAGAACTGCAACTCCCGGGCTACTTCGAGCTCGTCTTCAATCGCCAGCAAGCGACGCTCGCTGGCATGGGTGATCTGGATGGCGACATACCCGAACGAAAACAGGAACACGGCAAAGGCCAGATGGCTTGAGAGGCCCGATTGCTGGTAATGCAGCGGGCGCAACACGTTAGTCCACAAAGCCTCAGTGGCTAAAACGAGCGTGCCGACAGCTAGGACGCGGCGGTCGAATAGAACCAGAAACTTGTCAGACAGTTTCTTCACGGCAACGACCGTTACGAGGACAAGAAGGCCGCAATCCGAGACAATCCTATGGTAGAGGATGAACTTGTCGGCTGCGCCGCCGACTGCGAACCAGCCGATTCCGATAACAGCGATTACCACCTCGGCGAAAATCAGGATCTTGGTGAGAAGCCGAATTCCACCCCGGCTTAACTCCAAGAATGCTGACATGGCAAACACAGCGAGCAGGTACGCGATCAGGGTGTTCACGTAAGGGACGCTCGTCTGAAGCACGAGGGGCAGTGCCGCAACGAGAGCCGGCGACCGAAATAGGAGTCCGGTTCCGTACATCGCGCTCCATATTCCTAACCAGAGAACGAGGCGTACGCCGCTCCGCCGACGGATGGCGGCAATGGAGCAAGCTGCCAATCCGATGAACAGGAAAACTGCTCCGAACAAAATGTCGGTGAGTTGGCCGCGAAGCATTGCGAGGAGTTGGTCTTGCAACCGCCCACCTCCAAACATCGCAACGATACCAGACTCGATGCGAAAACGCGCTTGCATGCACCAATCGAACGACGGCTCCGCGACGTCATTAGCCGAAAAGTCGTGCCGGCACCGTTTTCCAGGCGCCCGTTATCGAATCGTTAGCGCAACGGCGGGCGACTTACAGAGTCAGCAATTGTCTTTTTGGGGAAATGGATGAGCGACACTTTCCGTGTAGGCCTGACCCAGTAACGACAGTGCCGTATCAAGGAGGTAAGGACCCGAGAGTTCAAACGACTGCCAACCTGGCTTTTCATTTGACCCTTTGAAAGGAACTCGAAAGGAAATCGCGGTAGCGCTGTCAAGGCGGCGTTGGTCTGGAAGCATTGCGAACATGACTTTGCGGTGATAAAAAGCCCGCGTGCCAAAGATGTGACTCATCTTCACGCCGGTCCAGTGCATCATTTCTTGTTCAAGAATTGAACACCATTCTCGAATTTCATCTGAAGCCGGCAGCAACGCATAATTCTTCATACTTTTGATCAGACTAGCAAATTCAACGGCCAGGAACCACAATGCGATCCGCCCCAACCTGCGTAGCTGAGCCAAACCGAGTGACCAAGCGATAGGCGGTCGGCCCTATTCTTTCGAAAGCAACATGACTCCCTCCATCGCGGGCCGAAGCCGTTTGACGCGAGGTCGCGGCAATACCTTCCCGAATCGCCCTCTCGGTGAACTCGGGATAGTCTTCTCTGAGTCGTAGCACAATCTCTTGAACCGTAAACTCGTTGCGTCGCTTAGTCAGAACAAGCCAGCGTGCAGCTCCCAAAATTTGCTCGTGAAACCTCTCTACATCTTCGGCGTTCCTCATGACTTCGATTTTAGATCTGATTTGTCGTCCGAGGCAGGCTGAGGAGTGCTCTGAGGTTTCTCGGCGACTCGGGGGGTGGATATCCGAAAGAGGAATCAAAGTCGCCTGACATGAACGACACGGCGTAGGGCGCGACAATGTTTTCAACCCCGCTTGCAGCGACGCTTGTAGTTCCACGCCGAGTGAACTGCCATGAGATTTACGAGTTTGAGGACCTGGTGGAAGAGCAGTACGGCATAAAGTAACAGTGTCGGAGGCGTTCGGTGGGGACCATGCGGAACGTACAACAACAAAAAAGCGTAGTTTAAGAGGAACTGAGCGGCCCAGTGTCGTCCTGAACGGCCTCCAGTCTGATGTCGAACCAGGTGGGGAGCCAGCCTTTACCTGGAAAGTCGCATTTCCGGTAAGTTCACCCGGAGGGAAATGGGCCGAGCAAGTTGCCGCAATGCTGTTTTGGGAGAACCTGCCTTATTGCTGTCGGATACTACCGAAGGCCACTTCAGACGAGCGATCTACCATCTGGTATAAACGGATTAGGAGCCATCTATCCTCCGAAGGGCTGCGGTATTCCATCGCAGACGCCAAGGCGCAAACCATTCTCCGGAACCGAATGGACTGTGGCTAGCAAAGTCCGGGACAGGCGGCAAATGACCGCTCTGAACGACTGAGGTTTCGTGAATCCAACCCGAAGCGTACTGGACGCGCTGCCCCACTTCAGACCAGCGACATGAGAGATTTCCTGTGTTCTTTTGCCATGATGATTTCATCGCAGCTAGCCCCCAGGTATTTTGACTGAGCTGAAGACATTCTACGCCCAGGGCGTAATAGCAATCCTTCGAGTGCCCGTAAAGTCGGGTTTTCCGTAAATTGCCCGCATGGCCGTCTGATAAACAGGTCAAGTTACGGGGAACCCCGTTTTTTCGTGCGCTTGCATCGTCCTAGCGCTGGTAAAAAAGAATGAATGCCTCTTCTGTACAAGGTTCGCGACAAGCGACGATTCCTGGCTGCTGCGCTGGCGGAACTTGCTGGAGGCGCTCAGGTCTCATTCGAGGGTGATTTGAGTCGCACATCCTTATTCGATGTGGCCGGTGCATCCCGCGATGAAACCCAGGTCCTTAAGAGAAACACACTGTGGCCGAAGCAGGACTTTGTTGTTCTTCCACTGGAAGGGGAGATGGTAGGGTCAATCATGGCGGCAGTAGGTGGAACTGTGCCAAGGGCTCTCATCCATGTACAGGTGCAAAAAGAGGGGCGGCTCCAACTTGGCCTATACGACAACTTCGCTCCCGAATTTATGTTTTTTGGACCCGGCCTGACACCAACATTTCTTGCGACGTTGCAAGAGGCTGGAGTTCTGGCGCGCTGGACCGAACGATAGTGCCTCCAAAGTCGGGTTATAGGTGAGTTCCCCCGCCCTCCGGTACGCTGGATCGGTATGAAGCTTCGGAACTGGCAACGGCATTGAGAGTTAAAAGGTCACGGTTCGTGGACGACACCATCGATTTTCACTTTTTTGCACGAGAAGCAAAAGTGGATGTCTTTGCCGGGAACAAGTTCTGATAGATCCAACCGTCGCCACCAGTGCGATCCGATGCGGCAGAATTGTCCGAGGATGATGTTGGCTTCACACTCTCGGTGTGGCCATAGTTTGG
>CAZSUK010000609.1:0-3288 GCA_964609355.1 uncultured Acidobacteriaceae bacterium | reverse complement strand
GAAGACGTGAGGCAGGTCTTCAGGCGCGATCCCCTCTCCAGTATCCTCGATCGTCAGTTCAGCCTGCGTCCCATCGTGCTGTACCGCTGCTTGAACTAGCGAGCCCGCTGGACTGTGCTGCAGCGCATTCAAGAGCAGGTTGGAGCATAGGAGTTGCAATTGCTCCGGATCGACGTCTACCATCACCGGCTCCTGAGCCAGCAGGATGATCTTCAGGTACTTCAGCTCCGCCATAGATTCAAACTGCTCAGAAACCTGTCGCAGTACTTCGGCCAGATCGGCCGCCATCTTCGGGGGAGCGGTCGTTGTTTCTGCCCGCGCCAGCGTGAGCATCTTGGCTACGGTTTCTTCCAGGCGTTCACAATCCAGCTGGCAGCGTTCGATCCCCTGTTCATATTCAAGTGCTGTTCTTTGCTTCAGTGTGAGCAGTTGCAGCGAAGACTTTAAAACGGCAACCGCCGTCTTGAGCTCATGTGCAGCGTCGCCGACAAACCGGCGTTGCTGCATAAAGGCATGCTCCAGCCCAGTGAGCACAGTCTCCAACGCATTCGTGAGCGGCGCGAGCTCCTTAACCATGCGTGCCCGTTCGGGAGGAACAAAGTTCCAGGAATTCACCGAGACGCCCGCCGCCTCTGCCGCCAGCTGGCGCAAGGGCGCCAGGCCACGATTGAGCAGCCAAAAAATCAGCATCCCTGAAACTGCCAGCAGGCTAAGACTGGTCGCCGCGTAAAAACCAACCGCTTCCCAAATTTCACCCCAAACGCGACCGACGGGGGATCCATAAAAAATGATTACGTGGCGAGTGATACCCCCGGCTTTTTGTCCCGGATCGACAACTCGGACGCCCTCGATCCGCAATCCTCGATAATGCCTACCGCCGACGAAAAGCCTGAGTGGTTTGCCGGCTCTGGTGTTCAGGAAAGCCTGGTTTGGACCTTTCCAGTTCAGCGAATGGCCCAGAACTTGTCCGCGGGCGTCCTGCACCTGGTAGATATCCTCCGCCGGAAGATTCGCTTCCGTGCCGTCGAGCATCACGTTATCTCCCTCGTCGTCTGCATCCTGCACCGCGCCCAGCAGAGAATCTGCCCGTCCGCGAAGCATCACGTCAAAGGAACGAAACCGCACGTGCCGCTCGTAGAGCATCGCCACTCCCGATATCGACAAGGCGGCGAGCAGTTCCACCAGCAGGATGGTGGCGATGAGCCGATGGGTGATGGAATACGACTTCACAGCAGCCGGTACCCTCGTCCACGCAGAGTCTCGATGCTGGGCTCTGGCTTGGCCGCCTCGAGCTTGCGGCGCAAATTCGAGATGTGGGCCTCGATCACATTGGAGTGATGTTCCCAGTTGTAGTCGTAGAGATGCTCCAGCAACTCTCGCTTCGACACGATGACGCGAGGCCGATGGATCAGGTATTCGAGGATGTGGTACTCCGTAGGCGAAAGATCCACCGCAATCCCGGAACGATGAACGCTCTGCTCGACCGTATTGACTTCCAGATCCGACACGCGAAGGACGGGGTCGGCCACTCCCTTGCCGCGGCGGATGAGGGCTTTGGTGCGCGCGATCAGTTCTCCCAGATCGAAAGGCTTGGTGAGATAGTCATCTGCGCCCGCATTGAGCAGCGCGATGATCGAACTTGCTTCCCCCTTGGCGGTCAGAATGAGTACCGGCGTTCGATCTCCGCGAGCGCGCACCTTCTTCAGGATCCCCATGCCATCCAACCCGGGCAGCATCAAATCCAGGACGATCAGGTCATAGCAGGCATTCTCCGTAAGGTGCAGACCGGTGAGACCGTCCTCGGCGCAATCGACGGCGAAGTTCGGCCCTTCGCGCAGGGCGGAAGCTACGTTCTCCGCCAGCCGCACCTCGTCTTCCACCAGCAGAACCCGCATAACCGCAGTATCCCCTAACCAAGGTTAAGCGAACCTGAACTCTGGAGCGCGCATGAGGGCACTATGGGGTATAAATGTGACCGTACTTCAGGAGACATTTTTGAACCGACCGTATTTCCTGGCGACTCTTTTGCTCCTCTCCTCCGCCGCCATAGCACAACCGGCCCCGACCTTGACTATCGACCTTGCACAACCCAAAGCCAAAGTCAGTCCTCAGCTATATGGCCTGATGACTGAGGAGATTAATTTCTCCTACGACGGCGGTCTTTACGCCGAACTGGTAAGAAACCGCACTTTTCAGGATCGGGGCAAAGTTCCCCCAAGCTGGTTTCTCTACCAGGAGGGCAGTGCCGATGCGTCGATGGCCATCGATCGCAACACCGGCCCGAGCACGGCCCTGCCGCTGAGCCTGCAATTGACCGTCAAGAACGCAAGCGCGCACGATCAGGCGGGGATCATTAACCTGGGATACTGGGGCTTTCCCGTCAGGCCGCAAGCCACCTATCACGGTTCGTTCTATGCCAAGGCCAGCGATCCGTCGATCGGCGCGGTAACCGTAAGCCTGGTCGAGGATGAATCCGGCACTGCCATCAGCACGACCGTGCCCACGCTCACCTCAGACTGGCAACAGCACGAGTTCACCCTCAACTCCGGCTCCGCCACCCAGTCTTCGCACTATCACCTGGTCCTCTCCGTCGCCAAGCCGGGAACAGTCTGGTTCACCCTGGTATCGCTGTTTCCTCCCACGTATCAAGATCGAAACAACGGAAACCGCATCGACCTGATGGAGAAGCTGGCAGCCATGAAGCCGGCATTTCTGCGCTTCCCAGGCGGAAATTACCTCGAAGGCGATCACATCAACGAACGCTACGAGTGGAAGAAAACCATCGGCCCCATGGTCGATCGCCCCACCCATCCCAGCCCCTGGCATTATCGTTCCAGTGACGGCATGGGCCTGCTCGAGTTCCTTGAGTGGTGTGAGGACCTGAAGATGCAACCGTTGCTGGCTGTGTATGCCGGCTATTCCATGCAGCAGGAATTTGCAAAACCCGGCCCTGATCTCGACCCCTATGTGCAGGATGCTCTGGATGAGATCGAATACGTCACCGGCGACGCAAACACAAAGTGGGGCGCGGAACGCATCAAGAACGGACACCCGGCGTCGTTCCATCTGAGCTACGTGGAGATCGGCAACGAAGACTGGTTCGACAAATCCAATACCCACGGCGTCCGCTACACCCAGTTCTACAAAGCCATCAAGGCCAAATATACTCATCTGCAATTGATTGCGACCATGCCGATCACCACCATGAAACCCGACGTAATCGACGATCACTATTACCGTCGCGCCCAGGAGTTCTATGATGACGTGCACCACTACGATCAAACCGAT
>CAZSUK010000608.1:0-10042 GCA_964609355.1 uncultured Acidobacteriaceae bacterium | reverse complement strand
GGGTTGCTGTATATGGCCACCACGGCCATGACCGAGCCACTCTTTTTAGCCGAGATCATCTGGGCGGTGCTGTTGATCATTGAGTTTCAACGGACGCAGCAGAGCAAAGCTCTGATAGGGGCCGGGCTGGTTCTGGTTTGCGCTGTTTTCACTCGTTACGACGGCTGGATCTTTGCAGCCCTGGCCTGGCTTTTCGCAACCTGGCCGCTGTTGCGCGCCCGCCCGCCGTGGCGAGGCACTGTAGCCGGCGCGTGGCTGTTGTTCACCGCAATGTTGATTGCCGCTCCTTCGTTATGGCTGGCCTACAACGCGAAGCAATTTGGCGATCCGCTGGACTTTGTTCGCGGCCCCTATTCGGCCCGCGCGATTGAAGCCAGAACCACTCCTCTGGGTTCTTCGCCTCGTCCGGGTATCCACAACATGCACGACTCCGCGTTTTACTTTCTTAAGGCCGCGGAACTGGGCGCGGCTCCTGTGGGCTTAGGGAAGCTGCTCTGCTGGCTCAGCGCCGCGGGCACGCTGGCGGCACTATGGGCGTTTCGCCGCCGGCAAATCTGGCCATTGCTGCTGTTGTGGCTGCCCTTGCCGTTCTATGCCTACTCGGTCGCTTATGGTTCCGTTCCCATCTTTGTTCCGGTGTGGCGGCCCTATTCCTGGTACAACACGCGGTATGGCATGGAGCTACTGCCGGCGTTCGCATTGTTTCTCGGGTGCCTGCTCTGGGTGCTGTTCTCGCGCAAGCCTGACGTGATGCGCTACGCGATGCCGCTGAGCTTGTTGTTGGTGGTAGCCAACAGCGTGGTGCTCTTGCGGGCCCGGCCCCTGGTGTTTCAGGAGGCTATGGTCAACGCGCGAACCCGCGTGGCCTTTGAAACCGCGCTCGCTAAGGCACTCAGCAATCTGCCTGTGCAGGGACAGATCCTCATGGCTGTCTCCGGCGATGTAGGCGCACTGCAGCAAGCTGGTATTCCGCTGCGTCGCACGATTAACGAAGGTGACTATCTCACCTGGCAGCGGGCTCTGAAAGATCCTGCACGAGGCGCCTCTGCTGTGGTTGCGGTGGACGGCGATGTTGTTGCGCAAGCCGTGCAGAGCCATCCTCAAGGCTTACAGTTGATCAATGTTGTTTGCTCCACGGGCAAGCCCTGTGCCCGCATCTACCGCTCGCAATCAGGCAGCAGCTAGGGCAAACAGCGTTCTTTAGGCGTCTTGGATGCAGACTCGAGACGATGAAAATTCCTTTTGTTCGGCAACACCCACCTTGGAGGAGCTGCCCCTCCCTTTGTCATCTCGACCGAAGCCAAGTGCAAGGATGCTTGCGATTACGAAGCCTTTGGCGCGCCCCATCCCCCTTTACATCGTTCGTGCAAGCAAGCTCGAAGAAATCCATTAACTGACGAAAGTTAGTGACGAACTGCACTTACTCATTGACGAGTGCGTGCATTTAAGTGGCGAGCTGCCGTTACACATTCTGGATCGCATAAGAAAACAAACATTACTGCAATATGTGACCAAGTGTCTCGGCAGCGGGACGAGCGGTCGCCAATCGAATATCTGCAGTGCAATCCGGCGACGTACGCGCCTTGGAACGCTTCGCGGATCAATGACTATGGTCTCGAAGATCTGTGAGGAATGTTATGTCGCTCAATAGTTTGATATCGTTGCTGGCAGCGCTTTGTTGGCTGTGCTCGGTGAGCGCAGAAGCTAAACTGGATGCACCATCCGAGAATTCTTCGAACGTGGCTGAGATGCAGACCAAAGCGGCACAAGGATTCGTTAAGCAGGAGCTGGAATTGGCCGCTGCCTACTTCGCCGGCAGAGGAGTGCCGAAAGATCTCGCTCAGACTGCCTATTGGTATCGCAAGGCGGCAGATCAGGGAAATCCCGCCGCACAGGTCTATCTCGGTTACCTATATTCCGTTGGCCTCGGCGTGCCCCAGGATACGGCTGAAGCGATTCGATGGTACAGGCGCGCCGCATCTTCAAACTCCCCACTGGCAGAGGTGAACCTGGCAGCCCACTATATGCGCGGGGACGGAGTCAAGCAGGACACTGCGGAAGCATTGCGCTTGCTGCGGTCTGCTGAAGAGAAGGGTTATGGTCGGGCAGATGCATACCTCGGCTGGTCAAGCTATATAGGATCGGGCGTTCCCGTCGACCACGCGGCGGCGGAGGTCTGGCTCAAGAAAGGCGTCAAACGGCATGACCCGGAAGCGGAATGTTTCCTGGCGGAATGGGACGCCTATGAGCCGGGTCATGTGCCCGACATTGCTCTTGAGGCCAGGCTTCTACGGCTCTCTGCCGCGACCGGTTATGTGCCGGCTATTCATGGTCTGGGGCTGCTGCTGGTGAACCATCCTGAGTTGCCGCAAGCAAAGGAGGAGGCGATCAACCTTCTGATGTCATCTGCCCAGGCCGGCTACTGGCCATCGTCTGCGGCCCTGGGTATCCTGGCCCGCGATGGTCGGCTGGTCCCCAAAGATCAAAGGGAAGCCTATCGTTGGCTGCGCATAGCGGTTTCGCAAGGTGGAAGCCCGGCAGAGACTTATGTGCGTCACGAGCTTCAGCGCCTGGCGAGGAGCCTGGCCGATACTACTTCCGCAGATCAGGAGGCTGCGGAATGGCTGCAATCGCATCCGGATCACGATCTGTTTGCATTCGCCAACGAAATGAACTCAAAATATTTCCCCCTCCTGGAGGTGTATGCAATAACGCATGCTCCGGCGGTGGGCAACGAGGTTGAAAGCCAAGCTGAAAAGCCTAACTAAGCAAGAGGCAGATCCAAGCCGACCTTTTTTCATGCACCCGCTGATCTTCTTGTCGGGCTGGGTGGCGCTTGGAATTTTGTTTGGCTTCCAGGAACTCGTGGAAATGTCTTTTGGCAGCGACTACAAGATTCCGCTCTGGATGCCTTTCGTTTCCTGGACAGTTGATTATCTGTTATGGGGTTTGGTCTTCCTGGGTCTGTGGCACTTCTTGCGGGCGAGCATACAAAGCGCCACCCCGCGACAGATGGTCTTGCAGTATTTGCCTTTGAGTGTTCTCGTCAGCTTCCTGGTGGAAGCAAGCTACGCCGCTATCGTTCGTTATCAGCATCCAGGCAGACACCTTACCTATGTTGCCCGGGTCGAGCGCAATCTGTCTTCTGCACTGGTTACAGATGTAGCCATATTCTGGCTGGTGTTTGCCCTCTTCCGAGGCGTCGGCTATTACCAGCGGCTGCGCGAGCGGGAACAGACGGCTTCACGCCTCGAGGGCCAGCTCGTTCAGGCCAGGCTGCAGGCCCTGCAAATGCAGCTCAACCCCCATTTCCTGTTCAACACGTTGAATGGCGTTTCCAGCCTGATGCGCTCAGACCCTGACCTGGCCGACGAAATGTTGGAACGGCTGAGCAGCCTTTTGCGTATCACGTTGGCAAAGGGGCAGGCGCAAAAAGTTCGGTTGCAGGAGGAAATGGATGTCGTTCAACTCTATGTCTCCATACAGCAGTTGCGTTTCGGCGATCGGGTAAGACACAGCATTCAAGTGGCGCCAGAGGCTTGGGACGCACTGGTGCCTACAATGATTCTTCAGCCCATTGTTGAAAACGCGTATGTTCACGGAGTTTCGCGGTCTCTCGCAGAAGCAACGATCGCGATCAAGGCTTCCATCGAAGGCGATACACTGTGCATATCGATCCGCAATGCGGGCTGTGTTCCAGGCTCTTTTCACGATGCCCCGAAACAGCAGGGCGTGGGCATCGCAAATGTGAAGGCTCGTTTGCAGTTGCACTATGAAAGCAGGCAAAGTTTTACTATGCAGGAAGTAACTCCAGGCGATGTAACCGCCGTGATCCAACTACCCCTGGAGATCGACAAGAGTCCAAGCAGTGACAACGCGGAGTCCTGGTATGTCGCTTCAAGTCGTGATCGCGGATGACGAAGTTCTTGCCCGGCAAAAACTCTTACAACTCTTGCGAGAAGAACCAGACATCGAAGTAGTGGGCGAAGGCGCCAACGCCGCGGAAACCATCGACCTGGTTCAGCTTACTCGGCCCGACGTGTTACTACTCGATATTCGCATGCCGGGCATGGATGGCTTCGATGTCATCTCAGCTCTCAGTTGTTCGTCTCCGCTGAACCTGCCCAGTATTATCTTCACCACGGCACACGACCAATACGCCTTAAAGGCCTTCGAGGTGCACGCGGTCGACTATCTCTTGAAGCCGTTCACCCGCGAGCGGTTGAGCATTGCACTCGACCATGCGCGTGAGCAGCAAGAGCGCAGGCGCTCCAACGCGCCGGCGAAATCCGTGCAAAAAAAGGAATATACCAAGCGCCTGGTTTTTCGTTCTAAGGGACGAATCCTCTTCTTGCCCATTGAGGAGATACGCTGGATTGGAGCGGAAGAGAATTACGTACGGATTTGCGCCGGCAAGGAGAGCCATATGCTTCGCAATACCATGGCCAATTTCGAGACCAGGTTGGATCCTGACGTTTTCCTGCGGATTCATCGCTCTGCCATCGTGAATCTTCAGCATGTGAAGGAATTTCGCACCGACGGAACCGACGGGGAGTGCTTTGTCACTATGTCAGACGGGCACAAGTTGCCTGTGAGCCGAGGATACCGTTCCCGCATTACCAGCCTCATCGCACGTTAACCATCTTCCTGCGGAACTCCGTCAGACGCGTGGCACACTGCTATGGTTACCAAAGAGCACAGGTCATTGAATGACAAGTCAACCCGCTGCGTACAACTCGACACAGCCGCAGCTTGAGCAATAGTAGGGCGTCACCCGGAGCTCGGTGTCTTTAGGAATTGGCTTTCGCAGCAATGGAACCATTTCCGGCGGAATCGCACAGTCTAGGGTGGGCTCCAGCGTTACTGTTTTGCACTTCGGGCACATTTTAACGTCTTCGCTCATCTGGAGGATAGTGCGCGCTCGAGCCGGCCCGTTACAGCAGCGTGCCGGGAAATGTGTCCAAAGGGGAACCTTTTTGCCCTACAGCCCTGACGTCAACCCTAACGAACAAAACTGGTTACATCGAGGTCTGGCCGTGTGGTGTTAGCATCACGCTGATGAAACCCCAACCGACCCCTGCGGAGGGCCCGTGATCCCCTTCGTCAAGGCACACGCTTGCGGAAACGATTTCCTGGTAATTCAGGAAAATCTCGCGGGCGTCGAGCCCCGCAACGAACTGACCCGTAGACTCTGCCACCGTAACTCCGGCGTAGGAGCCGATGGGGTGGAGTTCCTGACCTGGGAAGGCAAACGCCAGGGAAGGATACGCCTGCATAATGCCGACGGCTCGATCGCCGAAATATCAGGCAATGGAACTCGTTGCGCCGCAGCCTGGATTGCTTACGAAACCAAAGCCGGCCCAGGTGACGAAATTATCCTCGAAACGGATGCCGGACCGCGTGTCTGCCAGATCGACGGCCGCACCGGGCAGATATTTATGATTACCTCTTCCATGGGGGTGCCTCAGATTGGCAGCGCCAACTTGCCGCTTGGAGGTGGAGAACGGATCGAAGGCGCAATAGTGTCAACCGGAAACCCTCACTTCGTCGTTTTTGTCGATCGGCCGAACTTCTACGATTACCCATGGGAATCGATTGGATGGGAGATCTGCACTCACATTTCGTTTTTCCCCCAGCAAACCAACGTGGAATTCGTGCGCATAATCAGCCCCGATGAAATTGAAATACGCATCTACGAGCGCGGCGTTGGCCCCACTTCTTCCTCCGGCACAGGCACCTGTGCGAGCGCCAGCGCCGCCATCGCTTTGCGCGGAGCCTCACCCGTGCTGCGCGTGATTGCTCCAGGCGGAGCACAAACCGTGCAATGGCAAGGACCCGGTTCCGAGATCCGGCTTACCGGGCCGGCGGAGCTTATTTGTATCGGCGAAACATGGTAAACCTCAATATTCCTGCGATCCGCCGGGGCGCCAAAGTAACCGTGCTCTCTCCGGCAAGCTACCCTCAACCGGAAAGACTGGCGACGGGCGTCGAAGCCCTGAGCCGTCTCGGCTTCCTGCCCTGGGTGGGACATCACGCGCTCAGTAAGGCGCACCACTACTTTGCCGGCACTACCCAGGCAAGGCTCGAGGATCTACACGCCGCCTTCCTCGACCCTGCCGCGGGTGCGATATTTTGTAGCCGTGGAGGTTACGGTTGCAACTACTTGCTTAAGGGGCTTGATCTGGGCCTGGTGCGCGAACACCCCAAGCCATTCCTGGCTCATTCCGACATGACCTGTTTGCAAACCTGGCTGCTGGATCAACTGGGCCTCATCTCCTTCCACGGGCCCATGGTGGCCGGCGATTTTTCCCAGCCCGAGGGCGTCGATGAAGCCAGCCTGTTGGCCGCGCTGGGTGGGGATCGATGGTTCGTGGGAGAAGCCTCAGGGCTCCGTGTACTGCAGCCGGGAAAGGCCGGCGGAATCCTCTACGGCGGCTGTCTTACGCTCTTGGCCGCATCGCTGGGAACTCCCTATGCGCCGCAGACGGAGGGCAAGCTGCTCTTTCTCGAGGACCGCGATGTGAAGCCCTATCAACTGGATCGATTGCTGCGGCAGCTGGTATTGGCGGGAAAATTCGAAGGCGTCAAGGGAATTATCTTTGGCGAAATGCTGGACTGCATCGCGCCGGGACAAAAGCCCGGCTTGCTGGACGAGGTCATCCTGCGCGTGTTGGACTGGTTCCAGGGCCCCATCGCCATCGGTCTTCGTTCCGGCCACGTGTCCCGGCGCAACGTCACACTAGCTTTTGGGATTGAAGCGGAATTGCACCTCGTGGGGGCCCCGGTGCTCAGCTTTCTGGAACGCGCGACTGAGAAATAATCCTATGGCAAAACACATTCACCTGATCGGCATCTGCGGCTCGGCGATGGCTTCGCTGGCCGGCATGTTGCAAACCAAGGGCTATCGCATCACTGGTTCCGATGCCGCTGCCTATCCACCGATGTCTGACCTGCTTGCTTCGCTCGGCATCCCGATCATGGAGCCGTATGCGGAAGCGAACCTCTCGCCTCGGCCTGACCTGGTGATCGTAGGCAATGCCATCTCTCGTGGCAACGTGGAATTGGAAGGCGTGCTCGATCAACGCATACCCTTTCGCTCGCTTGCCGAAACCATTCAGCACGAATTTCTTCCCGGCAGAGATTCGCTGGTAGTTGCCGGGACTCATGGCAAGACCACCACTACGAGCATGTTGGCGTGGGTCTACGAAGTCGCCTCACGAGCTAAGCCGGAGGTGGCCCCATCCTTTCTGATCGGAGGGATCGCGGAAAATTTCGGCACCAGCTTTCGGGTTCGTGACGGGAAGCAATTTATCCTCGAGGGCGACGAGTACGATACGGCCTTCTTCGATAAGGGGCCCAAGTTCATGCACTATTTTCCCGATGCCCTGATCCTGACTCACGTGGAGTTCGATCACGCCGATATCTACGACAATCTGGAGGCGGTGAAGACCGCCTTCCGCCGGTTAGTCAACCTGGTGCCACGCCGTGGCCGGGTGATTGCCTACGACGGCAGCCCAAACGTCGACGAATGTGTTGCGCGCGCATTGTGTGCCGTGGAGCATTACGGGTTCAAACCAGGCTCTGCCTGGCGGCTGCAGGACCTAACCCACAACCATCGCAACTCGAGCTGGAAGATTTTTCGCTCCGGCAAGGAGTGGCTCCAGGTAACCCTGCCCATGCCAGGGGAGCACAATGCGCTGAATGCCACCGCAGCAGCGGCCCTGGCTGCGGGGCAGGGAATCGCCCCGGCTGCAATCGCCGAGGCTCTGTCGACCTTTCAAAGCGTGAAGCGCAGGCTCGAAGTGCGGGCCGTCGCCGCCGGGGTCACGATTGTGGACGATTTCGCCCATCACCCGACGGCGATTCGGGAGACGTTGAAAGCTTTGCGCGCGGCCTATCCCGGTCAGAGACTCTGGGCGGTGCTTGAGCCACGATCGAACACGCTACGCAGAAACGTGTTTGAGCGCGAACTGGTGGAAAGTCTCGCGTTGGCCGACGCGATCGTCGTTGCCGGAGTATTCAAGCAGGAAAGCATTCCCGAGGGGGAGAGAATGCATCCGGAAAAGGTGGTTGCCGAGCTGGTGCGCGGCGGACACGATGCCACTTTCTACCCCACCGCAGATGCCATCGTGCAGCAGCTTACGCCCCGGCTCAAGACGGGCGACGTGGTGGCGATTCTTTCCAACGGTGGCTTCGACGGGATTTATGAAAAGTTGCCAAGGCGTCTCGAGCAGCGGGTCTGATGTTCAGTTCTGTCACTATGCTGGTGACGTACGTGGTGCTTGGCCTGCCCGCCGGGGTGGCCGGCATTCCGTGGGCCTTGTTGACCGGCGATATCGGTCCGCTGTATCGCTGGAGTATGCATATCGTGCGCGCAGGGGTGAAGCTGGCGCGCATCCGGGTCAAGGTGGAAGGCCGCGAGCACATACCCGCAGTGCCGTGTATTTTTATGGCCAACCATGTGTCCAATCTTGATCCGCCGATCCTGCTGCCGTTGTTTCCCTTTCGTACGGCTTTCTTTATCAAGCGTTCGCTGCTCAGAATCCCTTTCGTGGGGTATGGCATGCGCCTCGCCGGTTTTATTCCGGTAGACCGTGGCGGCCGCCTGGAGTCGGCGCGGGAGAGCGTCCTGGCTGCGAGTAAAGTGTTGGCCTCCGGGGTCAATATTTCCACGTTTCCCGAGGGCACACGCTCGCGCGACGGTATCTTATTGCCGTTCAAGAAGGGACCCTTCTACCTGGCGATGGAGTCCGGCGTTCCGGTGGTCCCAGTCTCCATATGGGGGTCGGAGCACATGATGACCAAGGGCAGCCTGCGCATCCACCCCGGGACGGCCTATGTGACCTTTCACCCGGCGCTTTTTCCACAGCAATTTGCCACCCGGGAGCAGCTCTCGGGGGCAGTGCGCGCGGGGATAATCTCAGGTTTGCCGGAATGGATGCACGGCGACGGCGCAGAAACGACTGTCTAGAAAATGTAATTACTGCTTGATGATGGCGTTGTAGCCGTCAGAGAGCAGTTTCTGCTTCATCGCGGCAGCTTGCGTGCGGTCGGCGAACGGGCCTACCTGAACATGCAGCAGCTTATCCTGTGGCTCATTGCGCACCACCACCCCATAACCCCGCTGGCGTAAAGCAGAGACCAGCACGTCGGCGTCCTCAGGGCGGGCAACCGCGGCGATCTGGACCATTGGCCGGCCAGATGGGGAAACAGGCGCATCGGCCGGCGGGACATACGCTGGAACCAATTTCAATGCCGTGGGTTTGCTGATGGCCAGCGGCACCGGTTTAACCGGGGTGTCGTCTTCGGAAGCCGAATCCTCTTTGACTACAGGTTTGACCACAGGCGCCGATGCAGCTTTAGCACTCGCCGGCTGTTCCTCTGGCGCCGCGGCTGGTGGCAGCGCTGCGGCTGGTGGCGACCCCGCGCTCGCGCTGTCATCTCCATCAGCTGCGTTGCTCGCCGGGATGTTCTCCAGTGCGTGCGCCTGGGCTCCCTGTCCGGTTCCTCTGCCCATGGAATAGCCAAAACCAAAAAACACGCCGCAGATCAACACCAGCCCAAAGAAAATTCCTAACAACGAAGCAGTGCTCAGCGTAATCTCAGACGCTTTCACTTCCTCTTCTTCCTCTGTGTCGAAAAGGGTTCTCATACTATTTCTCCAGCCTATCTCCCATTTTATTAAAGAGTGTCATCATTTCTATCGGCAGCGGGAAGACGATCGTGGTATTTTTTTCCACACCGATTTCCGTCAGCGTCTGCAGATAGCGCAACTGTAGAGTCATGGGCTGAGTGGCGAGCAGGGCGGCGGCATCCACCAGCCGCTGAGCAGCGCTAAATTCGCCCTCCGCATGGATCACCTTGGCCCGCTTCTCTCGTTCCGCCTCGGCCTGTTTGGCCATCGCGCGCAGCATCGATTCCGGCAAATCCACTTGCTTTACCTCGACGCTGACCACCTTCACACCCCACGGGGCTGTGTGCTGATCTATGATGCTCTGAATTCGTTGATTGAGTGCTTCCCTATGGGAGAGAAGTTCGTCCA
>CAZSUK010000607.1:0-36815 GCA_964609355.1 uncultured Acidobacteriaceae bacterium | reverse complement strand
TGGATGGAATTAGGAGCGGCTACGCTGCGAAGACTGCAGATCCCTCGGCTTCGCTCGGGATGACAAGGGGAGAGCGGTTACTTCTCGGAAGGTTGGCGACTTGGATGGACGGAATTAGGAGCGGCTACGCTGCGAAGACTGCAGATCCCTCGGCTTCGCTCGGGATGACAAGGGGAGGGTGGTTACGTTCCGGAAGGCTAGCGACTTGGACGGACAGAGTTAGGACCGGCTAGTCCGCAAAGACTGCAGATCGCTCGGCTTCGCTCGGGATGCCAAGGGGAGGGTGGTTACTTTTCGGAAGGCCAGCGACTTGGGCGGACGGAGTGAGGAACGGCACTCCGCGAGGATTGCAGATTCCTCCACTGCGCTTCGCAGCTTAAGTCTTTCCATCCAAGTCGCTAATCTTCCGGAACGTGACCGTCCTCCCCTTGTCATCCCGAGCGAAGCCGAGGGATCTGCAGTCTTCCCCCGCCACGCTTCGCTGAGGTCAGACCATGACGGGTTCGTTCGCTCAATAAGTTCTACCTTCTTGGCGCGCGTCCAGCCTTTGATTTCCTTTTCTCTTTCCAGCGCGTTGTAAACGTATTTGTAATGCTGAAACCACACGAGCCGGTGACATCTGTACTGCGCTGTAAAACCAGGAATCAGGCCCGACTGATGCTGATCCGTTCTGCGAGCAACACTGTTCGTAACGCCGCAGTACAGAACCCGCGTGCGGCTGCAAATGATGTACACGAAATAACGGTGATCGTGCTTTGTCGTCTTTACTCCCCCGTATCGATTTGCGCCCGTTGCAGCCGGTCGGAGTAATCCACGTAAACTGCCTTCCACGAGGTGTAGAAATCAAGTGCTCCCGTGCCGCCTTCGCGGTGTCCGTTGCCGGTTTGCTTCACTCCGCCGAACGGTAGATGAACCTCCGCTCCGATCGTCGGTGCGTTGATGTAAGTAATGCCAGCCTCCAGGTCGCGCATGGCCTTGAAGGCCAGGTTGACGTTGCGGGAATAAAGCGCCGTCGAAAGTCCATACTGAATGCCATTGGCAAAACTAATCGCCTGATCGAAGTTGTCGCACTCAATGACGCTCACAACCGGTCCAAACACTTCTTCCCGTGCAATCCGCATCCCGGGACCGACACCGCCAAACACCGTAGGACTAAAGAAAAATCCCTTGTCTAATCCTTCCACTCGGCGTCCCCCCGTCAGCAGCCTTGCCCCCTCCTCGGTAGCAATCGCGGTGTAACGTGCCGACGTATCCACCTGCTGCTGATTGATCTGGGGTCCCATCTCCACCTGGGCATCCAGGCCGTCTCCCACCCGCAGCGCCTGCGCCCGCTCCACCAGCCTGCGGGTAAACTCGCCGGCAATGCTCTTCTGCACGATGATCCGGCTGGTCGCCGTGCAACGCTGGCCACTGGTACCAAACGCGCCCCAAACTGCACCATCCAGCGCCAGGTCCAGATTCGCGTCCTCGAGCACGATCATGGCGTTCTTGCCCCCCATCTCGAGCGAACAGGGTTTGAAAAGACCGGCTGCGGCCTGGCCAACGAGCTGTCCCACCTCACTCGAGCCGGTAAAAGAAATGGCGTCGACTCCCGGGTGCGCAATCAAAGGCGCGCCGGCGTCGGGGCCAAACCCGGTTACGATGTTGACCACCCCGTCCGGCAGCCCCGCCTCGAGCAACAGCTCCACCAGGTTGATGGTCGACAGCGGAGTATCTTCCGCCGGCTTGATCACGCAGGTATTCCCGCATACCAAGGCAGGGAATAGCTTCCAGGACGGAATCGCCATGGGGAAGTTCCAGGGGGCAATCATTCCGCAGACGCCCACCGGCATGCGCACCGACATGGCAAATTTGTCCCGCAACTCCGACGGGGTTGTCTGGCCGAAGAGCCTGCGCCCTTCCCCTGCCATGTAGAAGGCGGTATCGGCTGCTTCCTGCACATCGCCCCGTGTTTCGCTCAGGACCTTACCCATTTCCCGAGTCATCTGCCGGGCCAGCTCCTCTTTACGCTGCAACAGCAGCTCACCGGTCCGATAGAGAATCTCTCCGCGCTTGGGGGCCGGATACAGCCGCCATTGGCGGTAGGCTGTCCTGGCCGCCTGCACGGCTCGATCCACATCCGCCTCAGTCGAGGCTTGAAACTCTCCCACCACATCGTCGACATTGGCTGGATTGCGATTGAGGAAAGTCTTGCCGCTCGCTGCACTCAACCACTTGCCGCCAATCAAATTTTTGTAGCTCTTCATCGTCATCGTCCGAGGATAAATGAAGCGAACCGTCGCTGTTCGAGGCAGCCCCGAAACAGGGCGTATACCCTAAAAGTGGTGCCAAAGACTCAAAAGAGTAGCGAGCAACAAAGGCAACGGTGGCCGTACAATGAATCCGGGTTCGACAGGAAAAGTCCTGCATTCATGTCATCAAACGGTTTCCATTCGCGTTCTTCGCGTACGCACGGCGTGCGTTCGTTGTTCAGCGTCTTCTCCAGCGATCTGGCAATCGATTTAGGCACCGCGAACACCCTGGTGTACGCGCGCGGTAAGGGCATCGTTGTGAACGAGCCCTCGATCGTGGCGATTAACAAAAACACCGGTGAGGTCGAGGCGGTGGGTAAAGAGGCCAAGGAGATGCTGGGCCGCACGCCCGGCAATATCGTGGCCATCAAGCCCATGAAAGATGGCGTGATCGCAGACTTCAAAATCACTGAAAAGATGTTGAATTACTTTATCCAGAAGGCGCACAACCGCAAAATGCTGGTGCACCCAAGGATTGTCATCGGCGTGCCGTCTGAAATCACCCAGGTAGAAAAGCGGGCGGTCGAGGATTCCGCCTATCGCGCCAAGGCAAGTGAAGTGTTCCTGGTCGAGCAGGCCATGGTCGCCGCCATCGGCGCCGGTTTGCCCATCACTGAGCCGAGCGGCAACATGGTGGTCGATATCGGCGGCGGCACGACCGATATCGCTGTCATTTCGCTCTCCGGCATCGTCTACTCCCGTTCCGTCCGTATGGCCGGCAACCAGATGGACGAGGCGATCATGAACTACCTCAAGCGCAAGTACAACCTGCTCATCGGCGAGCGCACTGCGGAGCAGATCAAGATCGACATCGGATCCGCCTATCCGCTGGACAAGCCGCTCACCATGGAAATCAAGGGCCGCAACCTGATCGAAGGCGTGCCCAAGACCATCACCATCGATGATAGCGAGATACGTGAAGCACTAACGGAATGCATTTCGACCATCCTGAATGCCATCCGCGTAGCCCTCGAACGTACCCCACCCGAACTCAGCGCCGACATCAGCGATCGGGGCATCGTGCTGACCGGGGGCGGGGCGCTGATCAAAAATCTGGACAAGCGTATTCGTGAAGAAACCGGCCTGCCGGTTTCGATTGCCGATGATCCTCTGGCCAGTGTGGTCTTGGGCACGGGCAAGATGCTGAGTGACTTCCGTTTACTGCGCAAAATCAAGATCGACTGAGCAGTTTAACAATGGGTGTATACCGAAGCAACGGACCTTTACGTGGTTTTCTCTCAAGGAAAACCACTCCTCGCGGTCTTTGCCAGTCGACCAACATTGTTAAACCGCTCTCGGCAGGCGGCGACTCGATCTATAAAGAGATGAAAGCAGCCATGGGTAGGTCGTGAGCCGCTATAAAAACATCCTGTTTCTGGTGGCGGTGCTGGTGGTCCAGATCATTGGCTTGGCCGTCCAGATTCGCCGGCCTAATCCGACTGGTGGCGATCAACCGGCTGTGCGCCTGATCCGTTACTGGGCGATCAGCCTTATGTCTCCTCCGGAAAAAGTGGTCCATGGCAGCGGGACCGGTCTGCGCGGCATGTGGTCGAACTATCTCGACCTTCGCCACGTGCGGCAGCAAAACCAGGAACTGAAGGAGCAGGTCGGCCGTCTGCAGTTGGAGCAGGCGGGGCTGTTGGAAGATGCACGCCAAGGGCAGCGGCTACAGGCACTGCTGGCGTTCAAAGAGCATTACATCTCATCGACTGTGCCGGCGCAGGTGATTGGTACGTCTGGCACCGACCAGTCACGCATTCTGTATATCGATAAGGGCGCCAAAGACGGACTCAAGCCAGACATGGCTGTGATTACCCCTGACGGTATCGTGGGCAAGTTGAAGGACGTGTATGCCCATACCTCCCAGGTGCTGGTGATCAACGATCAGACCAGTGGGGCAGGGGTGCTGCTGGAGACCACGCGGTTGCGCGGTGTACTGCGCGGCAATGCGCTGGGCCAGCCGCAGATCATCAACATGCTCCCCGATGAGCGAGTCAAGCCGGGAGAACGGGTCCTTACCAGCGGTGGAGACCAAATTTACCCTCGTGGACTTCCTGTGGGGGTGGTCGACCGGGTGGTTCCCGACACGCAAAACCCTCCTTATGTAGACATCGTGCTCAAGCCGGCGGCCAACCTGGGTCACCTGGAGGAGTTGCTCGTCATTACTGAGGCTACCGATCACATGACGGCCAGGGAGCGGCTGGATTTAGCGCAGAGTGCTGCCCAAGGGGCGGAGGTAGTTCAACAGCGGGCGTCCGATATCCTGGCTGAACGTTTGCCGGGCCTGAATGATCCAAACGCATTGGCTGATCTCGGCCCGGGTCAGAAACCGGCAACGGTCGCGGCGGCTCTCCCCGCAATTCCGCCGCCGCTCCATCCGCCACCGGCCCTGCATGCCGACCATTACACCCCGGCGGCGACGCCACCCGCGGCTAGCCTGACCCCGGGGCAGGCGATCGTCGATCCTAAATACGCGGCGGCGCCCAAGTCGCAGGTAACGGAAACGCGGGCCGCCAAAGCACCAGATGAGACCAAGGTCCCGTCCAGCAAGACTCCGGCAAGCAAAACCCCGGCAGCGGACGGAGATAAAGCAGATACCGAAATTCCGGTAAAGCCTAAGCATCCTGCAACCAGTTCGGCAGTACCTGGCGATCCGGCTAAGCCGAAGGCGCCTAAGACAGCGGTACCGCAACCCCCTGAGCCCGCAGAGGAACCACCCGCGACGAGCGGGAACGGGCCGCAGCCTCAGTAGATTTGAAGTTGAGACGGTAAGAGGAGAAAGATTCGCATGGCAATGTCGGCATCACTCGCGCGGCGGGAACTGGATGTCCAGCGTTACCCGCTCATCGTTGTGATCCTGGTCCCGTTGCTAGCTATCTTCCTCCAGGTTCTAATCCCTCGTTTTATCCCCAAGTTCGACATTCTCGATCTGCCCCTGTTGGTCACCATCTACTTTTCCGTCGGTTGGCGCAACCCAATCGCGGGTACGATCACCGGAGCCGTGATCGGGTTGGTTCAGGATGCGCTTACCAGCCATCCCTTGGGAATGAACGGAATCTCCCAATGCGTGGTGGGTTTCTGTGCCGCGTCGCTGGGGGTCAAGATTGACGTGGAGAACCCGGGAACCCGGCTGATGATCAACTTCGCATTCACCTTGATGAACATCGGGATATACCTGTTCATCACCCATCACATGCTGGCCTTCCACGTCACGACTAACTGGCTGCATGAAGCAATCAAAGCAGTGATTAACTCGATTGTGGGCGTGTTCTTCTTCGATATCCTGGATCGCGTCAGGCCTCGGGATTAAGAGAATTAGCACCAAATTGACGGCAGAACAGTCACAGTAAGGGAATGGATTACGTGCTCATCAATAAGGAAGAGAGACTACCGGCTTACAAGCTCACGATCGTGCAGTATGTGATCGTGGCCGTGCTCTTGGTGTTGCTCTCCGGCTTGTGGCGGTTGCAAGTGGTGGGCGCGCAAAACTACCGCACCCTGGCGGAGCAGAACCGAATCCGCAAGGTGCCGATCCTGGCCCCCAGGGGCAAGCTGTTTGACCGTGAAGGGCGTCTGCTGGTCGACAACTACCCCTCTGTCTCCTGCTTCTTGATCCGTGAGCCAGGGCGGGATCTGCGCGTTGATTTCCCGCTCATTTCGCGGGGGCTGCACATGACCACTGAGCAGCTGGAAAGCACGATGGCGCATTACGCGCTCGCACCCAAGTATGAGCCCATTCCGCTCAAGCAGGACATCACTCCGGACGAGGTGGAGTTCATCGAGGCTCATCGCGACGAGCTGCCGGAACTGGAAACCATCGATGAACAGCGCCGGCTCTACCCCCGCAATGGCTTTGCCGCCAACCTGATCGGGTATGTCGGCGAGGTGAGCGACGACATGCTGAACGACCCGCGCTACGCCTACTATGAGCCTGGCGATGTGGTCGGCAAATCAGGTGTCGAGCAGTCTTATGATCAGTTGCTCCGCGGTACGGATGGTTCGCAAGACATTATCGTGGACAGCCACGGCAGGGAAGTAGGCATACTGGGCCGCGAGCCTGCGGTACCCGGTCAGGGCCTCAAATTGACCATCGATCTGGATATCCAGCGCGCTGCCGAGGCCGCTATGGGCGATCGCAATGGGGCGATTATCGCCATCGACCCTCATACCGGTGCAGTCCTGGCGTTGGTGTCCCGCCCCAGTTTTGACCCCAATGATTTCTCCGTGCGCGTCTCGCGCGACGAATGGAACAAACTCATCACGGATCCTCGTCACCCTCTGCTGGATAAAGCAATTCAGGCCCAGCTGGCGCCAGGATCCACCTTCAAGATCATCATGTCGTTGGCCGGCCTGGAAAACAATGTGGCGCAGGATCTGAAGGTGAACTGCACCGGTGGCGCCACGTTTTACGGACGCTTCTTTGCCTGCGATAAGCGCCACGGGCCAGTCGACATTCTGCACGCCATCCCCTTTTCCTGCGATACCTACTACTACACGCTCGCCGAGCGGCTGGGCATTGAGAAGATTGCCTATTGGGCGCACAAAGTTGGCATAGGGCAGAAGACGGGCATCGATCTACCCGGGGAAGTCAGCGGTGTTATGCCCTCGGAAGAATGGAAGATGAAGACCTTCCACGAGAAGTGGTATGCGGGAGAAGCGATCTCCGTGGGTATCGGGCAAGGAGCGGTTGCCATCAGCCCCGTCCAGTTGGTGCGGGCGATTGCCGGGATTGCTTCCGGTGGCGTCCTCAAGCGCCCTCACGTAGTCGAGCCCGATCAGTTACCGGCCGATTATCGCCAGGCGCTATATGACTCGTATCCGGGCAGTGCCGACGTAACGATACCGATAAGTCCGGCAATATGGGAGACCATCACCGAGGGGATGGCGCTCACGACCAACAGCGGTACGGCAGCGGCGTCTCATTTGGAAAATATCGACTTTGCCGGCAAGACAGGCACGGCGCAGGTGGTGAACCACAGTGCCGGAATGAAGAGTCTTGGCACCGGTGCTGAGCGCGCCAACGCCTGGTTTGTGGGAATTGCGCCGCGCCGCAATCCGGATATCGCCGTGGTGGTTCTGGTGGAACATGGTGGCTGGGGAGCAGAGGCGTCTGCGCCTCTGGCTGCGCGGGTCATCGAAACCTTTGTGGATAAGCAGCGGCGTCTCGACAACAACCTCCAGGAAGCCAAGGTGCCCGCCAAGGTGGAAGTGGGCGCAGTCTGGTCCGAGAAGCCGAAGAGCGGCCCGGAGCCCGCCAAAGTCACAACCGCGGCAGTGAAGGAACCCACACCGGCGCTGCACGGCGGACACTTTGAAGTTCCAGTAGCTGCGAATCAGCACTAAGAAGAGAGGAGCCTCTTGCGCCGATTTATTTCATTTCGCGATTTCGACTGGCTGCTCCTGGGCCTGGTGCTGCTGCTGTCGATCATCAGCATCTTCGAGATCTACAGCGCCACCCTGCACACCAAGTTTGTCGGCTTTGAGACCAAGCAGATCTTTTGGCTGGTTGGCGGCCTGGCAGCGATGTTCATCTTTTCGGTGATCAATTATCACCGGTTGCTTGAGGCCGTACCCTGGATCTACGGTTTTTGCCTGGTCTCGCTGATAGCGGTGCTGGCTGTCGGAACCAAGGTCTTGGGGGCGCGGCGCTGGATTAAGCTTCCTGGCGGGGTCCATTTCCAGCCATCCGAATGGGTGAAACTGGTGCTGATCGTGGCCGTGGCTCGATATTTCTCCAGCCTGGCGGGCAGGGACCTTACCTGGAGCGATATCTCCAAGGCCTTCCTGCTGGTTGGCCTCCCCATGTTGCTGGTGCTCAAGCAACCGGACCTCGGAACCTCGCTCACCTACATCCCAGTGCTGATCGTCGGGCTGTTTCTGGGAGGCCTGGAGTGGAAGAAAGGCCTGATCCTGGTTATTTCCGGTCTCATCCTGGTGGTTCCGGTCTGGGCCAAGGTGTTGAAGCCTTATCAGAAGCAGCGACTGACCAGCTTCCTGAATCCTGACACCGATCCAAAGGGGAGTGGTTACCAGGTGAAGCAGTCGCTGATCGCGGTGGGCGACGGAGGCATATGGGGCCGGGGAGCAACGAAGGGAACGCAAACCCAGGGGGATTTTCTGCCCATTCCCTATACGGACTTCATCTTTGCAGCGTTCTGCGAGGAGCACGGGTTCGTCGGCGCCGTGTTTGTTCTGCTGATATACTTTCTTATATTGACGCGTTTGATTCAAAATGCTCAAACAGCTGCGGATATATCCGGTACGTTCCTGATCATGGGCGTGGTCGCTGTACTCATTTTTCAGATTGCAGTTAACGTCGGAATGGTCATAGGGTTCATGCCGGTTACAGGAATTCCCTTACCGTTAATGAGTTACGGGGGATCCTCGGTGTTGTTTTCGTTTCTGGCTCTGGGCATGGTGATGAATGTTCGCATGAGCCGTTTTGTGAATTAGACCAGTGTCAACCAAGTTTTTGTTTTTCAGTACTTTAGATACGCCGGCCAGGTGAATCACCGGGGCCGGGCAGGATTAGGAATGAGCACGCAGAGAAGGGTAACGACCCCGCCTAACAACCAGGCTGAAGCGGTCACCGACTCTTTGCGCCCGGACAGCCCAGGAACGCCAGGCAGCACAGCGACCCTCTCTGGTCATGGCTGTGCGCCGGTATCCCCGTACAAAGAATTTCGCTGGATTCCGCCCCATGGATCACGCGCCTTTGCCCAGGCTTTCTCTCCGTCTGACCTAATCCTTCCCTGCATCCCGGGAGTGGGATAAGCAGCTCCCCGATCTGCCGCGTCGGCCGTCCGACAGGTTTTTAGACCTGCGGACAGGAGAGGCAGCATGTCAAAAGAAATATGTATTTCCAGTACGCCGCATGAGACGCGTCTGGCCATCCTCGAAGATGACCAACTCACCGAGGTCTATTACGAGCGCGAGAACGAATACACCCTCGCTGGCTCTATTTACAAGGGTCGCGTTACCCGGGTGCTTCCCGGCATGCAATCTGCGTTCGTTGATCTGGGATTGGAACGGGATGCGTTTCTGTATGTCACCGACTTCATGGAGGAGCAGGAAGACTCCTCCGACTTTGAACGCATTCCAGGCGGCGGCGAAGAGGCGCGATCAGCCCAGCCACGTGAGTCCCAAAACCGGCCTTCGCGGCCGGCTCAGACGGCAAGTCCAGAAGGAGAACCTGCTCCACGGCGCAATGGAGCCCCGGCTGGCGGCCAGGCGCCCGAGGGAGAGTTTGAGGACGGCACCAGGAAGTGGCGTGGCCGGCGTGGCCGCCGCAAGGGCTTTCGTCCGGGTCCGGCTCAAGGCGGGGGCGGGCAGCAGGAAAATCGGGAACAGGGTACCCCAGCCCGGGTAGAAGCTCCGCGGGCCTTCGAGCCAACTGCCGAACCGGAGATTACGGACAAGCGTCCGTCCGTTCCGTTTGCCCTTCCCGGCGAGTCGCTTTCCAAATACGGCGGTCAAGCCGCTCCCCGGACACCGGCTCCGGTAGCCCCACAGCCCAAGGCCAATGTCATCCTGACCAAGCCTTCCACGCTGATTGAGACACCCATCGAATGGAATGGAGACGGGCTGCTCCCCGGAGAATCGATCTCCCGCTATCGCGGTTCTGCGACTGAGGCCCCCGCTTCTTCCCATCCTGAATCGGAGGCGGCCGACCCGGTTCCACAGCAAGAAGCTATCCCCGCCATCGAGCAGCCTTCCCCTGTGGTGCTTGAAGCTGCGGTCTATGAAGAAGTGAATGTCCCGGAACCGGTTGTTCCTGAACCCGAGGTGGTGACCGAGCCGGAAGTAGAAGTTCAGGCCGCTATCGCCGGCGAGCCGCTCGCGGCAGTGGAGTTTGAGCCTGAGGAAGCCTCCGCGTCCTACCGGGTTGATCCTTCGGCACCGAGCGAGTTTCGCTTTCCTTCCCCTCAGTCCAGTGTCTTGGAAGAAGAGGAGCCTGCCTCTGAAGCCGAGTTAGACCTACCGCAACCTGAGGATCTTCGTCCCGAGGCCAGTCATGAGCCTGCTGCATTTGCTGCTTCCAGTCCTGGACTGATTGAGCCGGAGACGGAGTTCGATGAGCTAGAGGACGATCTGGAAGACGGCCCGCCGGTCACCGGGCTGGTGGAAGAGGAAGAGGTCACCGACGAAGAGGAGTACGACTTTACCCCGCTTTATGTCGAGAGCGAAGACCACGACCTGCAGGAGCTGGAAGAAGAGACGCTCGATCAGGAAGTTTCCGTGGGCAGCGCCATCAGCGATATGGTGCGTGACGCTCATATCGACCAGCGTACTGACAGCGATGCTTCCGGCCTGATGGTGGAGGAAGAAGAGGCGGAAGACGAGCTGGAGGAAAAGTTCGCCGACGGTGCGGAGGAAGCAGAATCAGAATTAGAAGAAGGGCAGGTAGCAGCCGTGGCCGGGCAACCGGCTCGCCGTCCGCGTGATGATCAGCGCCGTGGCGGGCGTGGTCAGCGCAATGATGGCCGCCGCCGTCACAACGGACGCCGCCAGAACGCGCAAACCAGCGACCTTCCGATCATCAGTGAGCTATTGAAGCAGGGTCAGGAAATCCTGGTGCAGATTGCCAAGGAGCCGATTGCGAAGAAAGGTGCGCGTATCACCAGCCATATCGCGCTCCCGGGCCGCTTCCTGGTCTTTATGCCGACGGTAAATCACGTGGGGGTGTCGCGGAAGATTTCCTCTGATGAGGAACGCCAGCGCCTGAAGCGGATTCTGATCAGCGAAAAGGGAACTGTCAGTGGTGGCTTTATCGTCCGCACAGCGGCCGATGGAGCCAGCGAAGACGATCTGCGGGCGGATATTCGCTTCCTGATCAGCCTTTGGACTGAGATCAAGCAGCGTTCCGATACGGCTAAAGCGCCGGCACTTATTTATCACGACCTCAACCTGGTGGAGCGCATTCTGCGTGACCAGGTGAGTGATAACTTCTCCACCATCTGGGTTGATACCGAGGCAGAATACGAGCGGATAGTTCGCTTCCTGAATCGTTTTCAGCCTTCATTGGTGCGGCGAGTGAAGCTTTACACCAAAGAAACGCCGCTCTTTGAGCAGTTCGGTATTCAGGATGAGATCTCCAAGGCGCTTAAGTCGAAAGTGTGGCTCAAGTCCGGTGGCTCGATTGTCATCAATCAAACCGAGGCATTGGTCGCGATCGACATCAACACCGGCAAGTACGTAGGCAAGACTGCGCGCCTGGAAGACACCATCCTCAAGACCAATCTTGACGCCATCCCCGAGATTGTTCGCCAGATCCGCCTGCGTGACCTGGGCGGCATTATCGTGATCGACTTCATCGACATGGATGAGCGCAAGAACCGGAACAAGGTAATGCAGGCTCTGGAGGAAGAACTCAAGTCGGACCGGGCGCCTTCGAAGGTACTTCAGTTTAACGATTTCGGGCTGGTTGCGATTACCCGCAAGCGGGTGAAGCAGTCGCTGGAACGTACGCTGAGTACCCAGTGTGCGATCTGCGCGGGTACGGGCATGGTCAAGAGCCCGACCACGGTTTGCAACGAAATCTACATCGAAATGCGCAAGATGCAGAGCCACCTCGAGCGCCAGGACGTCTTGCTTCGTGTGCATCCTGAGGTCGTTAAAACGCTCAAGGTGGGCAATGCCCGCTGGCTTAACGAACTCGAGGAAATGAGTGGTAAGACGATCATCGTCAAGAGCGATCCCACCCTGCATCCTGAGCAGTTCGACATTCACTAGTCCATTCACACCAGGGCCCCTACCGCAGGTAGGGGCCTTTTCCCTGAATTAAGGCTCCAAGAGGCAATTTAGGCGCTATTTTTGAGGGCCGAGGCCATCGAATGCGTCCCTCCACGCGTCAAAATCGTCAGGTACGTGTTAATAGAAAAAGAACCCGTCTGGGGTCTTTTTCCAAATCTTACTTCTCAAGGGTGATAACAAGATGTTGTCGGGTCCCGGTTGTTTCGCTCGGTTCGCAGTGATAGTGTCCGCCCTTTCCTCGTGCTTCCTGGTTCCTGCTGGATTTGCGCAAATAAGTTCCAGCGCGGAGAATCATGCAGCATTCGAAGCCGCGTTGCAGGATCAATATCCCAACCAGGGGGGGTATCAAAGGCAGACCTACAATAGTCACCATAACGATTCTCTTACCGACCATTTGGCTATTGAGGCGGGCGGAGGCTTCAATGTGCCCGCGGGGAATACGGGCACATGGCAGAGCGTTGGCTATAGCATCATTCTGGGCGGCGGTTGGATGTTTAACGACCGAATCGGTGTGCTTGCCGAGTACAACTTCAACGGGGCCAATATTCCGCAAAACACGCTGACCAACATAGGTGAGCCGGATGGCAACGTGCACGTGTGGTCGTTGACCCTTGACCCGGTCATCTACTACAAGACGAGTGGACACATTGGCGGTTACGTAACCGGCGGTGGCGGTTTTTATCGCAAGCTCACCACCTTCACCCAGCCGGTCTTTCTGGGTGACTTCTGCAACTTCTATGGCTGTTTTCCGCAGTTCGAGAACGTCACGCTCAGCCATTTCTCCAGCAACCAGGGAGGCTTGAACATCGGTACCGGTGTCACTTTCAAACCCAACGCAGACGGTAAGTTGAAGTTGTATGCCGAAGCGCGCTATGTCTGGGTGGACTCTCCGAAGGACTCCGCGAGCGGTATCGGAACCGGCACTGTCGGCATGTTTCCAGTGACGTTTGGATTCCGCTGGTAAGGTGCTTGAGGGGCCTCCTTGCGTTTGAAGGGCGGGGCTCAAAAGGGTGTGCGTATTTAGCGAAAGAACTGCAGGTCCCTCCACTACGCTCCCCCGGATTTCCTGTCGAGGTTGTTGCTAGCAGTGCGAAGTAGGAAATCCCGACCGGAGCGAAGCGCAGTGGAGGGACCTACGGTTCTTTGCCTCGCTACGCACCAAGCGCCATTCTCCCTCGCCCACAGCGATCAGTTGTAAGAGTTCTATACGCCGACTGGAAAAGGCTTCGGCGATGATTCGTCGGCGTTGGCTCCGATACGGAAGCGCTCGAATCTGCCTTCCATCAGGGACATCAGACCGGTGTACCAATAGCCAAGCACGAAGAGAAGCAAGAACGGCACAGTGAAATAGTTCTCGTTCGTGATGGCATACCAGATAGTCAACGCAAAATAGCTGCCGATCAGCAGTTCAATCCAGGGCACAATGCCCAGGCGCTTGCGATACTTGCTGGCCTGCGGAAGCTGGCCGCGCTTTTCGATGCGGTATTTTGGAGTGCGCTTGAACGCAGTCTTGATCCCGAAGAGCGCTTCGAGGACCGCCCTGCTATTGGTGATCGTCAACCCAATTCCCAAAGCCATAAGGAACGGCAAATACAAAAATGTTTTGTACCATTTGCCGGGAAAGAGCTCTCTCTGAGAAACCAGGTAGAAGGAAGAAATAGAAAACGTTGAAGCCATGAACAGCGGGACGTCGATCAGCAGCATCTGAAACCATCCCTGATAAAAACGGATGATCATGGCCGGCATCAGCAGCGTGGAGAGCACAATCATCAGCGGATAACTGATGTTTGCCGTCAGGTGGTAGAACGACTCCAGCTTTACGTGGAACGGCTGATCGCTGCGGAACATCCTAGGCAAGATCTTCTTCGAAGTCTGGATCAGGCCCTTGGCCCACCGTGCCTGCTGGGTCTTGAAAGCTGTCATCTCAATAGGCAGTTCGGCGGGGCACTCCACGTCCTGCAGATAAAGAAATTTCCAGCCCTTCAACTGCGCCCGATAGCTCAAGTCGGTATCTTCTGTCAGCGTGTCGTGCTGCCAGCCTCCCGATCCGTCGATCGCCGTGCGGCGCCACATTCCCGCAGTTCCATTGAAATTGAAAAAGGCGTGGGTGCGCGATCGTCCGCCGTGCTCGAGGATAAAGTGACCATCGAGCAGGATGGCTTCTACCTGGGTGAGGAAGCTGTAATCGCGGTTGAGATGAGTCCACCTGGTCTGCACCATGCCGATTTTCGGATCGGCAAAATGATGCACAACCTGCATCAACCATTCTTTGGGCGGCACAAAATCGGCGTCAAAAATGGCGACAAACTCTCCCGTGGCTACTCGCAAACCCTCGTCCAGCGCCCCCGCTTTGAAGCCATGGCGATTGACGCGGTGAATGTACTCGATCCGGTGTCCGAGGGATTGATAGGCCTCTACCGCCGCCTGGGCCACCTCGACGGTGCCATCCGTGGAGTCGTCCAGTACCTGGATCTCCAGCTTGTCGGCGGGATAGTCCAGGTTGCAGCAGGCCTGAATGAGCCGGTCGACGACGAACTGCTCATTGAAGATGGGAAGTTGCAACGTGATGCTGGGAAGCTCGGTGAAACGGGATCGAGGCTCACCGACCGCATTTTTCCGGTTCCGGTAATACCGGTAAACCAATTGATAGCGATGAATCCCATAAAAGGCGAGGATGATCATCACGATGAAATAGGGAATCAAGAGCGCGGTGTCGAAAGGGTTCCAGCGATACAAATGCTCGAACGTCTTGTCTGCGTAATGCGTCCTGAAATAGTGCTGGAAACCGCGCTGCGGAGCAGCTAGCCACAAAGCCGCTACGGGCGAGTTGCTTAGTTGATCAGCAATCAGGGCGCGGCCTCCGTATTAGTCATGTCGCTTGGCTAAGATGCTCATCTCGCGTGAGATGATGCCACTTGCCGGCTAAGATCAATTAAGAAAATAGGTGGTGTACAGCGTGTCCCGCTGCACCGGCCGGAAGCCCGCGCCGCGTATCACGTGCCGCAGTTCCTCTTCCGTGGTGCAATTAGAGGTTCCAGCGGCCTTTACTACATTTTCTTCCAGCATGACAGAGCCCACGTCGTTTCCGCCGAAGCGCAAGCCAAGCTGAAGCACCTTCAATCCCTGCGTCACCCAGCTGGATTGCACGTTCTCCACGTTGTCCAGGTACAGCCGGGAGATGGCTAATACTTTCAGATATTCGACCGAGGTCGCCTCGTCCCACTTGCGGCCTCCCAGGGCGGTGTTGGTAGGCTGAAAACTCCAGGGGATGAAAGCGGTAAAGCCGCCGGTTTCTTCCTGCAATCGCCGCACCTGCTCGAAATGATTGATGCGCTGCTCGAAGCTTTCCCCCACGCCGAACATCATGGTGGCGGTGGTGCGAAGGCCCAACTGGTGAGCAGTGCGATGCACGGTGACCCAATCCTGGGTGGAGCATTTCAACCGTGCAATGCGATGCCGTACTTCATCGTCAAGGATTTCGGCTCCGCCGCCTGGAATGGAAGCCAACCCCGCATCCCGCAGTCGCGCAATGGTATCGCGTACGGAGAGATTGCTGTATTCCGCAATGGCAAGAATCTCCGAGGCGGAAAAACAATGCAGCCACACCTGGGGAAAGCGCTGCTTGATGCCCCTGAGCAAACGTTCGAACCATTCGATCTTGAGGTCGGGGTGCAGGCCGCCCTGCATCAGCACGCCGGTGCCGCCCATTTCCACTGTTTCGGCTATCTTTTGATAAATGGTCTCGAAGTCGAGAATGTAACCTTCGCTGGCCATCTTGCCCTTGAGAGGCCGGTAAAAGGCGCAAAAGCTGCAATATTCGGTACAGAAGTTTGTGTAGTTGATATTGCGGTCAACTATGTAGGTGACTACGCCCTCAGGATGCAGCTTACGCCGAAGCGCATCGGCTTCCATGCCCAGGCCAATGAGGTCGTCTGAGCGGAAATAATCGAGTGCTTGCGTCCTGGTAATCGCCACATAATCATTTTACGGGTATGTCAGTCCACAATCCAGTGTTACAGTGCAAGAGGCTCTGCCAAGATACATGGTCCGCCGGGGAAGCCTGTGCAATCGGGTTGCACCCTGTCACAATCAGTTAAGCCAACCACGTCGAATAATCACGGCATGGTAACCGCCGGCGTTTTACCATAACTGTGTCAGTATCGCGGGCCAATCCAAAAGCAAGTCATGTGGCTGGTTTCTCAGGCTACCCATTTTTCTCGAGGAAGGTTCCGTCCCGATGTCTCAGTTCAGATTTGTCAGCCGCATGTTTTCGCGACTCCCAATTACGCTGGTCGCTGTGCTCGCCGCCACCAGTTTCGGCTTCGCCTTGCCCGGACAGGCACAGAGCGCCCCTGCAGACAAAAGCGCTGCGCCGGCTCCCGACGTCCTCGTCTTCACCAATGGGGATCAGCTAACGGGCAAGCTGCTGCGCGAGGTCGGTGGCAGCGTCACCTTCCACAGCGACATGGCCGGGGATGTGACGGTGACCTGGGACAAGATCAAGTCCATACACTCCTCACAGCAGTTTGCCGTGATTCAAGAGGGGCAGCATGTCAATCGCAAGACCAGTGACGCCGCCATTGCCCACGGTCCGGTCGAGGTTCAGGACAGCCAGGTCAAGGTGGGTCCACCTGAGAGTGGTGCGACCAAGGACATCCCGGTAAAGAATGCGCAGTACATGATCGACCAGGACACTTACAACAAAGAAGTAAAAAGAAACCCGGGTTTCGGATACGGTTGGAGTGGTTCGGTGACCGCGGGCGCGACGCTGGTGGAGGCTACGCAGAACAGCCGCAACTTTACGGGTGGGGCCGCGATCGCGAGGACCATCCCCACGGTCAACTGGCTCGACCCACGTACCCGTACGCTCTTTGATTTCACCGGAGCCTATGGGACAGTGACCCAGCCAGGTACCGCGGGCACCAAGACCAACATTATTCACGGCGATGCGGAGCAGGACTGGTATATTTCGCCTCGGTTCTACTACCTGGTGGACGCGGCTTGGGACCACAACTACTCCCAGGGTTTGAGTTTGCAGCAAACCTACGGGGGCGGTTTGGGCTATGTCGTGATCAAGCGTCCGACGCAGGAACTGGATGTGAAGTTCGACATCCATTACGAGAAGCAAACATATTTCGTCACTCCGAACATTCTGCCTCCTCCTCCACTGAGCCCCAGCAAGAACCTCATCGGAGCGGATTTCGGCGACACCTACATGCTGAAGTTGCCGCATGGGCTGGTCTTCAATCAAACGGCGGTCATCACCCCCGCGTTCAACAACACGAACGCCTATTCGGCCACGGCAACGGCAGGCCTGGTATTTCCGGTCTACAAGCGGTTCGGCTTCAGCGTGGGAACGTTGGATGATTTCCTCAATGACCCGGCAGCGGGCAGCAAGAAGAACTCGTTCCAGTTCACAGCCGGAGTCAATTACACGCTCAAGTAATCTAGAGCGTTTTTCCTATTACGTGTCCTCTTGAGGATTCGCTTAGTGCGCTTTTCTTGACGGAAAAGCGGCGTAGGCTGCCTCTCTTCGGTCTACACCTATAGGAAAATGCTCTATTGGGGGCCGGCGGGATCGAGATTCAGGGGCTGTTTCAACAGCGTGAGTACGCCCGGCGGCAGGGGCTTGTCGGCATTTGCGAGCAGCTGCGAAACCTGCCACATCTCGGTCTCGTTCAGCACTTTTTTGAAGGCCGGCATACCCGAAAGCCGGATTCCGTTGGAGACCTTCCAGTAGGTCTCCCCGGGCGGATCGTCGCTGACCCCGACGACTCCGTCGCGGTGCGGTTCCCAGAGCTGAGGAGCTTCGGGGAACATTCCCTTGGCGAACTTGACGGGGATTCCGTAGAGTCCGTGGCACACTGCGCACTGCTGGCGATAGATGTGCGCTCCGATTTCCAGATTGGTGGCGCTGGCTTCGAGCGGAGGCTTCTTCACCAGCTCACGGTCAATGCGCGCGTGTAACGGAAGGTGGACGATCGCTTCTTCGAAGGGCAGGGCGGGATCGCTGGTGGCGACCGGTGGACTGCCCGCCCGGAGATAAATCCAGATGCAAAGTGGCATAACCAGCAGACCGATCAACAGTCCAATAAGGAATTTCATCCAGTTTCGTCCTCTTTTTCTCTCGCGGCGTCCCTGAGAAGGATATAGCAAGGAGAGAAATGCTCTAATACTAACCAGGACACCAATTTGTATTTCCGTGCCCGTTGGCGGCAGTAGTGGAGGCTTTCAGGTTCATGCATCATAGCAAGCGTTTTGGATGCCACGTGTATCCGCTTATTTTCTTGATTTTTCTCGCGGTACCAGGGCTCCTTGCGCAGAATTCCACCCCCACCGATTCTCAGGCCCCGGCACAGGGGCCGACCCAACCGGAGAATCCGCAACAAAATCAGGTTCGTCTGGCGCAGGAGGCTCAGGCTCGAATACGGGCCCGCCGCCAGCATCGAAAAGAACAGATTGTCCAGGATACGTACAGCCACAAGTTCGAAGTCTACGGTGGCGGCGGCTACACACGTTTTCGTCCAGGCGGCGCGCTGCAGAACATCAACGAATCTGCCTGGAATGGCGGATTTACTGATTATCTTTGGGGACGCCTGGGGCTTACGGCTGACTTGCGAGGCTATTACGGAACGGCGTTTACGTATACAGGCCCGTACAACATCTTCAAGCCCAGCATCAGCCAGTACACCTTCATGGTGGGGCCGCAATATCGCTTCGTGCGCCGGGAGCACTGGGCCATCGGCGGCCAGGTCCTGGTGGGTGGCGCCAAGGGCAATTTCACCGCCAACGGCGCCGGGCTCCCTGGTCCTTTCGTAGGACTTTGGAATAGCGGTACCAGCGTGAGCTTTGCGGCGGGGGTGCCCATCGATTACAACCTAGGTCCCGCGCTCGCGTTTCGTATACAACCGGGCTACTGGCTGACCACTTTCGGCAGCACAACACAGGTAAAAAATCTCGGCTTCACCGCTGGGATTGTTTATCGGTTCGGACGGCAGTAACGGGACGTGTGGAGCTTCGGGCCTAGGACGTTTGTCCAACCACCAACGATCGGGTGCCCCATCCTTTGCGCTTTTGCGAAGGATGGGATGCCACTGCTCTGCCACCCGAGGCCCTTCCCCGCACATTCTGCTTATCCCACCCTTCGCAAAAAGCGCGGAGGATGGGGCACCCGGGTTCGTGGCGGGGCAAAAGTCCTAGGCCGCACTAAGCTCACGCAGTTACTGCTTTATCGCGCTCCTTGGCTGCGTCGAGCGGATACTGCGGCTCGGTCATCCTTACCGGATCGAGGATTTCCGCGATTTCGTCTTCGGTGAGTTGCTTCCGCTCGCGGGCGATTTCGATGATCGACTTGCCCGTGGCCACCGACTCTTTCACGATCTCAGCGGCCTTGGCATAACCGATGTAGGGGTTTAGCGCCGTGGCCAACGATACTGTGCTTTGCGCATAGGTCTCGCAGCGTTGCTGATTTGCGGTGATCCCGGCGACACAGTACTGGTCGAACTGGCGCAGCATGTTGCCCAGAATGGTCACGCTCTGCAGTACGTTGTAGGCCATGGTGGGCATCATCACGTTCAGCTCCAGCTGCCCAGCCTGAACGGCGTAGGCCACGGCTGTGTCGTTGCCGATGACCTGGAAACTCACCATGGCCGCCAGCTCTGGTATCACTGGATTGATCTTGCCCGGCATGATGGAGGAACCAGGCTGCAGACTGGGCAGATAAATTTCTGCGAAGCCGGTGTTGGGACCCGAACTCAGCAACCGGATGTCGTTCGAGATGCGGATGGTTTCAAGCGCAATCCCACGCAAAGCCGAGCTCACATCTGCCATGCACGCATTGGATTGCATGGCCCAGCGCATGTCTTCGGCGGGCACCAGTTGCTGGCCGGAAATTCTTGCCAGATTGGCGACCGCCTTGACCCGGTAATCAGGATGGGTGTTGATGCCCGTGCCCACGGCGCTGCCGCCCAACCCCAACTCGCGCAGGGTGCCCGAGGCCATCTGGAGGAATTGCTTCCCCTTCTGCACAGCCAGTCCGTAAGCCGCAAATTCCTGCCCCAGGCGCATCGGCACCGCATCCTGCATATGCGTCCGGCCGGATTTCATGATGTGGTGAAAGGCCTTGGCTTTCTCCGCAAAGGTGGCTGCCAGATGGTCCAGAATCGGGTAGAACGTGTCCAGCGCCAGCAGAGTCGCCAACCGCATCGCGGTGGGGAAAACGTCGTTGGTCGACTGCCCGTAATTCACGTGGTCATTGGGGTGCACGTGGGCATATTCCCCCAGTTTGCCTCCCAGGATCTCGTTGGCCCGGTTGGCGATGCCCTCATTGCTGTTCATGTGCAGGCTTACGCCCGCGCCCGCCTGAAATACATCGACCACGAACTCGCCATTCCACTTGCCGTCGATGACTTCCTGGGCTGCCTGAATGATGGCGTCGGCCCGTTTCTGATCCACCAGGCCTAGTTCTTTGTTGGCTTCTGCTGCGGCTCTTTTGACCATGCCCAGGGCGCGGATCAACTGGGGATGTGCCCGCATGCCGGAGATGGGGAAATTCTCGACTGCACGTGCGGTTTGCGCACCGTAGTACGCCTTGGCGGGCACTTCAACAAAACCTAATGAGTCTTTTTCTTTGCGGACGTCAGACATTGCACCATGGCTCCTGAACTACCAGAACCCCCGATTATAGCCATTTCCGTAATCAGCTGGGAACGGCGCATCGTCTAAGCTATAGACATGGAGCACAACGGCGGTGTCCTGAAAGAAAGTTTTGACGTGCTTGTTGTGGGCGCGGGTCCAACGGGTCTGGCCTGCGCTATTGAGGCCCAACGGGTCGGTCTGCGCACCGTTCTGGTAGACAAGGGCTGCCTGTGTAATTCGATCTTTCACTATCCGTCGAATATGACGTTCTTTACTACTCCGGAATTGCTGGAAATAGGCGATATGCCCTTCTCCAGCCCCAACCAGAAGCCAAGCCGCAACGAGGCTTTGGAGTACTACCGCAAGGTCGCCGAGCACTACAAGCTGGAGTTTCGTCAATACCAGACCGTATCCGGAGTCACTGGAGAAGACGGCGATTTCACCATTACCACCATCGACCGGTTTTCCCGTCAAAGGTCCTACGGCGCCCGCAAAGTGGTGATTGCAACGGGCTACTACGATCTGCCGAACTACCTCGAAGTCCCTGGAGAAGAACTGCCGAAAGTCCTGCACTATTATCACGACCCACACCCTTACTACGATCAAAACGTGCTGGTGGTAGGAGGCAAGAACTCGGCTGCCATTGCAGCGCTCGATCTTTGGCGCCACGGCGCGCACGTAACCCTGGTGCATCGGGGTGAGAAGATGCACCACCACGTCAAATACTGGATTTTGCCCGACATCAACAATCGCATCAAGAACGGGGAAGTCACAGCGCATTTCTCGAGCTCCGTTCTCAGGATCACGGAGGACGCGGTGGATCTGCTGACGCCCAAAGGTACTGTTACTATCGATAACGATTACGTGTTTGCCTTGACGGGGTACCATCCCGACTTTGATTTTTTGGCTGGCCTTGGCGTACGCATGGAAGGGCAGGACCGCTGCCCGGCGTGTGATCCGCAATCTCTCGAAAGCAATATACCCGGGATTTATCTCGCCGGAGTGATCGTCGCAGGAATGCGAACCAATGAGATCTTCATTGAAAATGGCCGTTTTCATGGCGGTCAGATCGCGCACGATATTGAAGCCAAGCTCGCCGGCAGAGCTTCGGTCAAAGTTGGCTAAGGCAAGGTTGAAGGGAAGGGCCCTTACGCTATGAGTTGGCTAAAACCTCGTTCGATTCGAGGGCAGCTCATCTCCGGTCTTATCCTCTTTGAAGGTCTGTTGGTGGTGGTTTTTGCCACCCTGCTGGTGCACGAACAGGCCTTAGAGATTCATGAGCGGGCTCGCCTGCGCCTGGAATCAGAGGTGAACCTGCTGGCGTTGCAGAGCCAGGATTCGCTCGCCCAGGGCCAAGCAGGGTACCTGTTGCCCATCCTGCGCACCATGGTCAACTCACCCGGTATTCGTGCAGCGTTGGTTACAGATAGCCATGGGCGGGTGATCGCCAGCAGCGATCCAGGAATCAACGGCAAGGATCTGCTAACGAGCCTGGAAAAAAAGCACCTCGAGGAAATGCCGGGGCCGGATATTTTTCGCGTTCCCGGAGGAGCCCGGGAAGCGGTGAAGGCGATCCATGTCGGCGGCCAACTGAGCGGATTCGCCTGGGTCTATGAAGATGCCACCGCATCCTGGCAGGAGATTTCCTCACTCATCCGAATCACCGTCATTTTTGCTGGTCTGGCCGCCCTGGGTACAGCCATCATTGCCGGCTCACTCGCGCGTTCCATCACCCGCCCGCTTCGCGCGTTGCTGGCGGCGACGCGCAAGTTGATTCGTGATCCGGAAACCAAGGAAGGTTTTCCGTTGGAAGTTACTTCGGCCAATGAATCGGCCGACCTTACGCGCGCGTTCAATCGTATGGTGACTTCGATCGAGGAGCAGAGAGCCGGCCTGAGCGATACCCTGGCGCTGCTCGACTCGATGCTGGAAAATGCGCCCATCGGATTTGCCTTCTTCGATCGCAAATTCCGCTACGTGCGCGTGAATCAATTCATGGCCGAGATGAACCAGGCGCCCATCGGAAGGCACCTGGGGCGCACCATCTCAGAAATGCTAGCCGGCCCCGCGGCTGAATTGCTGCAGGGTTGCATCGAAAGTGTCTTTGAAACCGGAAAACCGGTGGTTCAATTCGAGCTGCACACGCCGGTGTCTGGGGACCCTCCCCAAATACGCACTTGGCTGATCAACGTTTATCCGGTGAAAGCTTCGTCGGAGGCGGTTCGTTGGGTAGGAGCGATCGTGGTCGAGACCACTGAGCGCAAGCACGCCGAGGATGCGTTACGGAAGACGGAAAAACTGGCCGCCGCTGGCCGGCTGGCAGCTTCGATCGCCCACGAGATCAATAACCCCCTGGAGGCGGTTACTAATTTGCTCTACCTGCTCCGGCATCAGCCGTCGCTGGATCGCGAGGCGATGGGTTATGCAGACCTTGCGCAGCAGGAAATCTCCCGCGTTGCGGAAATGACGCAGCAGACCCTGCGTTTTTACCGCCAGTCGACCTTGCCAGTCATTGCCAACGTCTGCGAGTTGTTGGATTCGGTTCTTACGCTCTTTACGGGACGGATGCACTCGCTGCAGATAGAGGTTTCTCGCAGTTGTGGGCCGGACCTGGATCTGTACTGCTTTTCCGGGGAGTTGCGCCAGCTTTTCGCAAATCTGATTGGCAATGCAATTGACGCGATGAGCCAGGGGGGACATCTGCGATTGTCGGTTCGCCGCTCGCGTTCATGGGTGGACGGCACGCCCGGTGTTCGGTTGTTCGTTGCCGACAATGGGTGTGGCATGACGCGGGCCATACGTCTGCGGATTTTCGAGCCGTTTTTTACTACCAAAGAGACCACGGGCACTGGCCTCGGATTGTGGGTTAGCAGCGAAATCATTACCAAGCACAATGCCGCGGTGCGGGTCGCTAGCCGTCCCGCAGGAGCGGAGAAACAGTCGGGCACCGTGTTCATGCTCTTCTTCCCGGAAGACGGGATCGGAGTGCCTCCGAAGGGTCCTGTCACTGAAACAGCGCAAAATGCGTCAAGTGAGGATCGTCCTCGAGAGCCGCATGAGGTTCGCTGATCAAATCAGATCCGGCTTTCAGGGCTGAATAGGGTGTAGGAAATAAGCCGCAGGTCCCTCCACTACGCTCCCCCGGTCACACGCTCCTGCAATGCAGTCGCTACGGTCAATAAACTTGTTTTTGTGAAGCGTAATCCGCTACGGCTGAGTGGCCGACGGAGGCATGCAACGCGGCGCTTGCTCTGCCGGCGCGAATTTCGACTTTGTTACGTGCAGGCGATTGATGCGCATATAGCGCACCCGAAGTCCCCCGACCACGCCTGGCAGGGAGCGCGGAGATTTTGTTAAGTCCACCAGCACCAACAACGCTGCCTCTGCTGGATTGTCATAGCTTTGGGTTACACCCACACCAAAAAATGCTGGATCTGTCATCAACTGCGGGGCAAATTGCCGCTGCACAGCTGCTGCGGCTCGCAGGACCTCGGACGGCAGATGAATGCCCTCTACCCGGGTTAAAGTCGTCGGCTCGATCCCTGCGTCCATGCTGGCAGAATCCGTGGGGATTACCAGTGTGCGTATACCGTTGATCACGCTCGGCACCACCAAACCTGGCTTATTCCGGTCCACGTAGACAATGACGGCCGCTTCGCCCGGGCTATCCAGGCTTGTACCCGCGGCCGTGCCCAGGATTCCGCCATCCGGCCTCAGCAGCATCGCAAGCGCAGCCTCCGATGCTGACCGGGCGGCCGCCATTTGAACCGCGCTCACGCTGCGAGCCGGTGCTGGCGTGTGCTCATCGAAGTTGGAGCACATGATGGGATGAGGGGCTCCACCGGCGATCTGAAATTCCTGTCCCTCCGCCTGGCTCTTCTGCCCCAGTTCGCTGAGAACATCCTGGATCGGATTGGCCACGCTGAATCCGTGGTTGCTATCGTCGGTTCCACTCGAAAAAAATAGCCCTACCGGTTGTGCATTGCTGGCGTCGAGCACCAGTGCGCCGGAGTCTCCACTATCCGCGAAGCTGGCGCCCGGCATACCGATTTGGTTGACGTAGGTCTTGGTGTAGTAATGCTGCGTTTCGGCGCAGTCGTAGTAGTAATCCACCTGCACGGTCAGGTCCACAGTATTCACCGTGGAACAGGTCAATCCAGTGGTTCGCCCGCTTTTTACCACCCTCAACTGGTTCAGCAGGCCGGCGGTCAGTTCCTCTCCCGTACCTGCGGCTGGAGCCGCCGGCGTAAGCGTGCCGTTGACCGGTGGGCCCAGCTGCAGGATGCCTCCTGTGCTGTCGACGGCGGGTGTTGCCGCCGCCAGCGCCGCATCCACGTTGGTCTGCGAACTTTGGATGGGCACCACATAACGCAAAGACCCTACCGTCCGTCCAGCTTGCGGGTTGCAGTTCAGGTCTACCAGCGCGGGTTGAACCACCGTATCGCCGGTCCGCGCCTGGTCAGATTCGGCCAGCACGTGGTTGTTGCTCAGGATGTAAAGATTGTTGTTCCGGTCAGAGACCAGAGCCCCCAGAGTCCCTCCGCAGCAATCGTTCACGTATTCCTTACCACCGCTTTTCCTGGAGTCGTAGTCGTTGGCATTACCTCCCGACGAGCCCATTTCCACGTAACCAACCTGGGCTTGCTGGTTCAGCAGTCCCGAGCTCGAAAAGCCGCCGCCGTTTAGCAGGACGTGAAGCGCCGCGGCGGAGCGAGGATTGCCAGCTGCCATCCCTACCACGAAGACGCCGGGGTTGCCCGCAGGCAACGCGCGTGGGGCGGTATAGGTTGCGGTGCAGGAGGTGTAGTTGCGCCGGGAGTGAGTGCACCGGGTTTCGCTGATGCTGCCATAGCTCTCGCCGGGATCGAGCTCGCCGGCGGGCGTGGTCCCGAGGGACCAGTGAATGGACCCTGAATTGACCTCCGCGATCTCTCCCTTCACCTGAACTGTCGATCCGGGGGCGAGGCTGGCGGTCTCTGGGGACAGGACCTGGACAAATCCAGGCGTGACGGTCAGCAGATAACTGGCGGTGGCGGTGGGGTCAGTGCGGGAAGTGGCCACGACCTGGACCTGGATCTGGTCTCGCGCAAGCACTGGCGGCGGGGTGTACACGCCATTCGCGGTGACCGTCCCCTGACCCAAAGCGGTGTCGTTTTGCCCTCCAGCGACTGTCCAGACAACGTTGGTAGCGGCGCCAGAAGTCAACCGGGCGCTCAGCTGGTCGGTGGTGGTCGTATCGAGGGCTGATTTTTCCGCACTGATGATCAAACCGCCCGGGCTGGCGGCCACCGGCGAACTCATCGCTCCACAGCCGGCGACCCACAGCAGCAGAAAGGGTGTAGCGGCAAACAGGAGCTTCAGACTGGTTTTACGCATTACAGCTCCCAACATCGCCAGGGCATTCGCCGGCTCTTGCTATCAGACGAACAGGATTACAGAAGGGCCTACGGCCATGGTAAGCATAAGCCAGTGCAGCGGTTTATGAAATTACACGCTTGAGGAATCCCCGGATGCCAATCCCACCCAAAATGGTGAGTGACACGAGCAGGGCAAAAATGATAAGCAGCACCGGCATGTGGGGAACCGCCGGCGTGAGAGCGGCACGCAACCCCTCGCTCATGTACACGATGGGGTTGATCAACACCACCACCTGCAACCAGCGCAAGTGGTTCAGATACTCCCAGGGATAGTAAACGCAGCCCAGAAACGTGATGGGAACCACCACGATAGAGAAGATGAGCCCGATCTGTTGCGGCCTGATATTCGCCCCGATGGCTAACCCCAGCGCACTCGATACCAGGCTGGAGAGGACCAGCATGAGGATCAGCAGCAGCCAATTATCCACCTCGGGTTTGACCGGTACTGCGGGGATGAACCTGGCCAGGGGGACCACTAGGGCTGCGGCAAGCATGCTTTGCAGTGCGCTGAAGCACATCTTTTCAACCGCCACCGCGGTTACCGGCAGGGGACACATGACGCGATCGTCAATCTCGCGCGTTATCCCAAACTCCTGCGACAGGGGAAGCGCCACCGCGGCAATCCCGCTGAACATGATGGCGACGGCCATCAAGCCGGGCAGCAGGATGGTGGCAAAACTACCTCCGCCTGCAGCCATGGGATTGCCTTGCCCCATATGAGGAAAAACGTAAGTAAAGACAAAAAGAAACAGCAGCGGTTGCATGATGATGCGAACTACAAACGGAGCCAGTTCGCGGCGCAGAACGCGCAGGTCGCGCAGCATAAGGCCGAGGAAGGCCCCGGCGTAACCCGCTCTTTGCTTACTCACGCAGATCTCTCCCGGTGAGACGGATGAACACTGTTTCCAGGCTGGGCTCGTTGATCTTGAGATCGCGCAAACCGAGGCCCTGGGCCGCTTGTACGATCTGGGGCAACAAGCCATCCGAGCCTCGAGAGAACACGCGGATACCGTCGCTGATGGTTTCGACACTGGCGACATTGGGCAGGCGCTCGAGTGTTTTAACCAGCTCCGCCGAACCCTCCATCTGCCGCAACGTCAGCTCGAAGATGGTCTGGGCGCCCAAGGTGGCCTTCAGCAACTCAGGCGTGTCCTGGGCCAGCAGCTTGCCGTGGTCCATGATTGCCACGCGATCGCAGATTTCATCGGCTTCTTCCATGTAATGGGTGGTCAACACGACAGTGATCCCTTCGCTGCCCAATCCCTTGACGGCGTCCCACATGGCGATCCTGCTTTGTGGATCGAGCCCTGCGCTGGGTTCATCGAGAAACAGGACTGCGGGACGATGGGCGATGGCGCGGGCGATTTGTACTCTCTGCTGCATGCCCCCCGAGAGTTGTGCGGGAAAACTGGCGCCTCGTTCCTGTAAAAGAAACTGTGACAGTAACTCTTGCGCTCGCGTCCTGGAGGCGGCGCTGGAATAACCAAAATAGCGGCAGTGAAAGTATAGGTTCTCGAAAACCGTGAGGGATCGATCAAGGGTGTTGTATTGCGGCACCACTCCGATGTTGCGCCGTGCGGCCGCCGGCCTCGAAACCACGTCCACCCCGGCGATCGTCACCCGTCCACTGGTCGGCAGGGCGCGAGTCGTGGCAATGCTGATGGTGGTTGTTTTTCCCGCTCCATTCGGACCGAGCAAGCCGAAGATCTCGCCTTGCTGGACGGAAAGGTCGATGCCATCTACGGCAACAACGCGCTGCTTTCCTTCATAAACTTTTGTTAATCCGCGAACTTCGACGATCACCAGTGAGGCTCCCTGTGAACCCAGTATGCGGTACGAGAAACGGCAGACAGGGAACGGCGGACAGAGAAAAGCCCCGTATCGGGCCTGAATGTTGTGGCCACACGATACGGAGCTTCAGCCTTTTTGAGCTGGACAACTAAGTGCTTAAGCAGCTGCGTTCGATTTGTTCGGACGCCGGGTGAGAAAACCACCCGCGTTCATCGACGTAGCAATCACGGTTACGGGCTCGGCGGTTGCCTTCAGGCGGCGTACTTCCCGTGCGCTTAGCGGAGTCATGCGCTCGGTGGAGTAATAAATCTGTTTTCCGCAATCCAGGCACACCTTGTAGGTCTGTTGTTCCAGCGTGAATGGCCTCGTCTGACTCCAATGGCGGCAGCCGAAAACAATGTCGTAGAAAAAACCAAGCAGAGTTGCAATCCAAGTCATATAAACGCTCCCTCATTCAAACGCTGGGTAGTTGCTAAAAATCGTACTGTTAAGATGCATTCTGCACGAAAATGTCGCGTTTGTCGTAGGGAAAATACAGCTTTCGTTCTATCGGATCACCCGGAAGTTACTGACCTTTAGGTAGCCCAGTAAATTCAATCAGATAGCCCGAATCCAGTTTTGATTTTGGGGGTATCAAGCAACAACCTGGATTACGATCTTCCCGAAATGAACCCCTTTTTCCATGGCCTTCAGGCCTTCGCGAGCCTGGCTAAATGGAAATACGCGGTCCACCACCGGGCGGATTTGGTGCGCCCTAATGGCTTGGTTCATGGCTTCAAAATGGGCCCGTGAGCCCACATAGACACCGTGTATTCGAACCTGGCGATGAAGAATCAGGGGGATTGGCAGCGGTTGTTCTGACTGGCTCAGCACACCGATTTGGGCGACTGTGCCGCCCATGCGCACGGCTTGCAGCGATTGGTTGAAGGTGCCTGCTCCTCCGACTTCAACGATCAAATCGGCACCGCGGTTGTTGGTTTGCTTCTGGACCCATTTTGCCCATTCTGGCGACTGGCGATAATTGAATCCCGCATCCAGCCCCAGCGCTTTCGCTCGTTCCAACTTGTCGTCGCTGCTCGATGTGCCGATCACGGTAGCCCCGGCAACTTTAGCGAACTGCAAGGCAAAAATGGAAACGCCTCCCGTTCCCTGCGTGACGACCACTTCTCCAGGCTTTACGTGGGCTGCGCGTTCCAGTGCGTTCCATGCGGTTACCCCGGCACACGGGAGCGTCGCTCCTTCTTCATAGGAGAGATGTTCAGGGATAGTTACGACTCCACTTTGCCCAAGGACAACATACTCGGCCAACATGCCATCGATGTCGCCGCCCAGTGCGCCGCGAGTCTTCTCCGCGGTTGGGTCACCGTCCAGCCAGTTTTGCATGAAGATGCCGGCTACCCGCTGCCCTTTTGCAACTTCCTTGACATCCTCGCCCAACTCGACGACTTCTCCCGCTCCGTCGGAGCAGGGAATACGCGGCAAGGCCATTTTGGGGTTGTATTGGCCAAGCACCATCCGCAGGTCACGGTAGTTCAGGGACACAGCATGAACCTTGACCAAAACTTCGCCCGGTCCGGGCCTGGGCTGAGGCAAATCTGCTAAAGCCAGTTGGTCAATGCCGAACGATCGAATTTGCCAGACCTTCATGATTCCTCCAGATGAATTGGGGGACTATCCCATTGCTTGTCGTACCATAGACGTATGGCGCGTGGGTGGGAAAGCAAGTCTGTGGAAGAACAGCAGTCGGTAGCGGATCTAAGTGCTTCGGGCGCAGCGGTTGACGCCGCAAAACGGAATGGAGTGGAACGGGCGAAGCGCGAGCGGCAAAGGCAGGAACTGGACCTGCAGCGTGAGCGCATTCTTTCTGAGCGTACTTCGAGCCCGGTACGCCGGGCTGCGCTGGAGGCTGCCCTGGCCGATATCGAAGCGCGCCTGGCACGTCTCTCCTGAGGCGACGCAAGCCGGACGGAAGCAATCTATGAGTTGGGTGGGTGGCCCAGGTCTCGCCCTTGAGACCTGGGTTTTCCATTTTGGCTTGCTGCTATTGGGGTGGGTTGCTTGTTCCCTGGGGTAAGGGTTGCGGTTGTGGCTGGGTCGCAGCGGAAGGCGCGCTCTGCTGGACACCGATGGAAGTGCCCGAAACCACCATTTGCACCCGCCGATTTTGCGCCCTTCCGGCAGCCGTCGCGTTATCGGCAATCGGGTTGGTCAAGCCATAACCGGTGGAAGTGATGTTGTCCGCACTGACGCCCTGGGAAATCAAATACTCACGCACTGCATCGCCTCGCTGTTGCGATAGCGTCAGGTTGTATTGCTCGCTGCCTACATTGTCGGTGTAGCCCTCTACCTGCACTTTCAGATTTGGATAGGCGAGAAGGATTCCCGACACCTTAGCCAGCTTTTCCCGGGCTTCCGGCTTGAGGGTGTATTTAGCAGTGTCAAACAAAACGTCCGACATGTTTACGATTAATCCGCGGGCCGTCTCCTGGGTTTGCAGGACCTGGCTTAGCTGCGCCCGGAGTCTCTCGCGCATCTGCTCGGTCTGGTCGGTTGCCTGCTGGGCGCTGTGTTCGGCGGCTACCTGCGCAGCCCGGGCATTGGCTGCGGCTGCCTCTGCCTGTGCCGCCGCAGCATCAGCCTGCGCCCGTTTCAAGGCTTCCTGTTGGGCTTCGATCTGCGCCTGCTGAGCGGCTTCCTGCGCTTGCTGGGTGGCTACCTGCTGTTGATGCTCCTTCTCTTGCTGTATCTTGCGCAAAGTGCTGACCCGGGCATCTTCCGCGTCCTGCACCGCGCCGCGGGCGTAGGTGATCATGACCTTGCGTTGGCTCTTTTTGCTATCAAGGGCCTGCGCATTTTCTAATTCCTGCTTGGCCTTGGCGAGAATGTCCGGCGCATACTGAGCCGCACCCGTGGCCTCGGCGATCTGAATTGCGTTGATGGCCTCATAAAGCTGGAGGGGCGACTTGTCGTTGGGCTTGACCGGGTTGAGGTTCGCGTGCTGGCCGGCCGTCTGCACGTAGGCGCCGCGCGGCAGCAGGTTGAAGTGCACATTCACGGTGTCGATAATGCCGGTTGTCTTGTCCTTGGTAACCGTATTCTGCATCACCACAAGATCGCTCGGCGTGGTGACGGCAAAGTAGGGCTCGGCGGTAACAATCAGCGCAAACTGCTGCAGATTCGTGGTGACGTTCATCTCCGCCTTGCCGTTGCCTGGCATCACTTCACCCAGGTTGACGGGCCGGCCCTGCGGAGTGATCGCCCAGAGCACGTAGGTAAGGTATTCCACGCCGAAGCTGTTGGCTGGGACAAAGCCTTGAAGCTTGGCCTGGATAAAGGTCTGCCCCTTGCTGGTGACGTTCGCTTCACCCTTACCCTGGGGCAAAAGGCTGGTTCCGGCAAAGCCGATTTTTGTACTGCCACTGCGGTGCCAGTAGTTGATGGCCGGGATGTCCCGGCCCACAACCTGAATGCGGTAGAGCGGCACATTATTGCCCGTTTGTGTGGGCTCGATGGGCTGTTGTTGTTGCGCAGTTGGACTCGCCTCCTGCGCACGGAGGGCAAGTGGGGAGGAAACCAACAAAGTTAAGAGCAGCAGTCTTCCAGCGGTCATCTTTCGACTCCAATTTCAAGCTTCAGTTGCGTTCAAGAGCTACGAATTCGTGGCACGGTAAAGCCCTTAAAAGTGTGCCAATTAGTCTCAAAAGGCGCAACGAATTAGATGCAACCTTGGAAGATTGCGTCTGCGAAACTGGAGCTGTGGGTTAAGACTGCAGGGCAACCAGCTGATGAGCAATGGCAAACAGCGCCAACTCCAGCCGGGTAGAAACCCCGGTTTTGTCGAAAATATTCGACAAGTGCCGTTTGACAGTCTCTTCGCTGATACTGAACTGCTTGGCGATATCGCGATTGCTGCACCCTTCCACAATGCAGCCAACCACTTCCAACTCACGAGGCGTCAGCCCATAGGTCTTGCGTTCCGGAACGGCTGCCTGCTGCATGAGTTCGTGCAGGGCGCCAACCAGGTTGACCACGCGTTTGCCGCCAATCCAGTAATCTCCTGAAGAAACCGCCCGGATGGCGGTGGTGAGGTGGTCGGCAAGCGCGTCCTTGAGGACGATGCCGCGGGCGCCAATCTGCAGTGCCTCAATGATCTGCTGGGTGGTGATGGTGCTGGTCAGCAGCAGAATCTTAACCGTCGGCGAACCGCTCATGATGGCGCGCATAGCCTCCAGGCCGGGCAGACGAGGCATCTGCAGGTCAAGCAGGAGAATATCCGGCAGTAGTTCGAGGGTTGCCGTAATCGCTTCATCGCCATCAGAGGCTTCGCCCAGCACTTCGAGGCCGGCGTCGCTCTGGAGCATGTTTTTCACGCCAATGCGAACAACTGGATGGTCGTCGGCAATGACGATACGAATCTGGTGCAGGCGGTCGTTGCTGGTCTTAGGCGTTGCGGGAACTGTCGTAGTGGTCATGGGGGCCCTGTGTTTCGGTTAGATTTCCTGCCAAAAGCATACGCTCCAACTCACTGCATGCACTGAGTAAATCGTCCAAAACAGCAGGGGTGGCCGCTGGTTTGCTACCCCCTGCTTCGATCCCGGCGGCGAGCCAGGCGAGACGCACCGCCCCTACCATGGAGGCGGCTCCTTTAATTCGGTGAGCCAGGGGGGCCACGCCGGATTGGTCCTGTTGGCCGACGAGGCTCTGGATAGCACGGATGGAATTGACGGAATCGGCGATGCAGGCGGCGAATAGTTCGCTAAACGCCTCCTTTGGCATCATTTTGAGCATTTTCGCCACCACCGCCCTGTCCACAGCTTGGCCAGGAGCGGAAGACGTCTTGCTTCCGGGATGGGTAACGCGGGCGGCGGGGGCGCGGCCCCGTTTCCTGGGCTTTAATGCCCGGCGGAAGTCGTCCACCACCAGCGGTTTGAGCAGAAACCCGTCAAAGGAAAGCAGTTGCTGCCGTTGGGCTTCCGACGCGCTCATCGCCAGCAGCAGCGGGCCAGGGCCGCCCAGGGCGCGAACTTTTTCAGCCAATTGACCGCCCGAGACTCCGGGCATCTGCAGATCCACGAGAAGCACATCCGGGCGTGCAGCATGGTCCGAGGAGAGCAATTCCAGGGCGGCTCCGGCGTCGTTGGCCCGAAGTACCTGGTGGCCCTCGTGGGCGAGCAGCAGCGCCATGAGCTCAAGGCTCACGGCGTCGTCATCCACCACAAGAACTTTGCGCCGGGTATCGATAATGCCTCCTGGCCCCTGCCTTTTGCAGCTTAAGGCATTCTGGGGGAAAAGGCACTCGAAAGTGTTACTCACGTACACGGAGGTAATGTCAGGCGGGCCGGCGCAGCTCGGTTTCGTCAGAACAGGCGTCTAGGTTGTCTCGGAAAACTCTGGTGGGATCACCGCAGGGCGGGTTCGATCTGGTTAAGCCAGTCGGGCGGCTTGAGGATCTCGCGCGGCTTCGACCCATCTGCCGGGCCTACGATTCCGTCGCGCTCCATCATGTCGATCAAGTGCGCCGCCCGGCCATAGCCGATCCGCAACCGCCTCTGGAGCAGGGAAGTCGAGGCTTTACCAAATTCCAGTACCAGCCGGACAGCATCCTCGAATAGTTCGTCGTTACCGTCCCCGTCCTCGGGCTCCGCATCCAGGTCCCGCCCTTTTTCATCCCGAGGAGACTCGAGGAAGCCTGGCACGTACTCCGCTTCACCCTGGTCTTTCCAGAACCCGACCACCGCCGCGATTTCCTTTTCGGTGACAAACGGCGCGTGCAGGCGTTGCAACCGCGACGTCCCGGGTGGCAGGAAGAGCATATCGCCACGGCCCAGCAGCGCCTCGGCTCCGTTGGAGTCCAGGATGGTACGCGAATCCACCTTGGTAGCCAGGCGGAACGAGATCCGCGTAGGCACGTTGGCTTTAATCAGGCCGGTGATCACGTCCACCGACGGCCGCTGCGTAGCCAGCACGAGGTGGATACCGACCGCGCGAGCCATCTGCGCCAGCCGGGTGATCGCCTCCTCGACGTTGGCCTTATCCAACATCATCAGGTCGGCCAGCTCATCGATGATGATGATCATGTGTGGCAGGGGCTGCTCCGCGTCGCTCTCCTCAAACAGGCTCGGAGTCTGGTTGTCGAACAGCTTGTTGTACTGGTCGATATTCCTGACACTGCGCGAGGCCAGCAGCTTCAAGCGCCGTTCCATCTCGCGCACTGCATTGCGTAGCGCGTTGGCCGCCAGTTTGGGCTCGGTGATGATCGGGGTGAACAAGTGAGGGATGCCCTCATACATGCCCAGTTCCACCCGCTTGGGGTCAACCAGAATCAGCCTGACCTGCTGCGGTGTCGCCTTATACAGCACGGACATGATCATGGCGTTGATGGCTACTGACTTGCCGCTGCCGGTAGAACCCGCGATCAGGACGTGGGGCATGGTGGCCAGGTCTGCAGTCACCAGGCGTCCGTTGATGTCCTTGCCCATGGCCAGGGTCAGCTTGGACTTGGTTTGAGTAAAGTTCTCCGATTCGATCACATCCCGCAGCCAGATCGTTTCCCGATCATGATTGGGTACCTGGATACCCACGGTGCTCTTGCCGGCCATGCGCTCGATCAGAATGCTTTCGGCGCGCATCGCCAGGCACAGATCTTCCGCCAGGCCGGTCACGCGGCTGTACTTAACCCCTGCTTCGGGCTTGAATTCGAAGGTCGTGACCACGGGGCCGGGATTGATCTGGACCACCTGGCCGCAGACGTCGAACTCAGCGCACTTTTCGACCAGGATCTTGGCCTGACTGCGCAGGTCATCTTCGCGCACGATCTGCGATTCGTCACTGCGGTGCAGGAGTGTGCTCGGAGGGAGACGGAACCCGCTGTCCGCTCGAGGCGCCAGGGTAACCGGCCGCGCATCCGCATCGGCGCGCCCTTTTACGGAAATAGCCTTTGCCGCCGGGGCGGCTGCGGCTGCAATCTCCCCTGCTTCGTCAGCTTCCATTTCCTGAGGCTCTGGATCCGGGATGCTGGTGCGTGGCATCTGGTTCCATAAGGAAGGGGTGTGCTTTTCAGGGGGTGGCGTGGCTCTGGGCGCCTGCTCGGCGGGCGATGAGTTGGCGAACGCAGAACGGCGTGAGGCGGGGATCCTTTCTTCTTCATCTTCCCGCGGTTGCACTCGCTTGACGGCGATTTTTTTCTCCGGCTCCTGCGCTTTGGCCAGTATCTTCTTTTCCAGCCGAGCCTTAGCCCAGGCGGCATGCCAGTTACGGAAGCGGTCGCGCCACGCCAGAGCGAAGGCAAAGCGAATCGCCGTCCACTGTTGAGCGGTGCTGAAGCTAAAGGTGGTGGAGAGGTAGAGCGCGATGAGCACCATGCTGCTGATCACGATGGCGGCGCCGGGAAAGTTGAGGTAATGGACTAGCGTATCGACGACCAGCCGCCCGGTCAGGCCCTCCAGCGGCAGCGCGTGCATCCAGCGGAGCTGACCGGGTATGAGACCGAAAAGTGCTGGGGCAAAAAACAGGTAGAGTGCAGCCCCCGCTATCTTTGCTGCAGGGGACCCGGCAGGGCGTGATCGCAGCCAGGTCCAGCCCAGCGCGCCCAGCATAAATGGGATCAGGAAAGCGGCGACCCCCTCGAATTGCAGGAGCATGTCGCTGAGGGTTGCGCCGACCAGCCCGGTCCAGTTGTGCGCCTGACGCCCGACCGCATCGGTGTTGAAGGATGGGTCCGTCGGATGGTAAGAGGCAAGAGCGAGGAAAAGGAGGCTCGCGGCCACCAGCAGCACCATGCCTGTCACTTCATTCAGGCGACGGTTGCGCGTCGGGGTTAGTGCAAGCACGAGTGGCTTCATGAGGGATACGCGGTGCGTGCCGCCTGCCAAGGCGGCTGCCAGAGTGGGTTTATTATCCCAGAGATAGGCGGAGGAAAACCAAAAACAGCAGGGCAGAGAACTGCGGGGAACCGATTCTGTGACTCCCTGAAAAGCATTGCCAGGAAAGACCGCTGGACCGCAGATCCCTCCACTACGCTCCTGCGGAGCTCCGGTCGAGATGACAAAGGGTAGGGCCGCGCTTCCGGGGAGAGTAGTTGCTGAGCAGGAGCCGCAATAGACCTTCCGGTCAGCAGCCACTCTCCCCTTTGTCATCTCGACCGGAGCGAAGCGCAGTAGACAGATCTGCGGGTCGGCGGCTCTTTCTTGGAGATGTTTTTTGCTCTAGGGCTTGGGACCGGGGAGGGGACTGCTCAGCTGCAAGCGCCAGACGCCGTTTCGGCGAATTAGGAGATGCAGGACGTTTTCGCCGTAGGCTGCCTGGCTGCCGGGTTTGGTGTAGACCTTGGTGTAGCTCACAGCCGCAGTATCGCCAAACAGGTGCTCCCGCATGTTGGTGGCAGTGATCAGGTAAGGCTGGCGACGGCGTTCATGCAGATTCAAACGGTTCAAGACGTCGGACTTGGAGGAAGTGGACCCATCCGGTTTGAGCCCTACGTAGTCGTCGGCAAGAATCGTACCCGCTATCGCGGTGTCATCTTCGATCTCAGCCCGCAAATACTCTTCTTCCAAGCGCCGTATAACTTCCAGGTCTCTCTGCGGGGAGTTTACGGCGGGCGCCTGCTTAGCCAGGACCCCGCCGGGAGGCAAAGTCATCAAGCTGAAAAGCACGGCGGCCATGCTCCAGCGACTCCTTTTGCGGCTACTTTTCGACTTCAACTCCGCGCCAAAAGGCTACATGATTCTTCACATTGCGGGCTGCAGGCTTAGGATCCGGATAGTACCAGGCAGCGTCCTGATTCTCCTGTCCGTCGACCAGAAGACTGTAGTATCGGGCTTGTCCCTTCCAGGGGCAGGTCGATATCGTTGAGCTGGGACGGAAATACTCCCGCTTAAGGGAACTCTCCGGAAAGTAGATATTGCCCTCAACCATCTCTGTGGTGTCA